>JAIQGE010000007.1 GCA_020072815.1 Terriglobia bacterium | reverse complement strand
GGACAGGTCTTCTACGACGCCAGCCGCAAACTGATCCTGCGCGGCGTGGACGGCGTGGTCTTCGTCGCCGACTCGCAGGAAGAGCGCCTGGACGCCAACCTGGAGGCCCTGGAAAATCTTCAGGAAAACCTGAAAGAACACGGCTACGATTTCAAGAAGATCCCTTACGTCCTGCAACTCAACAAGCGCGACCTGCCCACCGCCATGCCGGTGGAAGACCTCAAGCGCGAACTGCAGCGCAAAGGCGAGCCGGTGTTCGAAGCCGTCGCGTTTAAAGGTGTTGGCGTTTTCGAAACCCTAAAAGAAGTCGCGCGCCAAGTGCTGGTGGAGTTGAAGAAAGGATAAGAGCAGCCATTAGCTCTTGGCCCTTGGCCTTTAGCTTGTCCATCGTAATGCCAGGGGCAAGAATCCACCCAAGCCAGTTTCTGAATCGTGCGAATTAGCCTTCGTAAATCCAAAAACCACTTCGGGGTTTTCGATTTTGGCCAACGGCTAATGGCTAAAGGCTAACAGCTGGTGCTCTTCGCCTGCGGCGAAGAGCACCTTATGACCTAAGTCCAAGCACCACCGGCCATTTTGATTTCCACACGCCGGGGCGTGCTAAGATGCCTCTTAGACCCCGGAAAAGAGTAGCTCCGAATGGTACCCAAGAAACTTAGAGTGGTTTCCACGGCAGCCGTGTCGGCTGTCGTCACGCTGGTCATAATTTTCTTTTTCACGCGTCACGCCGAACTGTTTTCGCAGACGCATGTCTCGGCGGCACAAAAGCCCGCCGCGCAGAACCCTGCCGTTCAAAGTAACGGCGCGCAGCCCGCGGCCCCCGCAGCGCAGCAGTTGCCGCCGGGCACCATCGCCCATGAAGCCAAGGCTGTAACCAGCGCGCAGTTTCTGGCGCGCCAGCACCTCAGCGAGTCACAGTATATGACGGTGGCCGAGTACGTGGAAGCCATCGCCAAGGCCAACCACGGCAAAACGACGTTCAAGAAGGGCGAAACCGCTCTCATCCCCGGCATTGAGCCGCAGCCCATCGTGGAAAAGAGCCGCCCCTTCCCTAAAGACGGCGAAGTTCGAGCCATCTACCTGACCGGCGGCACCGCGGGCAGCGCCAAAGGCATTCAGCTTGTCCGCCGCTGGCATGAAGCCGGCGGCAACGCCGTGGTCTTTGACATCAAGGACAGTGACGGCACCATCAACGTTCCGTTTGATCATCCGCTGGCGCGGAAGATCAAGAACCATCCGATCACCAACCTGCCGAAGTACGTGCGCTATCTGCATTCGCTGGACATGCACGTGATCGCCCGCCAGGCGCTGTTCCGGGATGACAACATCGCCAAGAACCATGGCGCACAGGCGGTGCAGTCGCGCAGTCTGCATCAACCGTGGAGAGAAAACGGCAAGCTGGTCTGGGCCGACCCTTCCAACAAGCAGGTGCAAGACTACAACATTGCTCTGGCGAAATACGTCGCCACCTCCGGCGTGGATGAAATTCAGTTTGATTACGTCCGCTTCCCCGCTGAAGGCAACCAGGCAGACGCCGAGTTCGCTTTCCAGAAAGACCCAAAATCGAAGCTGCAGCGTGATGACGTCATCGCCGCCTTCCTGGAGCGCGCTTATTCTGAGTTGCATCCCGCGGGCGTGCTGCTCTCATTGGACGTGTTCGGCGTGATGGCCTGGCAACGTAGTGTTGACCTGCGCCACACTGGCCAGGACATTGTGAAGATGGCCAAGCATTGTGACGTGGTGTCGCCCATGATCTACCCGTCGCACTTCTTTGGCATGGATGGCTACGCCCATCCGGGCGATGCGCCGGAACATTTCATCGCCATCTCCATGGACCGCTTCGGCAAAGTTACCGCCGGCTCCGGCGTGGTGATTCGGCCCTGGTTGCAGGCCTTCCACTGGCGCACCAAGACCTATTCGCCGCAGTACATCCTGGCCCAGGTGGGGACGTCAAAACAGCACGGAGGCAACGGGTTCCTGTTCTGGAACGCCGCCAATGACTACTCCAAGCCGTTTGCCGCCATGCCGGTCATGATGAAGGACCCCAAGCAGTATCTGTATTCGCCACCCGCCACCGTGGCCCAGAACGCTCCCACGCCCGGCCCGGAAGCCGGTAAGCCGGCAGCCGGCGGCGGCCAGCACCCGTAAAAGGCTCCCTCCCGGCTGACTTTTGTCATGTTGGAAACAAATGCTTTTCTACCTGATCTAAAGTTAGCCGGGGGAAATTCCGTCAGATATAATGGTGCGTTCGCGCCCAGAATCTTATCTAAAAGACTGGAAGACCGTTTTGGCCCGCCACACGGCCCGGGCGGAAGTCTGAAACAAGCGGCAAGCGGGACCACACCACGGAAACAAGGAGCCTGGCATGGCGATTCAAGCGACCGAAAAGATCTGGCACAACGGGAAATTCATCCTTTGGAAAGACGCCCAGGTCCACGTGATGTCTCACGTCGTTAACTACGGTTCTTCCGTATTCGAAGGCATCCGTTGCTACGCTCCCAAGAACCAGCCTGCCATCTTCCGGCTGCGCGACCACATGCAGCGCCTGCTGGACTCCGCCAAGATCTACCGCATTGAGCTTCCCCAGTCGCTGGAGCAGCTGTGCGACGCCGCCTGCGAACTGGTGGCCGTCAACGGCGTCTGGCCGTGCTATCTGCGGCCCATCGTCATGCGCGGCTATGGAGAAGCCGGCGTGAACCCCTTCAATTCGCCTACGGAGACCTACATGGTCAACTATCCGTGGGGCAAATACCTGGGCAAGGGCGATGTCACCGAAGGCGTGGAGGCCTGCATCTCGTCCTGGTCGCGCATCGCGCCCAACACCATGCCTGCCATGGCCAAGGCCGGGGCCAATTACATGAATTCCCAGTTGATCAAGATGGAAGCCATTGTGAACGGCTACGTGGAGGGCATCGCTCTGGACGTGAACGGCTACGTGAGCGAGGCCTCGGGCGCCAACCTGTTCATGGTCCGCAAAGGCAAGCTGATCACGCCGCCGCTGGGCAACTCCGTGCTGCCGGGCATCACCCGCGAATCCATCCTCACCCTGGCTGAAGATATCGGCCTGCCGGTGGTGGAGCAGATGGTTCCCCGCGAAATGCTGTACATCGCCGACGAAGTCTTCTTCTGCGGCACCGCGTCAGAGATCACGCCCATCAAGTCCATTGACAAGATCAACGTCAACAACGGCAAGACCGGACCGGTCACGCTGGCGCTGCAACGCGAGTTCTTCGGCATAGTGAACGGCACGGCCGCTGACCGCCACAACTGGTTCACCAAAGTTCCGGTCAAGAACCACGCGAAACAGGCGGTGGGGGCCTGACCCGAAACGCCGACATTCCTGGGGACGGACTTCGGCAAGGTCTTCGGTGAAGAACGACGCCAAAAAGGCCATAGTCGAAGTTAGAGGTTAGCCCTAAAACACAAGAAGAAGGCCACGTGGCCCTCTTCTGAAAGAAAGATGGAAGCTCGGGGGTTAACCTCCCCCAATAGTTATCGTGTAAGGCCCCCCAAGAGCAATGACTATCACTAGAAGTGTTAGCATTTGATATCCTTTCTTCAAGCTAGTAGCTCCGAAGCAATCGAACCTTTGATGCGATGGTTTTGACAGGCTTAGAACCGCCCAACATTGTAGGAGGCGCGTGTTGTACACGTCAAGAAGGGCAGAGAATTTTCGACTGCAAGAAAAGGCCGCACGGACTGTGCGGCCTTTTTATTTTGGACTATTGAAACTGCTATTGAACGCCAGCTCACTCTTGGGTCCTGCGGCTTACTTCTTGTATTGACCATGGCCCGGAGGGTGTGGGCCCGGCGTGGATCCGATGGTGATGGTGTACTGCGTGGCGTCTGTGGGCTTGGCCCCCGTCGGGCAAGCGTAACCCGAGGGGTGTACCTCGTAGTTCACGCTCGCGCGGCTTGCGATGGTCACGTCTGTTTTATTGCCGCCCTGTGGAATCGCGACGCCCCAGACTCCGAAGGTAGTGTTGTTGGAAAAGCAAACCTGAACCGCGGCATTCGCGGAATGGAATGAAACCGCCGTTTGGTTCTCCCCCACAGTGTAGTTATTCGCAACTGGGTTGCTGCCACTGCCGGTTATATTGATATCTGCCATTGCATCTCCTTTCGAATTACTATGGTTGTTGGTGTGGACCTCTACTGATTACCCGCTGAAGTTCCGGGTCGGCTAGCAGCGCCCGGGCTTCGGGATCTTGCTTCATGAATTCCAGATCATAGCCCTTGTCCAGCGCCTTGATCGCGTATTGGATTCCCCGGGCATGGTCACCCAACGCCTGGTAGATGACCGCTGCGTTCTCCAGGACATCAGGATCATCCGGAGCCAGGGCCAGCGCCGTTTCCACACGCGTGACGGCTTTCTGCTTCTGCTGTAGGTACGCGTATAACTGGCCCAGCTGGACCTGCACGCCGGCATCCTGGGGACGGAGCTTGGCAACTTCTTCCACCATCTGCAAGGCCTGCCGGTAGGCCTCCACGGCCCTGGCATCGTCATTCAACCAGCGGTACTGGCCCGCCAGATTGACCCAGAGCCGGTAATCTTTATTGTTCAACTTCAGCGCCGCTTCGGTGTTCTGGGCGGCTTCCGCATATTTTCCCTGGCGGAAGTAGACTTGGCCGAGGTTGGCATAAATCCCATACGAAGGGGAAATCTTAAGGGCCTTGCCCAAAGCGTCGGCAGCCTCAGGCAGGCGGTTGCTCTCGATCAACGCAGCGGCGGCATTCAGGTAGCCGGCGACGTTGTCCGGCGTGAGTTCGCTGACATGCTGGAACTGTGCAATGGCCTCGGGGTAGCGCTTCTGGCGATAGAAGAACAGCCCCAGGGTGTTGTAGCCGTCCCAATAATCGGGCCGGAGAGCGGCGGCCTTGCGGAACATCTCTTCCGCATCTTTGGCCCGGCCCTCGGTTTCGTAGACCCGGGCAATACCAATCAGGGCGTCGGCGTTGTGCGGCTCCAGGGCCAGCGCGCGCTGGAATTCCTGCAGCGCCACGTCGTGCTTGCCGCCGGCGTCGTTGATTCTTCCAATAGTCACGTGCACCGCGGCAAGCTGGTCGTTGAGCTGCAGCGCCCGGTTGCAGTTGGCGGACGCCTCGTCCAGCATGTGCTGGTCCTGGCTGGTTTTGAACTTCAACAGGTAAGCTTCGCCCAGGCCGGCAAAGGCAATCGCGAATTTGGGATCAGTCCGGGTGGCGTCATTCAATGCGGAAATCGCCTGGTCCAGGTTGCCGGGTTTGTCATAACGCTGGATCAAGCCCAGCCCCTTCAGATACAGCTCGTAGGCCGCCGGCACCACGGACCCGCCAGTGTTGCGCAGCATGTCGCGCGTCAAGGGAATCTTCATCAGGTTGGCCAGCTTGGCCACCGCCGAATCCTGCACCGCGGAAAAATCACCGGCGCGATCTTCAAACTCGCCCGAACCAAGCTGCCGCATGCTCTTGGCGTCAATCAGGTTCAGGATGAGCCGCACTTTGTCGGGGTCTCTCTGCAGTGTGCCGGCCACCACCAGGTTGGCGCCGAAGGTCTTGAGCGCGGCGCCCGGGTCGGTGACCTTTCTGCGCCGCACTTCGCTGGCGGGGACCACCCAGAGCGATTCATTGCCGACTTCCAGGTTGGAGAGCCTGCTGGTGAGACTTTCCATCAATCCATCGGCCAGCGTGGCGTCATTGGGATTGCTGCCGATGGTATCAATGGGCAGCACGGCGATATGCCGGATCGGCGGCGTGAACATGCCGGGCGCCACGCGCTGCCGCACGGCGGGAACCAGCAAGCTCAAGCCCATCACGACCGCTACCGCCAGAAGCCCGAAGACCCATTTCGCCGGCCCGCGCCGCGGCTGCGCGATGGGCCCCAGCGCTGACACCGAAGCCTTCTCGCGATACGACGCCAGCTCGCGGTCCGACATGGTAGGCCGGTTGTCGGTCCGGGCCGGAGCCGCGGCCTCCAGGTCGGCGGCCATCTCTTCGGCGCTCTGGTAACGCTGCTCACGGTCCTTGGCCAGCGCGCGGTACACAATGCGCTGCAGTTCGGGCGCAACGTCTTTGGGAATCTCGCGCGGCGGAGCATGGACTATGGCAAACAGCATGGCAGCCACGCTGTCCCCCTCAAACGCCAGATCGCCGGTCAGCATCTGGTGGAGCACCACGCCCAGGGACCACAAGTCCGTGCGACGGTCAATCCCTTTTTCCCCCAGCACCTGCTCGGGCGACATGTAGGAGGCCGTGCCCGCGGTCGCCAGGGTGCGCGTGGAATTGGCGGAACTGATCACCCGCGCCAGCCCGAAATCCACGATCTTGACCAACCCCTGGGCCGTAAGGACCACGTTGGAAGGTTTGATGTCGCGGTGCACGATGTTGCGGGCGTGCGCGGCCGCCAGCCCATGCGCGATCTGGATGGCGATAGGCACCGCTACCGACGGCGGCATGGGGCCGTTCATCTTGTGCGAGAGCGTCTGGCCTTCGTAGTAGGCCATGACAATGAACAGCCGTCCTTCGGGGTCCTCTTCGATTCCGTGGATGGTGCCGATGTTCGGATGGTCCAGGGCGGAGGCGGCGCGCGCTTCCTCCAGAAACAGCGCCCGCGCGGCTTCCGATGCATTGGATTCCGGAGGGAGAAACTTCAGCGCTACCGTGCGCTTGAGCTTGATGTCCAGGGCCTTATACACCATGCCCATGCCGCCAGCCCCCAGCATACCCAGGATCTGGTATCCGTTCACGGTTTGCCCGGCTGATGCTGGTTGAGAACCTTCATTCATGGAGTCGCCTTCACGGGGTGGTCCAACATGCTGAGTTTGGCGTGAACAACGAACCTGGTAACTGGGAGCCTACGGACCGTCGATCCAATCACTTGACTTAAGTGCAACAATACCATATGTCCCGGTCTGGCTCACACAGCGTCAAGCTCTCAGCGCCCGCCGCGCGCGCCATTCCTCCGCCGTGATCTCCCAAATCTCTGCCGTAAAGCGGCCGGAAACGAAGTCTTTCTCTTCGGTGCCCACCATCCGCATTCCCTGCTTTGCGGAAATGCGGCCGGACGCTGTGTTCAGCGCGACTTTGGCTACGCGCAGTACGGGAAACTTGAGCACGTCAAACCAGAAATCGGTGACGGCGTCGGCCGCCTCGGTCATCAGGCCCTGTCCGTGCCATGGCAGGCCGAGCCAGAAACCGCGATTGTCCGCCGGCCCGCTCCTTAAGGCGATATTGCCAATCAACTGCTCCGGCTGGGTCTTGAGCCGCAGAGTCCAATTCCAGGCTTGGCCGCGTTCCATCGCGGGCAAAGCCACATCGCGGTAAAACGTGTAGGCGCCGTCCGGCGGATAGGGCCAAGGGACAGGGCCAGCGAGGTAGCGCACAATCTCCCATTGCGGGAACAGAGTCTGGGCCTGCTCGGCGTCCGCCAGTTCCAGCGGCCGCAACAGCAGGCGGCGAGTTTCCAGGATAGGGACCATTTTCCAATCATAAGCGATGGGTACTGCGCTCGAAACGCCGCTCAGTTCTCCGCTTTGATGACGGCCAGCTTCCTGACAATCGCCGCGTCGCCTGGCGACTTGACCACAATCCGGACGGCGGTTCCTTCAGCGTACTTCCTGGCCTGGGCCATGATCTTGATGGCCTTCTCCGGAAGCCGGCTCTTCCGCGCCGCCTCAACCGCCTTGCCGCCAAGGGCGAACGACGCCAGAAAGCAGCCTGGACACGGCGAGAGATACACAATGATGCGCCCCGCCCGCTTGAGCCGCAGTGACCATCCGGCCTTTTTGGAGTACGAGCTCCATTCCTGGCCGTTAACCTGCAAGTCATCTGCCAGGCCGACGATGACCTGGTCCCAGAGCAGCTTGGCTTTGCCCAGTTCCGCGGCCAGTTCACCCTCAGTAGGCCTTGTCGGCCTCCCGATGAATGCGTTGGAAGGCATGATTCCGGCTTTCTCAGTCATCTCAGAGTTCTCCGGTAACGCTGGTCTGCCATGAATTTTCTGCTTCTTTCCGGCTTGGCGCGAATCTCATAGTAGTCGAACGGCGAAGCTTGATCACTAGAACATCCACTTTTCGTCATTTTCCGTATAACTGTAGAGTGCAATTCATCAACACCATGGGGAGCAGCTAAGAAATCATGGACAGTTTTCTGAGCCTGATCGCGCGCCACGGATACTCCATTATCTTTCTCTCCGTGTTTGCCGAATCCGTGGGCCTGCCGTTGCCGGCGGCGCTGGCCATGGTGGCTGGCGGAGCGGCGGCGGCTTCAGGAATCTTGAGCGCGCCCGCGGTGTTCGCCATCTGCTTTGGGGGCATGGTCGTCGGCGACCTTCTGGTCTATTTCTTCGGACGCCGCATGGGCTGGTTCCTGCTGGCATTTCTTTGCAAAGTCTCGGTCAATCCGGAAACCTGCATCCTGCGCTCCGCCGAGTCGTTTTACAAACGTGGCAAGACCACGCTGGTCATCGCCAAGTTTATTCCCGGCATCGCCACCATGGCCGCGCCCCTGGCCGGCAGCATGAAGATGCGTCTGGGACAGTTCCTGCTGTATGACGCCGCCGGGGCCACGCTATACACCTTGGTCTACGCCGGGCTGGGGTATCTCTTCCATAACTTCCTGGGCGTGATGGTGCACGGCTTTCAAACCGCCGGCCGCGCCGTGGAGATCGTGGTGGTGCTGGCGGTGGCCGCCTACATCGCCTACCGCGCATGGCTGTACTGGACGCACCGCGTGTATCGCGTGGTGCCCCGCATTCCGGTGGAATTGCTGGTGGAGAAGGTCCGCTCTGACGACTCCGGCAAAATCGTTCTCGCCGACGTGCGCAGCCACGGCTATTACGATTCCGGATCAGAGCGCATCCTGGGGTCCATTCGCCTGGAGCCCAACAACCTGGCGGAGGCCATCGCTTCCTTGCCCAAGGACCGCGAGATCTATCTCTACTGTACTTGACAGCGCGAGGCCACCAGCGCCCGTGTGGCGCATATGCTGCGGGAACAAGGCTTCAACGCGTTTGTCATCACTGGAGGCCTGGCTGCCTGGCGTAAGGCCGGCGGCGAGGTGGAATCCGTTCCCCAGGACGACCTGGTATTCCTGCCAACATTCAGCTGATCAACTTTCTGCGAAAGCTTCTAGTTGTCTCATAGTTCGGATAAGAGTAGGCTTCTAGAGATATAAGGAGTCGCCATGAAAGCTCTTATCCTATCTCTTGTAGCTATATCGGTCTTATTGCTCGTAGGATGCGGCGGCGGAGGCCCGGTCATCCACATAGGTAGTCCGGTAGGCCCGTTCGTGCTTACCGTCAGCCCCGCGTCTTCCAACGTCTCCAGCTTCAAAGGAAGCAACAGCGGAGCGATTTCTCCCATCTCGTCGCCCGCCGCCGGGACGTCGCCTTCGGCCATCCTTCTTCAGTCGCCGGAGATTGATTTGATCAATGTTTTTGTCACCGACTCCGCCACCAACCGGCTGACGCTGCTCAATCTGGACTTCCAGAGCGGCGTGCTGACCAACACCGGATTTTCCGTGCCGGTAGGCTCGAATCCCATGGGGCTTGCGCTGTGGGGCGGGGCCACCGTGGCAAACGCGCCGCAGCCGCAGTTCGGCTTTGTGTATGTGCTGAACCAGGGATCCAGCAGCATTTCAGTATTCAACATCACAGACAGATTTGGGCATCTGAGTGAAGTTCCGGGATCTCCCTTTGCCACGCCGCCCAACCCGCAGGCCGTCACCGTCGCCAATCTCGGCGACGCGATCAATGTTTCAGTCGTGGTCTATGTGGCGGCCGGCAACCAGCAGTTGGCCGGATATCATGCCAATGCTGATGGCTCGCTCACCGCGCTGCCTGCTTTGGGAGTAAGCGCCGGCACCAACATCAGTTGGGTCGCGGCGCGTGGACTATTTCTCTACGCTTCTGACACCGCCAACAACCAGATCCTGGGATTCAAGATACAGAGCAACGGCAGCCTGGTGGCTGTAGGCCCGGGAGTTCCGGCCGGCGCGCAGCCCGGCGCCATCAATGCCAACGCATTTAGTACGTTCCTCTACGCCGCCAATCAAGGCAGCAACAATATTTCCGGCTACCGTCTGGATCCGGTCACCGGTGTGCTGACGCCGCTGGCTGGCTTCCCGGTGGCCACGGGAACCACGCCGGTAAATCTGTCTGCGGTGGATGGACGCCAGCACATGTACGTGGCCAACCAGGGCTCCAATAACCTGAGCGCGTTTTCGGTTGACTTCAACACTGGCGCTCTTACCCCGATTCCCGGCTCGCCGTTTCCTGTGGCTGCTTCGCCGCGCGCCGTCGAAGCCTATTTTGTGATGAACGTGGATTGAGCGCGCAAAAAAAAAGAAGTCGGCGAAGGGCGCTTAACCGGCGTCCTTTGGTTTTTTATGACAACTTAGCAGCTTCCTTCCGGTTTCAAAATTAACCAATCACCAAATTACGCAATGATGAAATCCTGGTCACCTGGCTTTGACTTTCGGCTTCTCTTCAGGCTGGCTTTCTTCTTCTCCGGTGATCAGCCGGGCATTGCTCTTGTAGGTGATGTAAGCCCAGGCCCACTCCAGCATGACCATGAAGCGGTTGCGGAAGCCGATGAGGAAGAACACGTGGATGAACAACCATGCCAGCCAGGCAAAATAGCCGGAGACATGGAACCTACCGAAGTCGCCCACGGCGCGCGAGCGTCCGATGGTGGCCAGCGTGCCTTTGTCCAGGTAATGAAATTCTTCGCGCGGTTTGCCGGCGACGGCGCGCTTAATTTGCCGGGCCGCGAATTTGCCCATCTGAATGGCCGCAGGCGCAACGCCGGGGACCATTTTCTTGGCCAGCGCTGCCGTGCCGGCGTTCGCCTGCGCAGCAGCGCCGGTTTTTTCGGCTTTCATGTACGCTGCCGCCAGGTCGCCGACGACAAGAACTTCAGGATGACCGGGCACGCTCAGGTCCGGTTCCACGATCACGCGACCCGCCCTGTCCGCCGGAGCGCCCAGCAACTTTCCCAGCGGCGACGCTGACACGCCTGCTCCCCACAGCACGACC
Source organism: Terriglobia bacterium (assembly GCA_020072815.1). Classification (NCBI taxonomy): domain Bacteria; kingdom Pseudomonadati; phylum Acidobacteriota; class Terriglobia; species Terriglobia bacterium. The sequence continues at coordinate 285,434 of JAIQGE010000007.1, read as the reverse complement.
GTCGCAGGAATCTTCTCTTTGCCCACGGTCACCATGCCGGGTTCAAGGTTGGTGACCAGCGCGTTGGTGCGGACCTCCACGCCCATCTCCTTAAGCTGGCGCTCGGCGCTGAGAGAAAGGTCTTCGGGATAGACCGGCAGCACGCGCGGGCCGCCTTCCAGCAAAATGATGCGCGCTTTGCTGGGATCAATGGCGCGGAAGTCGTGTTCCATATAGCGCTTGGAAATGTCGGCGATGGCCCCGGCAAGCTCCACGCCGGTGGGTCCGGCGCCAATCACCACAAAGTTCAGGGGCGGCCCGGACTGGCCAGCAATGGCGTCGCGTTCAGCGTTCTCAAAAACCATCAGAACGCGGCGGCGAATGTTGATGGCGTCCTCTAAGGTCTTTAGCCCAGGCGCAAACTCGGCCCACTCCGGATGGCCAAAATAGGCGTGCGTCGCCCCGGAAGCCACCACCAGATAGTCGTAAGGCAGGCTCAAAGGCTGGGCATCGCCCGCGCCGTCCAGTCGGACCAGGCGCTTTTCCAGGTCAAAGCCCGTAACCTCCCCCAGCAGGACTTCAACATTGCGGGCGTTTCGCAGCACGGCACGCACGGGAGAGGCTATTTCCGCGGGGGAAAGCACCGCCAGTGCCACCTGATACAGCAAGGGTTGGAACGTATGATGGTTCTTGCGGTCAACCACCGTGACGTTCACCGGGGCGCGTCCCAGGGCCTTGGCAGCGTTGATCCCGGCAAAACCCGCTCCCACAATGACCACTCGAGGCCAATTGACGTTCTGTGTCATCGGTAACATTGTAAGTCGCCGGCAATCCACCGTACACTCTTGAAGGTAAAAGCCTTATAGGCCCCCTTTTGGCGGATTTCCCGGGTCACGCTGGCGGTTACCGGAGTGGTTCATCTCCGGTCGCTTGCCCGATTGTCATCCCGGAAGTCCCGTGTTAAGTTGCAGCCACTTCTGAAAGTACCGGCCGCGGACGGAAGGCATTTTCGGTCGCTAGCCCAGTTTCTGGTGAAGAGTGCACTATGCATATTGATGATCTGCTTCGCATTGCCATGGAGCGCAAAGCCTCCGACTTGCACTTGAAAGTCGGCAACTATCCGCACGTCCGCGTGGACGGCGAACTTGTGCCCCTGACCGACCAGCCGCGCATCTCCGCCGAAGACATGTTGAACATGGCGTTCAGCATGATGTCCAACCGGCAAAAGCAAAAGTTCAAAGAGCAGGCCGAGCTGGACATGGCCTACGGCGTGGCCGGCCTGGGACGCTTCCGTGTGAACGTATTCCAGCAGCGCGGCAACGTAGGACTGGTGCTGCGCGTAATTCCCACCAAGATCCGCGCGCTGGAAGAGCTCTATCTTCCCAAAGTGATTGAACACGTTTGCGAAGAGGCCCGCGGCCTGTGCCTGGTGACCGGCGTCACCGGCTCCGGTAAGTCCACCACGCTGGCCGCCATGCTGGACCGCATCAACTCCAGCCGTCCGGAACACATCATCACCATTGAAGACCCCATCGAATTTCTGCATCGCGACAAAAAAGGCTTCGTCAACCAGCGCGAAGTGGAAGTGGATACGCCGTCGTTCGCGTCGGCGCTGCGCGCCAGCCTTCGTCAGGACCCGGACGTGATTCTGGTGGGCGAAATGCGCGACCTGGAAACCATCTCCACCGCGCTGCACGCCGCTGAAACCGGCCACTTGGTCTTCTCGACTTTGCATACTCTGGACGCCGTGGAAACCATCAACCGTATCATCGCGGTGTTTCCGCCGCCGGAACAGAAGCAGGTCCGCATGCAACTGGGCGCCACGTTGCGCGCCGTGGTCAGCCAGCGCCTGGTCAAACGCGCCGACGGCGCGGGCCGCGTCCCGGCTTGCGAAGTGCTGATCTCCACCGCGTTCGTCCGCGAGTGCATCATGGTGCCGGAAAAAACCCGCATGATCCATGAAGCCATTGCCGCCGGTACGTCACAATACGGTATGCAGACCTTCGACCAGTCGCTCTACGACTTGTATTCTCAAGGCCTGGTCAGCTATGAAACCGCGCTGGAAAACGCCAGCAACCCAGACGACTTCAAGCTCAAGGTGCAGGGCATCCACTCCACCGGCGATGCCGCCCGCGAGCAGATGGAGCAGGCCGGGTACTCGGGAAGATAAACAACCGCCTAACCACAAAGGACACGAAGGAACACAAAGGGGAGACGCTGCGGCGGCTCCCCGTTTTTTTCTGCGCGAACGTGAAAGGTACAGGAAAAGGTGGGGTCTCACGAGTAAAGCGACAGTTGCTTGATTCGTGTTCATTCGCGAAATTCGCGGCCTCCTTTTTTCTTCTGCTATTCTTCTTGGCGAGACCGCCGTGCCCTTCCAGCGCCCCAAGAAGACTTTCGACGAAGCCTCGCTCTACGACTACGCGGTCGGCGCGCTGGGCCGCCGGATGCGCTCCGTCGCCGAACTGAAGCGCCTCATGCGGAACCGCTGCCCCGATGAAACCATCCTCGATAAAATCGTTGCCCGCCTGAAAGACCAGAAGTACCTGAACGATTCCAATTACGCCGCGGCCTACACGGCGTTTCGCCGCGACAATGAGAAATTCGGCCGCCGCCGCGTGATCACTGACCTGAAGGTCAAGGGCGTCCATGCCGACGTGATCGAAAAAGCCGTGGACGATGCCTACGCCAGCGTGAATGAAGAAGACCTGGCACGCGCCTTTCTGCGGCGCAAGCGCCTGAAGAAACCGGAAAACAACCGCCAGGCCGCGCGCATTTTTCGCGCGCTCATGCGGGCGGGCTTCGGCGCCGGCGTGGCCATCAAGCTGCTCAAGAATTGGGACGTGGAAGAAGAAGTCCTGACGGCGCTGCAGGAAGAAGAAATTGCAGAGAGTTAGTTCCTACTCATAAAACGCCACAGCCACCCAGAAGTTCGCCGAGCCGAACTGGCGGTCAGGGCGGTAACAAAGTCCCACGTACATTCGCTCCAGGCGGGTGGACGAAACGTAGTCGTAAAGTTTGTCCGGCAGCTTGTCCGGCTCGGAGAGCGTAAACAAAATCACCTTGGCGTTGCCGGAAACACTGTCAGCGACGTTCTGGATGTTGCCGTCGGTGGCGCACGCCGCGCCATGAAGGCGGGTATCCGGCCGGGCGTACAGGGCGGGGTGCCCTTTGGACTTGCGGGCGCGATTGAACGCGTCAACAAACGCATCGTAGAACTGGGTCTCGGTGTACATCGGTGTAAGCCAGGCAAAATCCTGGGTCACGTACAGGCGGCCCTTGCGTCGCACCACGCCAATGCCCGCGCTGTTGTAACGCGGGCTCATGATGTTGGCCCGGTGTCCGGGAGAATTCATCAAGGCCATGTGGATTTCTTCGGGAGAATCGGCCACCGCCACGTTTTCCGCGCACCCGGTAAAGCGCGCGCCGGTGGCCGCAATGCGCTGGGAGAGCGCGGGCTCGCCGGGAAACTGGTGTCCAATCTCCAGGCTTGCCGCCATCAGAATGGAGTGCTCCCGCGCCGCTTCCGCCGCGTGCTGGTCCCAGGAGAGTCTCTGCAAGCCGGCTCTTTGCCGTTCCTGGTTGAGCAGATCGAGGATTCTTCGTTCATCGGGATACGGGCCTGCCGGCATGGCGCGCGGAGCAAGATTGGCCTGCGCGTGGGCGACGCCCAGCAGCAGTGCAAACGACATGAGCGCGCGGAAAAGGATACGGATGATCACGGAAGTTATGAACACCAATATTAAACGGCAGTTGTCTTGCCCGGAATGTTACGTTTTCGCCGCAAAAGTAACTGCTAACGATTCCCTGGGCAGAGAATGTTCAAGTTCGCGCCCAGTGAACGCCGCAGGCTAATAAAACGCCGCCACCACCCAGTACCGCGAGAAACCAGTGCTGTCTCCCGGCTCAAAGCACACGCCCAAGTCCACGCGGACCACCTTCTTGTTCAACGCGGCGTTCCGCATGGTGTCAGGAAGCTTGCGCGGGTCGGTGGTGGTAAAGACCACCAACTCGGCGGCGGAGGGATAGCTTTCCTTGATCTTTCCTGCGTCGGAATCCTGTGCGCACGCCTGGCGCTTCATTCGCGCGTCCGAACGGACGTCAATCTTCCGCAGCCCGTGGGCCTGACGCAAACGATGGACCGCGTTTACCACGTCGTCGCCGACTTGGGCTGGCGTGCGGACGCTGATGATCCGGGCAAAATCCTGGGTGATCCACAACTGCTTTCCCTCTTCCACAATGGCGATGCCCACGGCGTTGTAGTCCGGCTCCAGGATGTTCTCGCGGTGGTGCTCGGACTGCATCAGGGCCTGATGGGCCTCTGATACTGAGCCCGCCTCGGCCACATTCTCCGCCACAGAATCAAAGCGCGCGCCGCTGGCCCCGGCCCGCCGCAGCACCGACGGCTCCTTGGAAAACTGGTGGGAAAGCTCATCGTTCCTGGCCATGAGCTCAGAGTGGGCGCGCGCCGCTTCCGCCAGGCGGGCGTCCCACGCCAGCTTCTGCAGGCCGGCCCTCTCCCGCTCCTTGTTTACCAGGTCAAAGAGCTTCTGTTCCCGGGTGGAAGGCCCGGATAACGCGCACGCGCCGCTGCAACAGCACAGTAGGATGGCAAAAAGCTTGAGTAGTCGTACGGACATTTTAGTTTGGGTCTGTCGAAGCTTAGCAATGCACGCGTGGTTCGCGCAAGTTTTGGCTCTTTCGATGCCAAACCTCAGCGCCGAATCCAGTGCATCACCGCCGCTACTCCCGCGCCCGCCGCGACTGCGAACAACAGAAAATATTTGACCATGGGGATTCCCAGCAGGGCAATGAGCACAATGCCGCCGGCGACAATGAATCCCGCTGCTCCGCCGCCCACGGTGAACCTGGTGCTGATCCCGGGATGGGGATTGTTATTGTCCGCCGTGTTCTTCACCGCATTCTGCTTCATCACTGCGGCCTCCTTGGAGACGCGAGTTCGCGCGCCTCTCCCTCCGCAAAACCGAGGGCCAAACGCCCGCCTTACGCCCGTCTGGACTTCAGCTCATTCAGGATGCGGTTGACCTCGTCCTCTTTTTCCAGCTTGGCGAAGCGGCTGTCCACGCTGGCGGCCGATTCCTCCAGCATTTCCGTCTTGGCCTGGCCGATCGCGGACTGGAGCAGGACCTTGTGCTTCATACGGTCAAACGCGGCCCCGTGGTCGCGGCCGTCCACCTGGGATTGCGCGTCGGCGGCCTTGTCCAGCGTGCGCGCGCGGCGATGCTCCGCCATCAGAAAGTCGCTCTTGGAGCGGGCTTCTTCCAGCTTTTGCTGCAGCTTGTTGAGCGCGGTCTTGAGCGTTTCCACTTGCTGCCGCTGGTCGTGTACCTGCTGGGCAAAGCCTTCCATCAGCATCTTGTAGTGCAGAGCCCGTTCGATGGCCGAGCGCGCCAGGTCGTCGTGCTTTTTCTCCACGGCCAGCTCCGCCTTGCGGTTCCACTCGGAGATTTTCTCTTCGTTCTCTTTCTGCTTCTTGTTGAGCAGGTGCTCGTCGGCAATGGCGATGGCCACCTGCGTCTTCACTTGCAGCAGCTGGTTCTCCATGTCCAGGATGATCTGCTTGATCATCTTCTCCGGGTGCTCGGCCTTGTCAATGAGGTCGTTCAAGTTTGCTTTAATAAGTGTTGCCACACGCTCCAGTAATGCCATAACTCCTCCAAGAATCAACTTCTGAAACCGCCGCGGCTTCAGTAAGAACTTTTACTCAGTCTGGGTTGCCCCAGGTTGCCCAGCATCACCGCCACCGCTACCGACAGCAGCGCAACCGGCCCCAGCACCCACAGGCTCTGCACGGGGACGTGGTAGGCGTTGTAGTTGATGACCTGCCAGAACCCGCATACCAGCACCAGACTTACCGTGGCCTGCACCAGGGGCAGAAATCGCACCGCCCGCGCCAGGCGCAGGATGAGAAACGTCGCCAAAGCCGCCTGCCCGACTACCGCCAGCAACACGCTGAGCAACAAGGCCTGGCGGCTGCCCCAGCCCGTGGCTTCCGAGCCGACGCCGAAGGTGGTTACCACGCGCTCCGGGAGCAGCGTCCACGAACTTGCCAGCCGGGTCAGCACAGCCGTGGCCAGAGACCAGATGACTGCGAGGGAAATCTTTTCACTCATACCTTTTGCACCAAAGTTCCTGCTGAACTGCTCTTAAGTGCGTTGCGCGCGCCGTCGCGCGGCTGAAAACTTCGTGGCTCATCAGATCATCGGTCCGGTGGATCATCGTTCCACGGGCCATCGTTTCGCAAATCATCGATCCGCAGATCGTGGTTTTCCGGATCATCGCTCCACAAGCGGCCCATGCCTCATGCTTTGCATGGCGAGTTCGCGCCGCGTGGCAAACGCGCCGACCACCACTCCAATCCCGATCCCGAGCGCTAGCCAGAATATCCAGCTGCCGGAGACCAGCGCCACCAGCGCGCCCATGACCAGCCCTAGAACCAAACCCGGGAATGAGACTTTGTTCATTGACCGCTCCATTTGCCGAAAGCTTGCTGCTTCTTCAGAAAACCTGTTGATCAATTCCGGAGAGGATTGCGTTCAACCCTCTCCGGAAGCCAAGTTCACTTGGTTGCGCCTTTGCCTTTGGCGGCTTGCGAATCGTCATCTCCCGGCTTCGGTGCTTTGTCGCCGATCAGCCGGACTTTGGACAGCAGGTCCTTAATCTGCATGCCGCTGAGCGCTTCAAACAACGCCGGGACTTGCGCGGCGATTTCCGCCATGTCGCCGGTGATCTTGCTCATGCCGGCGGAATTGCCGTTGCCGGTGGAAACGATGGTGATCTTGTCCACGTTGGAGAGCGGTTGCGCCAGGGCGCGGACCACTTCCGGCAGCCCGGTAATCAGTTTGTCCACCACCGCGGCCTGGTTGTATTCCTGGTAGGCTTCGGCCTTCACGTTCATGGCCTTGGCTTCGGCTTCACCCTTCTTGAAGATGATGTCGGCTTCGGCTTCACCCTGCATGCGGATGGCGCTGGCGCGGCCTTCGGCTTCGGCGATGAGCCGCTGCTTTTCGCCTTCCGCGATGTTGAGCACGCGCTGCTTCTCAACTTCCGCCTGCTTCAGCACGGTGGCGATCAACTCGTTCTGGTGCCGCGCGATTTCCGCTTCCTGCACCTTGGTCTGTTGTTCTCTTTCGATCAACTGGACCTTCACCTGTTCGGCGACCACCTGCTGCTGCTGGATGTTGGATTGAATTTCATAAGCCTTGTCGGCCTGGGCTTGCTGCTTCTTTACCAACTCGGTGTACGCGGCACGTTTGACTTCCAGGTCACGCTGCGCTTCCGCCTGCTTGGCCTGGGAGAGAGTCTCAGCCAGGACGCGCTCCTGGTCAGCCTGGGCCTTGGCGATGGCGGATGCCCGCTGCGCTTCCGCGCGCTTGATGGCCGTGTCGCGTTCGGCTTCAGCGGCGGCGACGTCGGCATCGCGCTTGATGCGGGCTACGTCCGGCCGGCCCATGTTGGCGATGTACTCGTTCTTGTCGCGCACTTCCTTGATGGTGAAAGAAATTACTTCCAGGCCCATCTTGCTCATGTCGTCGGCGCAGGTGGAGCGCATGCGGTCGGCCACCATTTCCGGCTCCTTTACGATCTGCTCCACCGTCAACTGGCCGATGATGCCGCGCAGGTGGCCTTCCATCACCAGCCGGATCAGGCCTTCGCGCTCGTCGGGCGTCTTGGTAAGAAACTGTTCGGACGCCGTCTGAATCGAGACTTCGTCCGACTTCACTTTGATCTGGGCGACGGCTTCCACCGTCACCGCCACGCCCTGGTTGGTGTAAAGGTCCTGTTGCGGCGCCACGTCAAAGGACATCAGCTCCAGCGACAGCAGCCGGCAGCTTTCCACCATGGGGAAAATGATTTTCCCGCCGCCTTTGACCACTTTGCTTCCACGGAAGCCGTAAACCACCAGCGCCTCATGCGGTCCAACTTTGCGATACAGACGGGCCACCATCCCCATCAGGGCCATGACACCGATCACGCCCAAACCCAAGATGACCCAAAATGACACGTTCTCCCCACCAAACATAGATCCTCCTCAAGAGTTCACTACTTGGTTGTCTTCTGCTCCGGAGCTTCCTGCTCCGGGTTGGCCAATTCTTCCCAGCGGCGCACGTAGGCCACACCGCGGTCATACCGCGTAACCACAACTTCTTCGCCCTTCACCAGCGGGTCGCCATTGTCGGTGCGGGCCGCGCACGGTTTGCGGATTCCCTGCTGGACAAAAATGATTTCGCCGGTGCCCTCCGAACGGATGGGTACGCTCACCTTCCCCAAGACGCCCACCATTTCAAAATCCAGCGGGTCGAGTTCGCTTTCATGGGCCATCAGCACCTTCACCACGAACAGAAATACCAGAGAAGCGGCAACCAATCCGCCGAGCAAGGCGAACAGCAAGCCGAACAAAATCCAGACGTGGCGGATATGAACCAACAGATATCCGATGCCTCCAAACCATGTGAGAAAGGCCGCGATGGTCATGGGATTGAAGAACGGAAAGCTCGCGTTGGCTTGGGCTGCGCCGTGCTGGGCCGTGTGACCTGCGACGTGATGCACAGCGTGTCCCCCAGCATGGCCGACGCCCGGGGCTGCATGTCCGATTCCGTGGCCGCCACCAAAGGAAACATGCTTCGGCAGATGGAAGTGGAAGCGGCTGATGCCCCCGAGGAAAGAGAGCACACTAAAGCTGAAGCCCACCACAAAACAAACCAGAAATAAAAGTTCCCAGTTCATAAGCTAAGCCTCACTCATCTCCGGCGCGTCTTTGTCCCTGCCCGCCTGAGGACGCAGCACCTGCAGCAGACGCTCTGCCAGTTGCGGCGTTTCCAAAATGGCGTCAAGCAGCGTCAGGCAGCGCCGCGACTCAGCATGCTTGGCCAGATTCAACAGCGCCCGGCTGACCGGCGGATCGCTGCGGAAGCGCTCCGCGCCCTGGATCAGCCACAAGTCCAGCTTGTCTTCCAGGTTGCCCACGTCCGACAAGAGTTCGGTGTGGAAGCCTTCCGGGTCGTCCACCAGGTAGCCGGGATGGACTTTGAAAAATTTGGACAGCAGCAGCCTCGTCTTGTTGGTCAGGTGCGGGCGCGAGCCGTTTTCAATCTGCGACAAATAGCTCTGGCTGATCTTCAGCTTGAGTTCTTTGTGGACGGCGCGGACCACTTCTTGCTGCGTCATATCGCGACCCAGGCCGCGCAGGTTGCCTTCCACCAGCCGGAGGTAGCGTAATTTCTCGCCAAGCGTCATATTGCTAATCGCAATACTTATATTTCGATTTGCGATATAAATCAAGGGGAATCGGCGGCGGCAAAGATGAAAAGCTTGTTAATGAGTAAGTTAATGATAATACATGGCTTACTGCAGGACGAATAAGCGTCGCGAAGGCCTGCGAAACTGGCTTGGAGCCACAAACTGAGAAACCCTCCGCCGAAACGGAGGGCTTCGCCGCCCAGTTTGCGTCAACGTGCGGCGCAAATTGGGGGTGTGCAATGGCGGACGTCTCCCCTTGATTCGACCGCACTTGCTTCCGACAAAAGTGGCTTCAACAGCCTCGGGAGTAAACCTGTGCGGGAAGGAAAGGTTGCTCGAGTTAAGACGCGAAAGACCACGCTCCAGTGAAATAGTTTTTTTCGCCGCAGCGCAACTTTCGGCGGAAATGTGCGTTGTCAGATTCTCGCGCCAAAAAAAGGCGCAGCCTGTAAGCCGAGCCTCTCTCAATCCAACAAATCTTTCTAGAACGTAAACTTCACCGCCAGTTGGACGTCCCGCGGACCGCCGCCGCCCAGGAACGGATATCCAATCGCCACGTCGGGCGTGGCCGTTGTGGGCAGGAATCCCGGACCTACGGCGCGGCAGCCGACAAAGTTCGGGCCATTCGCCAGCGCGCACTTTGGATCACCGGCGGCCGGCGCCACGCTGCCGTTGTTTTCCAGGTTCACCAGGAAGTTGGGCAACGTGGGGTTGGAGAAGTTGGGATGGTTAAAGATGTTGAAGATGTCTATGCGAAGCTGGACGTTCACCTTGTCGCCGACCTTGGTATCTTTGGCCAGGGCAAAGTCAAAGTTTTTGAAGTCCGGACCGACGAACGCGTTGCGTCCCAGGTTGCCGAAATGTTGCGTGCCGGCAATGCAACCGCCGGCGACGGGGTCCCAGGTGCAGGGCGCGGCGAAAGCCGAGAGGTTCAGCAACTGCCCCGGACCGCCGGTGCCGGCGAAGGGATTGCCCACCACGTCCGGCCGCTCCAGGAATTCATTCGAGTTGTTGTAATTGGAAAAGGAGTTGAGGTTGTAGGGCTGTCCGCTGGAGAGCCGAAGAATCCCGTTCACGGACCAGCCGTTGGTCAACGTTTTCGCGGTGGTCGGGTTGGGCAACATGTAGCCGAAAATCCATGTCAGCCGATGGCGCGCGTCGAAATTGGAATTTCCCTTCTCCGCGCCGGGATTCAAGCTGTTGTCCGGCTGGGCGGCGTTGGGGACAAAATCTTCACCGTCGCTGGCGTTGTCAATGGAGTGCGACCACGTCCATGTAAGCTGTGAATTCAGCCGCCGCCAGTTGCGCAGCTTCCAGGTAACTTGCAGGCTGTTGTACGCCGAGTTGGAAGTGGATTCAAACTGGTTGATGATGTTGAACGCGGCAAAGGGGAACGCGCCGGTGGCCGGATCATGCTGGTTGATGTCGCGGAAACGGAACAGCTTGGTCCCGTGCGAACCAACGTAAGCCACGTTCAGGGCCATCTGCTTGCCCATGGCCTGCTCAATGTTCAAGTTGTAATTCTGAATGTACGGCGTGCGGATGTTCTGGTCCACGGTCCAGGCATCGGTTGTGGGGCTGAAGCCGGTGAAGATCGGCGCATTGTTGACGATGGTCCCGGCCACGTTTCCGGCAGCCGTGATGGCCGAAGGGCCAACGCCGTTGTACGCCGGTCCGGGATTGAACGTGTTGAACGGGAAGTGTCCGACGAAGAAGTCCTGCGAGAAGGCGTCATAGTACAGGCCCCAGCCTGCGCGCAGAATGGTGTTGCCGTCGCCATGCAAGTCATAGGCGGCGCTCAACCGCGGAGCAAAATTGTTCAAGTCTTTGGGATAAAGCGAACTGGGTCCGCCGCCCTGTCCCACCAGTTGCAGAGATTGCGTGGTGCTGTTGAACAGGCTGAAGCGGTTGCCATCTTCTTTGATCACGCCAAAATAGTCCCAGCGGACGCCGTAGTTCAACGTCAGCTTGCGCGTCCAGCGGAAGCTGTCCTGGGCGTAAAAGCCGTGGTTGTTCTGGTGGGTCACGCGCGCCGAATCGCCGGCAAACTGGCTGCCGCCGTTGGTGATGTCCCCAGCCAGAAAATCTTCAAACGAATTGAACTTCAAACGTCCGCGATAGCCCAGGTCGTAAAACTGGTCCACCGTGGTGCGGCGCCACTCGTAGCCGAACTTGTAATTGTGTTTGCCCGTGGTGTAGCCGACGTTGGTGAAGTACTGCCAGTTGGTATCAAAACGGTGGCGCGGCAGCGAGTTGTTGCCGCCCAGTCCGCTGGTGCCGTCACTGAAGCTGATCTGCGGCAGGCCGAAATCCTGCGGCTTGGTCACTCCGGTATTCAGGCCGATGCTGGACGGATTGAAGGCGTTGTCTTCCGGCGAAAAGCCTTCCGCAAAACGGTTCCAGCCGCCGCGAATTTCCATAAGAAGTTTCGGCGTGAAAATGTGAGTGTAAGAAAGTGACAGCACCTGCACGCGCGTGGGAGTGACCGTGTTGAACCCTGGGACGGTGGTGCCACCGCCCAGCGCCAGCGGGAAACTCTGGTCGCTATCGCCAAAGAAGCAGCGCCCGGTAAGCAGGTCAGAGCCTTCCTTCTTGCCCAAGTGATGATCAATCTTGAAGATCAGGCTATCCACGCGGTTGGTGAAGTGGTCGGTCACCTGGACCGTGGAGTTGTCCGCGCCGGTATCGCCCGTGGCGGGCAGCGGGATGCTCCAGGGATTGCGCAGCAGCAACTTGGCGATGACCGGATTGATCACGCCTCCGCCTCCGGTAAACGCGTTCACTCGCGCTTGCGATGGGACGCTGGCCGTCGCCGGCAGGCCGCCGTTTTCCCGCCATCCTTCATACGCCACAAACCAGAACGTGCGATCTCTCACCAGCGGACCACCCAGCGACCCGCCGTACTGGTTGTTGTGGAATGTATTCTGCGGGACGGGTTTGGCGTTGAAGAAATTGCGCGCGTCCAGCGCGTTGTTGCGGAAGTACTCAAAGGCGGAGCCATGAAGCGTGTTGGTGCCGGACTTGGTAACAATGTTTACCACCGCGCCCGAGTTGCGTCCGTACTCCGGCTCCATGTTGGAGAGGATGCCCATCTCCTGCAGCGAATCAATCGGCAGCAGCGTGGCGGGAGTGCCGAACACGCCGGCTTCGTTGATGGCCGGATCGTTGCGATAGCCATCGTTCATGTCCGTGCCATCCAGCAGGTAGTTGTTGGCGCGTCCGCGATTGCCGTTGATGCTGAAGGTGCCGAACGAGCCGGGCGAATCGCTGTCACCGTTGGGATCAGATCCGGCGCCGGGGACCAGCGTCAGCAGCTTGGCGAAATCGCCGCCGTTGATCGGCAGGTTCACCATCTGCTCGGCTTCAATCGTTCCGCCCTGGGTGTTTCCGGTTGTATCCACGATGGGCGCGGCCGCGGTGACCGTCACTTCCGACTTCACTTCGCCGGGGTTGAGCTGAATGTCCGCGCGGACGTTGGCGGACACCGTCACGGTCACGCCGTTCACCACCTTGGTGCCAAACCCGCTCTTGGCGGCGCTCACGCTGTATGTGCCCAGCGGCAGCTCAGAAAACAGGAAGTTGCCGGTATCGTCGGTCTTGGCGGTGCGGACCAGCCCGGTGTCCGCGCTCTTGACGGTCACGTCGGCGCCGGCGATGGCCGCTCCGCCGGTGTCGGTCACCGTCCCCTGGATTCCGCCACGAAAGGTCTGCGCCATGAGCGACGCGCATAAAGTGATTAGAACAAATACCGTTGAAGTGATTGTCCTCATCGTCATATTACATCCCGGTTTTTAGATTGAATTACGACTTGGCAGAGGATTATACGCCCGCCTCTCCCCAATCACCGTGATTCACGTGTGGAGCGCCGCCGCCCCCCGGCGCGCTGATTCCCGACCACGCCCGTGTGGCACAGGCACTCTTGCCTGTGCCGATCACCCGATGTCCCGATGACCCGATCTCCCGATCTCTTCGCCCCTCCCCCTCCCCGGTCATCCCCGGAAAATAAGGACTTAGCACCACATATCCCCGGCGATACCCGTTCAAATTCCCGGCGTTGCTCACGTTCACCCCCGGCATTGAAGGGCTGTATCCCCGGCGATGCCAGGCCCCTCAATATCTGCATAAACAGCTGTAAATAAACGAGTTATCTTAACACACATCACGGCGAAAGTCAAGCGCAGAGAAGCGTTGTGCGCAGTTCTAACAACTGAATCACAACATGTACGGATAACCAACTTAGATCAACCCCACATCTTGTGCTTCCGCCGATCTTGTGGGACCAGCAGGCGCCCTCGCCTGTGGTAGGAGAGGCCCTCAAGAGCTGACCGACGATGGCCCACCAAAATTTCCGCGTAGAGACGTGGCATGCCACGTCTCCCCTGAAGGTTAAGAAGGTGTCGGAGTCCACAGCAACACCGTCCCGCAAGGGACGACTGAAAGTAGTCCGGCCACGGTTCCGAGGCGCGCTCGCGCGCTGAGGAATGAGTGCCGGAAATGCAGTGAAAAATAGAGTCCGTTCCTCTCTGCCGAAGGCAAGCGCGCAGCGTAGCGGAGCGAAGGCAAACCTTAGAAGAGCAACCCTATGATCAATATGTCTTTTCCACATCATCAACAGATTTCCACATCATTTTACAAGCTTGAATCTGCCCATATCCTAGTAGCAAGATGTTATTGTTAGTGTAAGTTAGCTTGAGAGTGAGAATGTCATCGCCATGAACAGTCGAACGCACTTATTCATCAATTATGCGGTAGAGGATGGTGTTTTCGTCGACTGGCTTTGTCTACGGTTGCTCAGGGAAGGTTACAGCGTTTGGTGTGACCGTTTGAAACTGCTCGGAGGTGAATCATACCCGAATGACATCGACGAGGCTATCTCAAATCGTGCATTCCGATTCCTCGCTGTGCTTTCAAAATCGTCGATCAAGAAACCGAACCCGCTCAAGGAGAGAACCCTTGCGTTGCAGCTAGCCCGCGCAAGAAAGGAGAACTTCGTAATTCCCTTGAACCTCGACGGTCTCCCGTCTACGGAGCTTGGATGGATGCAATCGGATCTGACTTTTATCCAGTTTACTAATTGGAAGTCAGGCCTAACACAGCTGCTCAAGAACCTGGAACGGAGTGAAGCACCAAAGGCGAGCGCGCCTATTTCTGTAAGCGGCTTGTTACAAACCAAGATTTGTGTCGAGCGGGTACCAGAAACACTCTGGTCAAATCTCGTTTCAATTCGCGCTCTTCCGCAGGTCCTATACAGATTTGAACACGAGATGGCTATGAACAAGGATGCCGCACGAGTGGCTTTGAAAGTTTGGCCCCACTATCGGGAAAACGCGACTGTTTGTTGGGCGTTCGAGCCGCCCCCTACCGAACTGCTCACAAAGTATAGGTTTTCTAAGCGCGGAACCTGCCAAAACTGGAGGGAGGCCACTGGACCTGACATTAATTTTTACAACCTTGGCAAGAAGGTGATAAACGCGGCCTTGCGGCACGTTCTACTTGCGTCGGGTCTTGAAGAACACGAAGAAACAGGGTATGTGTTTTTTCCCAACAGAACAGACTTCTTTCGGTTTCCGTTTTTGACGCCAACCGGGTCAAGTTGGATCCGTGCGGTGGGAACCCGATCATTTTGGAATGCCGGGAAAAAGATACCGGTTCGATACCATCTCTCACCAATCCTGAGTGCTTGGCTTGATTTTGGTGGGCGGGATGTAGTGCGTATCCGCACTAGGTTGTTCGTAACAGAACTTGATGATACGCCAGTGAAGCCAGCTCAAATGCAAAGTCGACGCAAAGCAATATGCAAATCATGGTGGAACTATGAGTGGCTGATGAGGGTATTCGCAACGTTGCAGCTCATCTCAGGGCCCGACAATCAGATTCGAGTTGGGACAGCTGCGGCACCAATAATATTGGAGCGATTCCCACTTGCGTTTGAAGCGGATCTTGCTTTGAACGAACTGAGCTTGAAATCCAAGCTCGAATCTCAACAGGACACAGAGGTTATGGAACGGCATTATGAAGACTCAGAGGTTCTCATCGAAGAGAAGGGCGAAGAAAGTTCACCGGCCGCAGAGGCGTAGAGCAACACCAG
This sequence comes from Terriglobia bacterium, assembly GCA_020072815.1. Lineage (NCBI taxonomy): Bacteria > Pseudomonadati > Acidobacteriota > Terriglobia > Terriglobia bacterium. Next base: position 270,106 of record JAIQGE010000007.1, on the reverse strand, counting down.
CCGCAACCGTTGAGACAAAAGTGACTGTTTTTGATGAACCAGTCCTCGAGTTTGGATTTGAACAGAAGGCTGAGGATCCTCACGATGGGTTGTCGATCTTCGGGCCATATGACCTTGGCCGGACAAGTAAGCCCAAGAGCATAAACTGGGGGTTAGTCACAACTCCAGAAGGCAGAGATCTGTGCACTGAATGGGTCCGGCGCCTACAGTGCCCCATCTACCCAGGCAAGAACAGGCGCGGCGTTCCTCTTGATCCGCAGCTCTGGCCGATATTTCCGGGGTTCGAAACAGCGTTCGAGTGCAGCTTCTCTACGGAACCGACTTGGTACAAAGAACTGGATGAAGAGAAACTCATTGATCTTTGCCGAAATCTTGACTCAAGAAAACGTGCTTATGATGCAGTTGAAGAATATCTGTCAGCCATTCGGTTAACGGAAAAGAAAGACGAAGAATTCGATGTAATTCTTTGTGTGTTACCAGACTTTGTACGCCAAACATGTCGTCCGCATGCGGTAATAGCTGAAGGCACAGGGCTTAAGGTGTCAAAGCGAGAACAGCATGCGAGAGCGAGTGGTCAAACCAGCATGTTTGAGCAATATGATCCCTCAATCTACTGCTACTCAGACGATTTTCGTCGCCAACTGAAGGCTCGCTGCATGGAACACAAGGTTCCCATTCAACTGATTCAGCAGTCTACGATCACGCCTGTTGCGCCAGATGAGCAGCAACTCACGTCACCCCCTTCCGACGTAGCTTGGAACTTATCTACTTCAATCTACTATAAGGCTGGCGGCAAACCTTGGAAATTAGGCTCAGCGCGACCTGGGGTTTGTTATATCGGAATCGCATTTAGGAAACTTGACTCGACGCTAAATAGCCGTACGGCATGTTGCGCAGCGCAAATGTTCCTGGACTCAGGAGATGGTGTGGTGTTTCTCGGAGATTCGGGTGCGTGGTATTCTCCCGAAAGCAAACAATTTCATTTGTCCGACGACGCGGCATACAAGTTATTGTCCGGGGTGCTGAACGAATACAAAGCACTCGACGGTCAACCGCTGACAGAGATATTCCTTCATTGCCGCTCGGGCATTTCAAAGGACGAATTCCGAGGCTACACGGCTGCGTGCCCAATAGGTGTTAAGCTCGTAGCGGTTCGAGTCAAGAAAGAATTCCAAGGATTTAAACTCTTCCGCGATGGCTCCTATCCAGTGCTGCGAGGATCCTTCTGGAAATTGTCTGAAACTTCAGGATATTTATTTGCTTCTGGCGTTGTCCCGAGGTTAGGGACATATCCCGGAACCGAAGCCCCTGTTCCCCTAAGAATCGATGTACAGCATGGGCCAACCGACATCACCCAAGTCGCGCGTGACATTCTGGCACTGACCAAGCTGAACTATAACGCGTGCAAGATCGGTGACTCTGAGCCGGTCACCGTTGGCTTCTCATCCGCTGTCGGCGAGATTCTGGTATCCAATCCGACGATTACGTATCGCAGTCCCAAATTCAAGTTTTACATTTGATATAGCTCTGGGTCGCAGATTGCAATATGTTTGGTAGTAGCACAATTTGCGCTGCATCCGAATTCCATTGCCAGCTTAGCCCAACTCCCGCCGCCCAATCTCAAATTACCAAATTACCCACTTACCGATTCCCCTCAATGCCCCATGCCCGGCCCTCCGCCCTGTTTCGTCGGACGCTTCATGATCAGCACCAGAGGCATCACCACGGCGAACAGTATGGCCAGCAGGAAGAACGCGTCAATATACGACTGCATCGCCGCCTGTTGCTGGACCATGCCGAAGACCGCGGCGTAAGCCTGACGCGTGGCGGTGGCGGCGTCCGCGCCGGCGGCCATCAGGCCGGCCTTGATGTTTTGCAGCATGGTCACGGCGGCCGGGTTGGAGCGCGTGACGTGCTCGGTGAGGGTGTTGGTATGCATCTGCATGTGGCGCGCCACCAAGGTGGTCACGCTGGCAATGCCGATGCTCGCCCCGATGTTGCGCATCAGGTTGAACAAGCTGGTGGCGTTGCCCATCTCGTGTTTGGGAATGGGATCGTTGGTGATGGTGGTCAGCGGAACAAACAGCAGTCCCATGGACGCGCCTTGCATGAACTGCGGCCAGAAGATGTCCCAGTAGCCGGCGTTCAGGTTGAGGCGTGAGAGCAGATACAAACTGAAGCCGCAGATCGCCAAGCCGCTGGCCAGAAGTTTGCGCGGATCTACCTTGCTGACCAGTATCCCGACGACCGGCATGAACAGAAACGATCCCAGGCCGCGCGGCAGCATGGCCATGCCGGCTTCGAGGGCGGAGTAGCCCATCAGCGTCTGCAGCCACAGCGGAATCAGCACGGTGCTGCCGTAGAGCACAAAGCCCAGCACGGTCATCAGGAACACGCCGGTGGAGTACGTCCTGATTTTGAAAACGCTGAGATGGACCACGGGATGTTTGGTCAGCAGCTCGCGCAGCACAAAGAAGCCCAGGCCCAGCACGGTGATGACGGTAAGAATCACAATGAAATGCGATGCGAACCAGTCCTCTTCCTGGCCTTTGTCCAGCATGATCTGCAGCGCGCCAATGCCCACGGCCAGCAGCCCGATGCCCCAGTAGTCCACGCCGCCTTTGCCGCGCTTGATGTACGGCGGGTCGTGGATGTACATCATGGCCATGACCACGGCGGCAATGCCGATGGGAATATTGATGTAGAACAGCCATCGCCAACTGTAACTGTCGGTGATCCAGCCGCCGACCACCGGCCCCAGCATGGGCGCCACCACAATTCCCAGCGCCCAGAAGGCCATGGCTTTGCCGCGCTGGGCCGGCGGGAAAGCCTCCATCAGGATGGCTTGCGAGAGCGGCTGCAGTCCGCCGCCGGTTGCGCCCTGCAGCACGCGGAAGACGATCAGCGCGGGCAGGTTCGGCGCGACGCCGCAGAGGAAAGAGAAGATGGTGAATCCTGCGACTGAGATCAGCAGGATGTTGCGCCGTCCAAAGTGGTTGGCCAGCCATCCGGTAAGCGGCAGCACAATGGCGTTGGCGACGAGGTACGACGTCAACACCCACGTGGCCTCGTCCGTGCTGGCGGAAAGGTTCCCGGCGATGTGCGGGAGTGAGACGTTGACCACCGTGGTGTCCAGCACCTCCATGAAGGTGCCGAGCATCACCGAGATGGCAACGATCCACGGATTGATGACCGGTTGGCTATGCTCACTCATTACTTTATGAGCACGACCGGCAACGCCGACATCCCCGGACGCAGAAGATGATTGGGGTCTTGTCCTTTATCAATGCGGATGCGGACCGGAATTCGCTGGACAACTTTCACGTAGTTGCCGGTGGCATTTTCCGGCGGCAGCAGGCTGAAGCGCGCTCCTGTTGCGGCGCCGATGGATTCCACTTTGCCGTCGTAGTCGCGGCCATAGGCGTCAATGTGGATCTTCACCGGCTGGCCGGGCTTCATGTTCTTCAGCTGGTTTTCCTTGAAGTTGGCGGTGACCCAGATGTCGTCCAGGTCCACGATCGCGAACAACGGCTGGCCCGGCTGCACCACCTGGCCTGGCTCAATGTTGCGTTTGCTGAGGACGCCGCTGACCGGCGCTACGATTTTGGTGTAGTCCAGGTTCAGTCCGGCTTGGGCCAGCATGGCTTGGTTCTTCTCCACTTCCGCCGAAGCAGCCCCGGCCTGGGCGCGGATGACCTTCATTTGCTCGGGAACGGTGCGGGCAGAATCAGCCTGGGCCCGGGCCTGCGCGGCGCGGCTCTGCGCGCTGGCTTCCGACGCAATCGCGGCATCAAGTGCGGCGCGGCTGGAACCGGCGGCGGCCACGGCTGCGTCATATTGCTGGCGCGAGATTTCATCCTTCTGCACCAGTTGCTCCATGCGCTTGAGGTCGGCAGTGACTTTGGTGTAGTTGGCTTGTGCTTCCTGCACGCGGGCCTGCGCGGCGATCACTTCCTTGTCTGCGGCTTTCACCGCAGCGTCGGCCGCAGCCAACTGGCTGGAACTGGTGGTGGCGGCAATGGGCACGCCCACGTTGGCCGCCGTGGAACTGGCTTTCGCGTTGGCCAGATCGGCATTGGCCCTGGCCACCGCGACTTGATAGTCCTTGGGGTCCAGCTCCACCAGCAAAGTTCCGGCCTGGACGAAATCGTTGTCCTCGTGCAGGACCTTGATCGCCGTTCCGGAGATGCGCGCGCTGATGGGATTGATGTGGCCGTCAACCTGCGCGTCGTCCGTGGATTCGCGGACCGTGTAATACGACCAGACAAAATAAGTGCCGACCAAAATCGCCGCAACAACAATGATCGCCATCCATTTGGCGTGCGCGCGCAAGAAGCCAGCTGCGGGCTCGCTCGCTGCGGGCAGCAATTCTTCCTGCGACGGAAGGCCGGCCGACTCCACGGTTTCCTCTTCAGTTTCTTCCGCGACAACTCTCAGGTCCGCCACTCTACTTTCCTCCGAGAAACGATTTTGTTTGTTGCTCCGCCACACCCAGCGCGCGGGCCAGCGTCAGTTTGGCTACGTTGTTCTGGTACAACGCCTGAATATGGGTCTCATTGGCGTTGGCCACGGCTTCCTGCGCCTGCACAACTTCCAGGCTGCCGGAAACTCCGGCCGCGTAGCGGTCTTGCGCTTCCTTCAGCTGCTCGGCCGCCAACTCAATGGATTGCCGCGCCACCAGCACCTGCTCATTGGATGTCTTCACGTCCAGCAAAGCAGCGCGAATTTCAAATTCAACCCGGTTGCGCAAGTTTTCCAGTTGCATCTTGGCCTGGCGCAAGTCGGTCTCCGCCTGGTTGACGTCGGCCTTGACCTTGCCGCCCTGAAAAATGGGAATCTTGATCCCCGCCCCCAGGTTGTAAGTAGCGTCGGCTTTTCCCGGCGAGGGTCCAATCCATCCGTAAGCGCCGTTTACCTCGATGGTGGGCAGGGCTTCTCCACGCGCTGCCTTCACCGCGAACTCCGCCACGCGGACGCGCGACACACCTGCCAGATACTCCGGACGATGGACATAGGCGTGCGCCAGGGCCTGGTCAAAATTCAGTTCGGGCAGCGGCGCGTAAGGGATTTTGTCAGTCAACTCGAAGGCCTGCGAGACGGGCAGCCCGATGATGCGGGCCAGCACCATCTTTTGCCGCTCATACTGGTTCTGGCTGGCCAGCACGCGCTGCTGCTGCGCTTGCATCTGCACCTGGGCGCGCAACACGTCAATCCCGGCGCTGACGCCGGCCTTCTTCATGTCCACCGCTTGCTGGAAAATGGTTTGATCGGTGGTGAGCTGGGCTTTCGCCGTTTCCAGGCGGGCCGCGTTGGCCTGCGTGATCAGATATTCGTTGCCGACGGCCAGGACCACCAGTTCGCGCGCGTCCTGCACGGTGAAGCGCGCAACTTTCTCGTTTTCCGCGGCGGAGCGAATGCGATTCATGGCGCTGAAGTCCAGCACCGTATCGCTCATGCTGGCGCGGGCATCAAACACGCCAAACGGCCCGACAATGGGCGACGTCAGCCCCTGCGGCAGCGGGATACCAAACGCTGCCAGGTTGATTTGGTTGACGCTTTCGCTCACGTTGCCGCTCAGGTTCGGCAACAACGCGCTCAAACTCCGGCGCCACTGCGCCCGCGCCGACTCGGTCTGCTCCTGCGACAGCAACAACGCCAGGTTGTGCTTCAGGCCGCGATCAATGGCATCAAGAATCGAAAGCTGGATTGTCTCCGGGACCAGCTTGTCAGTAATGCCGCTTCCGCTCAGCGCGTCGGTGGAGGGCGGCTGGACCGGCGTCACCGCGGGCGATTGCTGCTCCGGGCGGTTCGAAGTGGCCACGCCGACTCCAGGAATCTGTGCCAGTCCGGGTATCGCGCCAAGCAAAACGAACGCCAGCGCTGCGATTGCGCCAGCTCTTGCCTGGACGATCCAATCTCTGGCTCGGATTTGGGGGCTTCCAATGGGGCTTAGAAAGATGGAGCGGGGCATCTCTTACGAACCTCAATCGAGTAATAAAGTCTTAGTAAAAGCGCTGTTGCCTGCGGCTGCAGTTGCCGCCGCGGGAATTAATTAACCAGTTAGTTAGATTATCACCCGGCCGCTCAGGATGCAATTTCAGAGGACGCCACGGCGATATCTGGGAAGGAAACTCTGAGGAGTGAAGCGTAAACTGGCGGTTTCGTCTGCCGGACTGGCCAGTTGCCTACGCCCACGGCGCGGAAATATGCTCGTGGACAATCTTCAGATCGCCATCTTCCTGGCGATGAAAAACGTGGGTGACGCGGGCGTTGTCCAGATGCTCTTCCGAATCTTTGTGGCCGTCGGCGGAGAGCTTGGCGATCTGCTCGGCGTGCAGCCGCAAGAGGTACGCGGCCACGGCGCAGTCCGGCCCCAGCAACTCCACTTCTACGCGGCTTACGTCAATGGTCATGCGCGCGGCGCTGGAGAGATATTCCCGCTGGCGGCGCAACACCACCAAGCGCGCCGGTTCCGGCCGTTTGGACGCCGTACCGAATACCAACGCTACGTCGGCATAGTAGCTTTGCCACTGCTCGGTCCTCTTGGAAGCAAACAACTCCCAAAATCTCCGCACAGCGGATTCAATCTCGCCCTGGCTCAGGCGAGCGGTCAAATTGTCTGGGCACATATTGAGAAGAACTTTATAGCAAGCCGCCGCTCAGGACAATGAGGAAATGGCGAGGTTGGCCGCATGCCGGGCCTCTATCGATTTAGTGGAACGCCGGGGTAACACAGCCCCTGAAAATCCAAATCCGGATGAAAAACGATCACCTCGTCGCGGACACCGCCTTCTTCAGCAGCGCGATCTGTCCCGCGTGATACAAGCTGTGCTGGACAATGCCGTGCAGGAGGAAATAGAAGTCGTACTTGCGGCCGGGGACAAACTCGCTTAGGCGTGAGTCGGAAGATTGAGCGATGCGCTCCGACAACTGGCGTCCCGTGGCGAGCAGGCTGGCGACGGCAGCTTGCCATGCTTCGGCCGTCGGCTGCGGCACGGCGGGCCAGTCCACAAAATCCGAACCATCGCCAGCGACGGGCCAGCCGGGCATGGCTTTGCCGTCAATAGCTTCGGCTGTAACCCGGGTCCACCCTTCCACGTGCAGCAGCAGTTCCCATATGGAATGCGCTCCCGCCATCGGATGCGCCGCAGCTTGTTCCGCGCTGACGTCCTGCAGGATCTTGCTCAATGGGTCGCCATGAAAAGCGTTACCGTCAAAGGCCCGGCGGAGTTGGTCGGCGATGCGGAGACATTCGGTGTTGGCCATGGCCATAGAGATGTTACGGGCGCTCCGGAGATGCACAAAAATGCAGCACGATCAACCTAATCCCTGGCGCGGCCTATCCAACAGGCCACCGTCCGTAGTAGATTAGCGGGGTAATTTTTTGGGCCCCAGGTTCGCTTCACACCTGATCCGGTAACGATGTCCAGTCCCGAAACATCTGGGCCGGCAGGCACCCTATCAAAAATCTGCATCCGAGTATTCGAGGAGCATCAAATGTTGAAAAGAACCCTTAGCATCCTTTTGTTTGTTTGCTTAATTGCCATGGCCGCTGCCATGGCGCAAAACCCGACAAAAACGTTTGTGATCATGGCCAAGGGACAAGGCGCCGGCAGCACGAATTTTGCCTCCGCTCTGGGATCCAGCGTGATCGCGCAATACGACGCAATCGGCATCGTGGTGGCCCAATCCAGCGATCCCAACTTTGCCGTGCAGGCTGCGGCCCTCTCCGGCGTGCAGTCGGTAACTGAAGACCAGGAAGTACAGTGGATCCCACCCAACGAAATGGCGACTGACGCCGGCATGGTAATCGATGATGCCGCGGTACCGCCGCCGGACGCATCGTCAGCTCTGCCCCTGGCTAATCATGAGACTTTCAGCCCCAACCAGTGGAACCTGCGCCAAATCCACGCGGACGTTACCGCCGACAATGGCGATCGCGGCAATGGCGTGGCGCGCGCGCGTGTGGCCATCCTGGATACCGGTATTGTCGCCAGCCATATTGACATCGCGGCCAACTTGAACATCGGACTGAGCACCTCGTTCGTGCCCACCGAACCCAGCTTCATCTTCCCCAACAACAGCCAGTTCAGCCATGCGACCCACGTGGGCGGCATTATTGCAGCTCCCATCAACGGCATCGGCACGCAGGGCGTGGCCCCCAACGCCGAACTGGTTATGGTAAAGGTATTGCGCAACTCCGGCAGCGGCTCCTTTGCTTCCGTGATTGCCGGCCTGGAATATGCTTCTGGCCCGCTGGTCCATGCGGACGTTGTCAACATGAGCCTGGGCGCAACCTTTGACCGCATCAACGCAGGCGGAGGCAACGGCACCGCTAAGTTGATTGAAGCCCTCAACCGCGCCGTCAACCACGCCACCGCGAACGGCACGCTGATTGTCAGCTCCGCCGGCAATGACGGTGTGGACCTGAACAGCCGCATCATGACTGTGCCGGCGCAATCCGGCAACGGCATGGCCATCTCCGCCACCGGCCCTATCGGCTCGGCCGTGTTCGGCGCCAACACAGTGTTCGACCGCCTGGCCTCCTATAGCAACTTCGGCCAATCGGTCATCAATGTGGCCGCTCCCGGCGGAGATGCCGTATTTACCCCCACCAGCCAGGTTTGCCACGTTGGTGTGATCACCACCAACTGCTTTGTGCTGGACTTTGTGCTCAGCCCGGGAGGAAAGACCTCGGGAGGAGGTAATCTTTACTTCTTCGCCATCGGTACTTCCATGGCCGCTCCCCACGTTTCCGGCGAAGCGGCCTTGATCGTGGGCAAGTTCGGACACATGGCGCCAGCCCAGCTAAAGGCGATCATCGAGCACTCTGCCGATGACATCCTGAAACCTGGCGCCGATCCCCAGACCGGCAAGGGACGCATCAACGCCCTGGCTGCTCTTCAGTAACTTTCAACCTCCAACGTAAAACAAAAAAGCGGGACCAGAAATGGTCCCGCTTTTTGTTGCTTGAAGAAGCGAGGATCGGTCTATGCCAGCACGTACTTCCCGGCTTCCGCCAGCCGGTTGGCAATTAGCTGGGTCAGGGCGATCACGTTGACCGGCTCGTGCTTGAAGAGCCGCCGCAGGATCACCAGTTGCGTGCGCATCATGTCGCCTTCGGCCACCGCCGCTACGACCCTCCGCGCCGCGCCTTCTATCTTCAGGATGGACTCCGACAAGCTGACCTGGCACATGGCGATGGCCAGTTGGGACTTAGCTTCGCCCTGGCGTTCGATCAGTTTCTGGGTGCGCAGCACGGTGGAATCCATGGCGTAGGCTTCAATCACCATGTCGGCAATCGCGCCCAGGATTTCCTGCTGGTTTTCCAGGTCCATCATGTATTTTTGCGCCGCGGCGCCGGCCAGCATCAGCCCGGCTTTCTTGGCGTTGGAAACCATGACGCGCTCGGCGGAGAGAGGACCCTCCGGCGCGTCCGGTGTCGCTCCGGACATGACTTCTTCCGTGAGCTTCTTGATGGCCGGCATGAGGGCCAGTTGGCCTTTCATGGCCCGCTTGAGCAGCCATCCGGTGATGATCATGCGGTTGATCTCGTTGGTGCCTTCAAAGATGCGGTTCACGCGCGAGTCGCGATACGCCCGCTCCGCCGGATACTCTTCCACAAAGCCGTAGCCGCCGTAGATCTGGACCGTCTCGTCCACCACGAAATCCAGCATCTCCGACCCGAAAACTTTGAGGATGGAGCATTCCACCGCGTACTCTTCAATGTTCTTGGCGGTTTCCTTGTAAGCGGTGGGCGAGTTCTTGTCAATCTCACTCATCGCGGCGTCAATCATGCCCACCGTGCGGTAAGACATGCTTTCGCCGGTGTACACGCCCACGGCCATCCGCGCCAGCTTTTCCTTGATCATGCCGAAGTCGGACAGGTTCTTGCCGAACGCCTTGCGCTGCTTGGCATAGCCAATGGAGTTATTCAGAGCATTGCGCGCGCCGCCCACCACGCCGGCGCCCAGTTTGAAGCGGCCAATGTTCAGTGTGTTGAACGCGATGATGTGTCCTTTGCCGACTTCGCCCAGTAAATTCTCCTTGGGCACGCGACAATCGTTCAGGATGATGGGCGTGGTCGAAGACCCGCGAATACCCATCTTCTTCTCTTCCGCACCGGACTGGAAGCCGGGGAAGCCGCGTTCGATGATGAACGCCGAGAACTTTTCGCCGTCAATCTTCGCGAAGATGATGAACACGTCGGCAAAGCCGCCGTTGGTGATCCACATCTTCTCGCCGTTCAGGATCCACTCTTTGCCGTCGGGTGAGAGCACGGCCTTGGTGCGGGCGTTCATGGCGTCCGACGCCGACGTTGATTCCGACAACGCGTACGCCGCCACCAGTTCACCCGACGCCAGCTTGGGCAGATACTTGGCTTTTTGCTCCGCGGTGCCAAAGTAAACAATGGGCAGCGTGCCGATGCCCACGTGGCCGCCAAAGGCCACGCTGAAGCTGCCGGAAACGGAGATATGTTCGTTGATGAGCGCCGAGGAGATCTTGTCCATGTCCGAGCCGCCGTACTGCTCCGGAATGTCCACATTGGCAATGCCGATCTCGCAGGCCTTCTTGATCAACCCGCGGGTGACGGCGAACTCCTTGTGCTCAATCTTCTCAATGTTGGGGATGATCTCATTCTTGGCGAACTCCTGCGTGGTCTGGACGATTTGCAGGTGTTCTTCCGTGAGATCTTCCGGAGTAAAGACCTGGTCGGTGGTGTGTTCTTCAATCAGAAAACTTCCACCCACCAGCTTGGTCTTGGTTGGGACTGCGATTGTTGCCATAGATTTCTCCTCAAAAACCCAAAAGACTAACCACAAAGGACACGAAGGAACACAAAGGTCATTTCCACCCTGTACCCTCGACTAGCCTTTTGATCCCGTCCTTCAGGTGTAGAACGTTGAAATTAATAATCAGACCCAATTTCTTCTTGCTTAACTTCAAATACGACAAAACTTGCGCGATGTGAACGCGGGAAATTTCTTCAACAGACTTCAGTTCAACGATCACAAGATCATTGACCAACATATCGATGCGATAGCCAACTTCGAGCTTGACTCCGTCATAGACGACCGGCAATCCAAGTTGTGTTTCCACCGCAAATCCTGCTTGCCTAAGCTCATGAGCCAAACACGCTTCATAAGCGCTTTCAAGCAATCCTGGACCAAGAGCTGAATGCACTTTCAGGGCGGCCTTGATAACCGCATGACTGACGTCGTGGGCACTCATTGTGTGTACTTTGGCTTGCTCTGGCATTACCTTTGTGTTCCTTCGTGTCCTTTGTGGTTAAAGCTCTAACGCAGCATTCTCGATGATGCCCGCCGCGCCCATGCCTCCGCCGATACACATGGTCACGATTCCGTACTTCGCGTTCCGCCGTTTCAGCTCACAGATGATCGTCGCCGTAAGCTTGGCCCCGGTGCATCCCAGCGGATGGCCCAAGGCGACCGCGCCGCCGTTGGGGTTGATCTTGCTGATGTCCAACCCGGCTTCCTTGATCACCGAAAGCGCCTGCGCGGCGAAAGCTTCGTTCAGTTCGATCACCGCGATGTCTTCCAGCTTCAACCCGGCCATCTTCAAGACCTTGGGAATGGCATAGACCGGTCCCAGTCCCATCTCTTCCGGCTTGTAGCCGGCGGTGGCAAAGGCCACAAAGCGCGCTAATGGTTTGATGCCCAGTTGCCGGGCTTTGTCAGCGGACATTACGACCGCAGCCGCCGCACCGTCCGACGTTTGCGACGAATTCCCTGCCGTGACCGAGCCGCGCGCATGGAACGCCGGCTTCAGTCCGGCGAGCGCTTCCAGCGTTGTGTCAGCGCGCGGGCCTTCGTCCACTTTGAAGGTAATGTCAACCCGCTTGGGCTTGGAGCCGTTGGGCGCGGTAAAGCTCACCGGCACGGGAACAATCTCGTCTTCGAACTTCCCACCCTGGATCGCCGCCAGCGCTTTCTGGTGGCTGTTGTAGGAAAATTCATCGGCCTGCTCGCGGGTGATGCCAAAGCGCTTGGCCAGACGCTCAGCGGTCAAACCCATGGAGAGATACGCGTCAGGGTAATTGCCGACGAGCCATGGGTTCGCGGAAACTTTGTGGCCACCCATGGGGATCATGCTCATGGACTCGGTGCCGCCGCCAATGGCGATCTCCGCGCGTCCGCTCATGACCGAGTCGGCAGCCAGCGAGATAGCCTGCAGGCCAGACGAGCAGAAGCGATTGATGGTCATGGCGGAAACCTCCACCGGCAGCCCCGCGCGCAGGGACGCAATACGGGCCACGTTCATGCCCTGCTCGGCTTCCGGCGTGGCGCAGCCGATGATGACGTCTTCAATTTCTTTGGTGTCCACCTGTGGCACGCGCTCCAGCGCGCCTTTGATGGCCACGGCGGCCAGGTCGTCAGGACGAGTGGCACGCAAAGTGCCCTTGCCCGATTTGCCCACGGCGGTACGAACTGAACTTACGATTACGGCTTCACGCATAATAGCTCCTAGCTTCTAGCGGCTGGCTTCTAGCTTCAAATCTTGTGCCGCCCCTCCGGGGGTTCGCTTCGCTCCGTCAGGGTTGAAGCCCTGACCTACCCTTCCTCCGTGCCTCCGTGTCTCCGTGGTAGGTTTGCCTTTCCGATCACCCGATGTCCCGATGTTCCGATCACCCGATCTAGTTCCTCAACGGTTTTCCGGTCTTCAACGTAAACTGAATCCTCTCCTGCGTCTTCTTCTCCCCGCAGAGCGACTTGAAGCCTTCACGCTCCAAATCTAGTAGATACTGCTCGCTTATGGGAGTGCCCGGCGTCACGTTGCCGCCGCACAGGATCTCGGCGACTTTGGTCCCCACTTTCACATCGTGGTCGCTGATGTATTCCGCCTGGCGCATGATGTGTATGCCCAGCTTCAGCGTAGCCAGCATGTTCTCGCCCGCCGCCGGAATGTCCGTCCGCGGAACGGGAGCTTTGTATCCGGCGCGGGCCAGTTCGAGCGCACGCTCTTTGGCATCGGCCAGGATGCGTTCGCGATTCATGCTGATCAGATCGCCATCGGAGAGGAAACCCAAGGCTCGGGCTTCGGCAGCCGACGTTGACACCTTGGCCATGCCCACGATTTCAAACGCGCGCTTGAGGCCTTCAAATACCTCAACTGTTTCGCCGCGGCCCTCCGGCCGGACGGCGTGAGCGTTGTCCATGGCGCGCAGCAGCATCTCTTTGCATCCGCCGCCGCCGGGTAGCAGGCCCACGCCGACTTCCACCAGGCCCATGTAGAGTTCCGAGTGCGGCTGGCGGGCCGCGGAGTGCAGGTTGATTTCGCAACCGCCGCCCAGCGTCATGCCGAACGACGCTGTGACCACCGGACGCGAGCAGAACTTGATGGCCTGGGTCATGCCCTGGAACTGCTTGATGGCCAGGTCAACCTCGTCCCACTCTTCTTCCTGCACGGCCAGCATGAGCATCATGAGGTTGGCGCCGACGGAGAAGTTGCCGGAGTCGCCGGTAATGACGAAGGCTTCAAACTGGTCGCCGATGCCGCCGGTCTTGAGCGACTGCGTGACCATCTGCACAATGTCGCCGCCCAGGGCGTTCATTTTGCTGTGAAATTCAATGCAGCCCACGCCGTCGCCCAGATCAATCAGTGACGCGCCGGCATTTTTCTTCACCACGCCGTGCGACTTCTTCGCGGCCTGCACCGACCACACGCCCTCGGCAACCTCCACCGGACGGTATTTCCCGCTGCGCAAATCAAAATACGCGCGGCCGGAAGGCGATGCTGGATCGTCCTTGTACCAGCTCTTCCCACCCGCAGCCAGCAGCTTCTCGACGTTGGCGGAAACCGGCTTGCCTTCAGCTTTCATCTTGGCGACCGTGGCTTCCACGCCGGCCATGTCCCAAACTTCAAACGGACCCACTTCCCAGTTGAAGCCCATGCGCATGGCCTGGTCAATTTCCACAACCGTGTCGGCGATTTCCGGAATGCGGTTGGCCGAGTACGTGAACATTTCCGAGAGACTCGACCAGATGAACTTGACGGCTTTATCTTTCGGGTCGCCGCCCAGGACGGCGCGCAGGCGCTCGCCCATATCTTCAATAGGCTTGGCCATTTCCAACGCGGCGAATTTCGGCTTCTGCGCCGTGTGGTACTCCAGCGTCTTCCAGTCAATGGCCTGCTTCTCTTCTCCCTGTGCGCTCTTGATCTTCTTGTAGAAGCCGGCTTTGGTTTTGTCGCCCAGCAGCTTGCGCTCAATCATCTGGTTGAAAAACTCCGGCAGCTTCAGGTCAGAGCGCTCGTCCTGCACGTTCTTGCTGAAGTTCTTGACCACGCTCGCCAGAACATCGAGCCCGACCAGGTCCAGCGTGCGGAACGTGGGGTTCTTGGTCCAGCCGCCGCTGCTGGTGAGCGCGTCAATTTCTTCCACGGTCAAATCCATCTCCTGCATCAGGCGGAAAACGTTCAAGCCCGCGTAGGTGCCAATGCGGTTGGCGATGAAGTTGGGCGTATCTTTGGCCACCACGATTCCCTTGCCCATGCGCACGTCGCCAAAATGCGAGACGGCGGCGATGGCGGCAGGATCGGCTTCCGGCGTGGGAATGATCTCCAGCAAGCGCATGTAGCGCGGCGGATTGAAGAAGTGCGTGCCAAACCAGTGGCGGCGAAGGTCATCACTGAACCCTTCCGCGATGCTGGCCACCGGCAGGCCGCTGGTGTTCGTCGTGACAATGCTGCCCGGCTTCCGTACAGCTTCCACTTTCTTAAGCAAAGCCCGCTTGATCTCCAGGTTCTCGGCCACGGCCTCGACGATCCAGTCGGCGTCGGTCAGCAGCTTCATGTCGTCATCAAAGTTGCCGATCGTGATCAGCTTTTCCAGCCCTTTTTCGAAAAAAGCCGCGGGCTTGGACTTGACGGCGGCGTCCAGTCCGGCGGCCACGATCTTGTTGCGCGCGGCCTTGTCAGTACTTTGAACGGCGTCCGGTGGAACAATGTCCAGCAGAACGCAGCGTAAGCCGGCGTTGGCAAAGTGGGCGGCAATGCGCGCGCCCATGGTCCCGGCTCCCAGCACGGCAACCTTGTTAATGCGCTGGTGCGGAGTGGTTCCCCTGCCTCCGTTGGACTGGGCTGCGGGAACGGGTGAACTCGACTGGGTGGGAGCAGAAACGGTTGAAGTGCTCATGAGAGCGTCTCCTGTATTACGCGGGTCGTTAAGACGTAGATCAGCAACAGGGAGAGAAGACATCTACCGGAACGCTTAAAATGATAACAGTTTTGCAGCTTCCGTCCGGCGGCGTGTTGGTGCGTTGGCAATGAGCTAACTCCCGGGATAAAGGGCCCATTCGGTAAGGACGAGCGGCACCTTGAGAGCTTGACACAGCGATCCGCCACGCAGCCCAAAACCGCCGGGCCGGCCCAAAACCTCAACAATCATACTGAATGAACGTTCATTCAGTCAATGCCTGCCACTTGTTTTCAAGCACTTAGGATGTTGCACTCCCTTGCGTCCGATCGCTGCGGCTTCCCCGCCCAAAGCCTTCGATCTCAACACACATGCTAACTCCCCAGCAATCGCGGCAGTCTTAACGCTCGCAAGACGATTTTTCTTGTACCCGTTGCGCGTGGACTTTCGTATTCAGCTCTTGAGCCTGGCTCTACGTCGGGCTGAATGGCAGCGAACCCGGAGGACACTGGTGAAGACTCTTCTGCAGGACATTCGATACGCCTGGCGGCAGTTGCGCAAGGCTCCCGGCTTTACCGCCACCGCTGTGCTCACGCTGGCTCTGGGCATTGGCGCCAACACCGCAATCTTTACGCTGGTGCATGAAATCCTGCTGAAGTCGCTGCCGGTGGCCGACGCCAAGGGCCTGTATCGCGTGGGCGACACGGTGGACTGCTGCGTGGAAGGCGGCTATGAGGACGACTGGACCATCTTCTCCTATCCGCTTTACCAGTACCTGCAAGCCAACACTCCGGAATTCCAGACTCTGGCGGCGTCGCAGACCAACCGCCCCGATCTCAGCGTGCGGCGGGAAGGCGCGCGAACGGCGGAATCCTTCCAGGGCGAACTGGT
Organism: Terriglobia bacterium; assembly: GCA_020072815.1. Classification (NCBI taxonomy): domain Bacteria; kingdom Pseudomonadati; phylum Acidobacteriota; class Terriglobia; species Terriglobia bacterium. The sequence continues at coordinate 254,061 of JAIQGE010000007.1, read as the reverse complement.
ATCAGGAAACTTCTTCTCCACCATGGGCGTCGGTCCGTTTGCCGGACGGTTGATCGCGCCTGACGACGACCAATCCGGCGCGGCGCCGGTAGCGGTGATGAGCTTCCGCGCATGGCAAAACAAATATGGATTGGACCGGTCGGTCATCGGAAGTAATTTCACCATCAACGGCATTGGCATGACGCTGATCGGCGTTGCCCCGCCGGGCTTCTTTGGCGACCGCCTGGAAAGCGATCCGCCTGACTTCTGGATGCCCATAGCGTTGGAGCCCGCGTTCCACCGCGAGAACACCATGCTGCACGACACCACCGTAAACTGGCTCTATCTGATCGGGCGATTGCGTCCAGGCAGCGCCATGGGCCAGGTGTCCACGCACATGACGGCCGAGTTACAGCAGTATCTGCGCCAGCCGGAAAACCAGAACCACTATTCCAAACTGGACGACATCCCCAAGCAGGTTATTCGCGTGTCTCCGGGCGCCGGCGGCGTGAACTTTATGGAAGACCAAGCCAAGTCCGCGCTTCTCTTTCTGCTGGCCATTTCTTCGGCCATTCTGTTGATCGCTTGCGCCAACGTGGCCAACCTGCTGCTGGCGCGCGGCACGGCGCTCAAACAGCGCACTTCCCTGCTGCTGGCCATGGGTGCATCGCGCGGGCGCATCATCCGCGCGCGCCTCACGGAAAGCGTGATGCTGGCGGTGATGGGCGGCGCCGCGGGCCTTCTTCTCGCTTACTACGCCAGCCGTGGCATGGTGGTGATGGCTTTTCGCGGCGCTCAATACGTACCGCTGAGCACGGCGCCGTCTTGGCCCATTCTGGGATTCACCTTTGCCGTTGCGTTGCTGACGGGCATCATCTTCGGCGTGGCGCCGGCCTGGATCGCATCCAAATCTGATCCGGCGGAAGCCCTGCGCGGCGCCAGCCGCAGCACCCGCGACAGTTCCGCTCTGCCGCAGAAATCGTTGGTCGTGGTGCAAGCCGCGTTGTCGCTGGCGCTGCTGACCATCGCCGGACTGGTGACGCAGAGCCTGCGCAATCTGCAAGGGCAGGACTTCGGGTTCGGCCGCGAAGGCCGCCTCCTGGTGATGATCAGTCCCAACAGCGCCGGCTACACCGCGGAAAGGCTGGCCGGACTCTATCAGCAGATCGAAGATCGCTTCCAGCACGCGCCCGGCGTTCTCCATGCCAGCCTGTCGCTTTACACCGCGCAGCAAGGCAACAACTGGGGTGAAGGCATCTGGATTCCCGGCCACCAGCGTATTCCCGGCGAAGGCGCTTCCTGGGACCGCGTGAGCACGCAGTATTTTGAAGCCATCGGCACGCCGGTGCTGCGCGGACGCAGCTTCCGGGAAAGCGACACCGCAACCTCGCAACACGTGGCCGTGGTGAATGAGGCCTTCGCCAAAAAGTTTTTCCCCAAGGGCACGGCGCTGGGCGAGCACTTTGGCAAGAGCGGCGGCGCCCACGCCGGCGACTACGAAATCGTGGGCGTGGTCAAGGACGCCATCTATCAAAATCCTGCTCAACCGCCGCGTCCTATGTTTTTCATCCCGCTGGTGCAGACCGTGCCATATGAAGCCGAGACTGACCGGCGCGTGGAAACCGCTTCCCGGTACATGAGCACGATTGAACTGCACGTGGCCGGCGACGCCAACAGTTTCCAGTCCGAAGCACGCCGCATTCTGGCCGGCATTGATCCCAACCTAGTTCCGCTTTCCCTGCGGACCTTCAACGAGCAAATCGAACTGCGCACCACGCAGAATGTTCTGGTATCGCGGCTGAGCGGGGCCTTCGGGCTGATCGCGTTGGCGTTGGCTTCCGTGGGCCTCTATGGACTCACCGCGTATCAGGTGGGCCGGCGCACCAGCGAGATCGGCGTGCGCATGGCGCTGGGCGCCGACCGCTTCAGCATCTTGAAGCTCGTGCTGCGCGGGGCTTTTCTGCAAGTGGGCATCGGCCTGGCGATTGGCGTTCCTCTGGCCTTCGGCGGCAAGGCCCTGCTGGCCAGCCAACTCTTCGGCCTGGGCAAGGTTGAGCCGGCCATTCTCACCGTCTCTGTTCTGGCGCTGATGCTCAGCGCCCTGGTGGCCAGCATGGTGCCGGCACGGCGCGCCGCGGCCATTGATCCCATGCAGGCGCTCAGGACGGAATAGAACTGCAAGAACGACTACTTAGGAGGCCTCTTGGCGGGCGGCAGTTGACGATTTGCGGTCTGCTGGGTGATGCGTAACATCACGAATTCTGCCGGCTTGACCGGGGCCACGCCGACCAGGACGATCAGGCGTCCGTTGTCCAGGTCATTTTGCGTCATGGTGCTGCGGTCGCATTTGACCCAAAACGCCTGCTGCTGCTTGTTCCCCTGCAGCTTGCCGATCTGCCATTCGTTGACCAGAAAGTTTTCCATCGTCTGCCGGACCTTGGCCCAAAGCTTTTCATTGTTGGGCTCAAAGACGGCGAAGTCTGTCTGCTTCTGCAACGAGACCTTGAGCTGATCAAGATACTGCTGTACCGACGCGGCGGATTTGGGCGGAGGCGATGTTCTTTGCGCCGCTCTTGGCCCCTGCGCGTGGCCGAAGCTGACGGCCATCGCGGCGAATACAGCTATCAACAATGTTTTGCGCACTGCAATCCTCTCATACCTTAGGGTCACACGTTCAGCTTGCTGCGAATGGCGTCAACCATTTCCCTGGTCGCGGGGACCGGTAGGCCGTGCTGGTCAGCGCCGCGCAAAATAGGCCCGGCTATGGCATCGAGTTCCAATGGACGGTGGGCTTCCTCATCTTTCTGCATGGAGCTGCGCATGCCCGCGGGCATCCCATTGATGGCGGCCAGCAGCGTGTCCACGTTGACCACCGCGCCGCTGGCGTTGGCCACAGTGCAAGCTTCGCGCACGCAGGCTTCCAGCAGGGCTTTTTGTTGAGCGTCACTCAGGACGCTGCCAATCCCGGTGCCCGCGGCGGTGGTCGCCAGCGCGAACGGCGCCAGAAATGCCAGCTTGCTCCACAGCAGCGTGTTTTCGTCTTCGATGAACTTGCAATCGAAGCCGAAGCGGGTGAAGTGCTCCGTCACCGGCTCGAGCAGTGGACGTCCCACGGCTGAGGCGTTGATGCGCGCAAACGGCGAGCGATGGACGATCACGCCGGGCGCGGTACGCTCACTTTCTCCAGCGAAGGTGGCGGGGATGACGCGGTCGTGACCAAAGCGCGCGCGGAGAAGCGCGACGTGGTCAATGCCGTTGAGCAGCGGAACCACATAACGGACGCGCGCGGCAGCGGAAGTAGTATCGGGCGGAATACCCTTGAGCGCCGATTCCAGTTGCGTGGCTTTGACGCTGATCCAGAGGATGTCAACTGGTTGACTGATGGTCGCCGCGACCGACACCGGCACAGTGAACTTCCCGAACTTGCTGTCGAGCGACAGTTGGCGAGGATGCTGCGCCAGCGCCTCCGGCCGGACGACCAGCGTGACCTGCTCGCCGGACTTGGCGAGCACCGCGCCAACCAACCCGCCGACTCCGCCTGCTCCGAGAATGAAGTGGTGCATGGGACCCCTTCCGCGCCTTCAAGAATATCTTAGCGGCGATGCCAAGGGGGAATGCCGGGGGCGGCTGGGCTCCACAATCTTCGCGAGGTGAGCTAGAACGGGTTGACCGCGGGAAAATGAATGTTCAACTTGTAGCAAAGGTAGAGAACCAGGATCGCGCCCAGTGTGGAAAAAATCAGGCCGGCGGGATGATATCGCGCGTTGCTGCTCGGGCGCGAAAACATGTGGGTAACGGCGCCGCCGAGGATCCCTCCGATGATGCCGAGCACGATCGTCCAGAAGAGCGTCATGTGCACGTGCATCACCGATTTCGCGATAATCCCCGAGATGAGCCCAATCAGGATGTACCAGATAATGTGAAACATGCTACTTCCTCCAGCGTTGGCCTTCAGAACGCGGACGAAGTATAACCCAGGGTTCGGCAATCGAACTGTCCGTTTTAGCACACATGTTTAGCACATCGTCTTTAGCACGGTTTCGCACCAGCACCGTCATCCCGCACGATCCACGCACTGACGGATTCCAGCTCTGTGCCGCTGCTTTATGCCGCAACCCCGCACAGTGAAACACTTCCTGACTTGACCCGGTGGCCGTTGGCAGCCAGGTTTATTCGGAAACCTGAAATCCTTCCGGGTTCTCTTTCACATACTCCAGCGCTTTTTTCGCCACGTCTTTTTCGCCGCTGTAGCTCAGGCGCGCAGCAGCGTCCTCGAGCGGCAGCCAATAGGCGCGCCGGACTTCATGCCGCATGGCGGGCTTGATATCGTCAATCTGGCCTGACTGGTATTTCATCAGGTAGAAGCTGACAATCTTGAAGACCTTGGCGTGGTCTGACCATTTGCGCGAGTACACGTACTTGACGTCCGCCAGCTTGGTCACCGGACGCGCGCGCAGCCCGGTCTCCTCATGCACCTCGCGCACGGCAGCCTGGAGCGGCTCCTCGCCGGCGTCCACGTTGCCCTTGGGCAGGGCCACCAGGTCTTTGCGGTCTTCCGGTTCGCCTTCGCGTCCCGGTTCAATCACCGCCGTCCACCAGCGGTCCTGCATGTGGCGCAGGACCAACGCGCCGGCGGAGAACTCGCGGACCATCTTCTTGTCGTCATTCTTGTCGGTGGTAATGGCGCTTCCTTTCGCTGGCCGGCCCGCCGCCCGCCAACAAACTGGCGGGCTGACAACAATTTACCAAGGCCGCGACAAGGTTGTCTCGGATGGCCGCAAATGTTGGGGAAACTAAAGTGTCACGCGACTGTCTGATTTCGCTGATTGCGTCGTAAACTTGGAGCAGCGTATCCCGCCCCATAACTGATTTCGCTTCGGCAAGACGGGGAGTTAGTGACTTGAAGAATCCGCTGGACAAGATTGTTCGCAGCGTTCAGGCGTTTAAGCGCGAAATGAAGCGCAGCTCGCGACCTGACGCTCCGGCTGAGCCGGCTCCCCGGCCAAGACCAAAGATCGGCCTGGCTCTTGGCGGAGGGTTCGCGCGCGGTCTGGCCCACATCGGCATTCTCAAGGTCTTTGAAGAAGAGCAAATTCCTATTGATTTTCTTGCCGGAACCAGCGTGGGCGCGTTGATCGGCGCCGGCTTTGCCAGCGGCGTCCCGGCCGCGGAGCTGGTGGAGATCGCGGCGCAAGTCCGCTTCAAAGATTTTTCCCGCTGGACGTTTTCCCGCTTCGGCCTATTCAGCAATGACAAAATGTCCGCCTTCCTGCACCGCGCGCTGCGCTGCAAGACGTTTGAAGAGCTGCGCATTCCGCTGTCGGTGACCGCCACTGACATCATCACCGGCGAGCCGGCGGTGTTTACCAGCGGCGATTTGATTGATCCGGTGCGCGCCAGCTGCGCTTACCCCGGCATGTTCCAGCCGGTAAGAATCGGCGAGCGGCTGCTGGTGGACGGGCTACTGGCTTACTCGGTCCCGGCCCAGCCTCTGCGCACCATGGGCGCTGAGCGTGTGGTGGCCGTCCATTTGGCGGCCAACTGGGTGAAGGCCCGCGGTCCGCGCCACGTTTTTGACGTGATCGGGCAATGCTTCTCCATCGCCCAGGAGAAAATGGGCGCATCCTGGCGAGCGCTCTCTGACGTGGTGGTGGAGCCGGACATCGGCGAATTTGGTTATGACGACTTTCTCCGCGCGCACGAACTGGTCAAAGCCGGTGAAGACGCCATGCGCGCCGTGCTGCCCAAGCTGCGCGAGTTGCTGCCCGCAGCGTCGCCTGCGCAGGAAGGCACGGCGTCCGCGACGCAAACCGCGGTTGCAAAGTAAATCCCGCGAATCTTCGGGCTCGTTCTTTTCATCTTTCAAGTGTGTTTGCTGAATCCGAAGCTATCCAGCAAAATATGGCGAAATCCAATGGCTCTCAATAAACTTGCGTTAGGTGTGGTTCTCGCCTCAAGTCTTCTCTTCGGCGGGGCTTTTGCCGCGCGCAGCAGACCTGTTCTGTTCCAGGTTTTTGCCCAGACCCACTGCGCTTGTGGTGAATACTTCGAAGAAGTTACGGGATGGACCGTGTTCAACCCGTTCCGTGACCGATCACCGGAGCGGTCCGCTGCGCAGTTTCTCGATGAACTTAAGGACGGAAAATGCACGGTTGACGACCAGCTTTGCCGGCATGCGTTGGACGAACACCGCATTTCCGAGTGGCGCCTCGAGAACCGGCACGATCGCAATGGCCGAGTAGAACTGTATTACAGGCTTACAAAGCCCGGCGCGCCCCCCAAACTTCGGCTTACGGGCCAGGGGCGGGTTGACGTGTCGCGCAAGCAGAATCAATGGACGGTTTCGTTTTACTCCAGCTACTTCTAGTAACTTAGATTCCGCTACTGAAAGGCGTTTCGATACAAATGCTGCGCTTGCTCTGTTTCACCGCACACCCTGACGATGAAGCCGGCGGCTTCGGCGGCACGCTGCTTCACTACGCTGAACTCGGCGTGGAGACCCACGTTGTCTGCCTCACCGCCGGCACAGCCGCCACACACCGCGGCGAGGCGAAAACGGACGAAGAACTGGCGGCCATCCGCCGTCGCGAGTTTGCCGTCGCCTGCCGGATGCTCAAAGTCAGCCAGGACGCGGTGCTCGACTATCCGGACGGCAAGCTCGACCAGCAGAACTTTCAGACCGTGGTCGCCGACCTGACGCGCCGCGTGCGTGAGATCAAGCCGCACGTGATCATGACCTTTGGCACAGAAGGCGCCATCACCGCGCACCCGGACCACTCCATGGTCTCCATCTTCGCGACCATGGCCTGCCACTGGGCGGGACGCAGCAACCGCTTCGCCGACCAGTTGCAGCACGGCCTCACGCCGCACCAGACTCAGAAGCTTTATTACGGCACCACGCTGTTCACCATGCCCGGACGCCCGCCGATTTCGCAAGCGCCATCCACGGCGGTGATTGAGCTCAGCCAGCACGAACGCGAAACCAAAGTCCTGGCGTTCAAGTGCCACACCTCGCAGTCGCCGCTCTTCCCTTTCTTTGAGGAGACGGTGGAAAAACGCGGACGGCTGGAACTTTTCCACTTGGCCGCGTCGTCCACGCCGAGGAAAGTGGAGACGGAGCGCGACTTGTTTGCTGGGGTGGTGGAATAAATCGGGTGATCTGGCGATCGGGTGATCGGAAAGACGAAAACCCACCACGGAGACACGGAGGCACGGAGAACGACAAGCAACAGGGTTTGTGTTGGATCCACGAACTCCGAGTTCTTCAAAGCCACAGCGCCAATAGGCGCGAAATGAGTTAGCCCAGCGCGGAAGCGCTGGGTAGGCTTTGGAAGAAACAATGAGCCCCGGAGGGGCGACACAGAAGGTCAAAAACCAAGCCCACCATCGCTGACGGGCTCAAAGGTTTTGGCTAAGTGCTCGTTGCTAACTGCTAATTGCTTACTTTGCCACCGGCTTGATGATCTCGCTCAGCACATCCGGCTTCGATTCATCGCGCACCATGTGGACGTATTTCTCGCCATCGTGGTACGGAAGCGTGTAGGTCTTGTAGAAATCGCCGTTAGAGACCAGCAATTCAATGCCAGTGCCGCTGGCCTTTCCCATCTTGAGCGCGTCGCGCAGGATGTCCGGATCAAACTTGCGGCTGTTGACCGCGACCAGCTTGGTGCCCGGAGCAATGCCCGCCGCGGCTGCGGGACTTCCTGCCAGCACGTCGTGAATGCCGCCTTTGTCGTCCAGCGCCAGCCCGATGGAGAAGCGCGCGTCCACCACGTTGCGCGTCTTTTCCATGTCCTTGGTGAACTCGCTCGGCTCTTCGGTGTATACCAGCTTCCAGCCGCCGTTGCTGATGCCGCCCAGCGGCGCGCCCGGACCGTAGGAATCCAGGCGGTCGCGCAGGAATTTCTTCCAGTCGTACGGTGCGACCTGGTTGAGAGCGTTGACCACGTCATCAAAGTTATAGGTGACGACTTTGGGCGCGGTGTTTTGCCCGCCGTGAAACAGCCGGCTGAAATCGTTGAGCGACTTCTGGCCGTTGGTCTGCTGGCGAATCACCGTGTCCGCCTCCAGCCAGATGAGAAAGCCCTCTGGGTAGTAATCCACACTGCGCCGCCAGCTCTCAAACTCCGGGGCCGCTCCGTAGAGCAGCTGTGCGGCATCGGCAGTATCTTGCAGAGGACGCCACCTACGCCCCAGCGTATGGTCCAGCATGGCCGCTTGCTCGGCGGACTGGTCCAGGAATTGTTGCTTGGTCCACAGGCCGCTGCGCGCGGCCAGAATGTCGCCCCAATACTGCGTGAGTCCTTCATACACCCATAGCAGGTCGCCTTTCATCGGGTCTTGGTAGTTCGGCGTGGCCAGGCCCGCGGGACGGCGATATTTGCCGTTCCAGGAATGCGTCATCTCGTGCGGTAGCAGCGCACCGGCGAGCCAGCGCATGCCGTCGTCAATCAGAGTGCGCTCGGCAACACGGTCGTCGCTCGACTGGTGATGTTCCAGCCCGAAGTGGGCTGTGTGGTCGCTCAGCGTCAGCAGGAAGTGATACTCGTTGTAATGCCGCGCGCCGAACAGCGCTCCCGTCTCCGCCACCAGGCGTTTGTAGCCGTCAATGGTGACCTGCGGCATCTGCAACGCAGCGTCGCCGTCAGAAACCATGTCAACAAAATGCGGGATGGATTCTGGCGATCCCAGCGCGATGCGGCGGAAGTGCGCGCCGGCCAGCACCGGCGAATCCACCAGCGTGGTCAGCGATACGGTTTTGAACGCCACGTCCTGCCCGCTCTCGCTGGCCACCGGCAACGCTGTCCCGTAGTGCCATCCGGCAGGCAGCTTGAGTGAAACCGTGACCTGCACGTCGTCACTGTTGGCGCCTTGGGGATACAGCACCACCTGGTTCCAACTCAGCATGGCCAATTGCGTGGTGGCTGATGCTCCCGAAGAAAAGCCTTCCGGTGGCGCGGGCATCACCAAATCAAGACGCGCGTCCAGCGTGGTTGTGCCCGGCGGGACGGTCAGGTGGAAGGTAAACATCTCTGAGAGATCGCGCTGCCAGTTGAGGCGCTGCGATCCGGCAAAGAACTGCAAGCCCGTCACGTCAGTGATAGGGCCGGTGGGACCATGCTCACCCGGAATCCATTTGGGATAAACCACGGTCACCAGGCCCGGGGAAACCGGGATCTGCATTTGCACGTGGAGGACTTTTTCGCCGGCGTGCGTGGCGTCCAGCGACAGTCGAATGGGTTGCGCGGGCGCAGCGGGAGCGGCAGGCGCTGGCTTTTTCTTCTGGGCAAAGCTGTTTTGGGTGAAACCGGTAACAAGCACAAAAAAGCTAAGAACAAGGGCAGTGCGTTTCAACATAGTCATGAGTGTGAGCTTCTCCGGGGCGAGCGGGATTAGCCTAATGAACGCGGTTGGGGAAAGCAAGGGCAGCCAGATTGAGTAATTGGGTAATTTGGTAATCTGGTAATTTGAAAGCCTTCCGCGCCGGATTCAATTACCCGATTACCAAATTACTCAATTACCAATTTCTTCGTGTCCTTTGTGGTTAGCTTTTTTTCTTCTTCCCCGTCTTCGGCGTTTCTTGTCCGGTTACGTTGGCCAGCAGGATATCGAAAGCGTCTTTGGCGGTCATTTCTTTAGTGCGGGTTTTGTTGTGCTTGTATTTGTGTTCGTAGTTGCAGGTGCGGCAGCGCGTCACCAGCACTTCCTCGCCCATCACGGACACCACGGCGTGGTCGGTGGTGCGTTTGCATCGCGAACAATGGTCGTCAATGTCGTCGCCGAGTCGCATGACAAATCTCCTTCTTGTGGGCAGCTAACCCATGGGCTCCAGCCTGGCGGTAAAGTGCCGCAGAAACGGCGCGCCGGAGAGCAGACGCAGGCCCCGGATCTGCTGCCGCCGCTGCCAGACTTCCAGAATCACTTCCACCACATAATCTATGTGGCTCTGGGTGTAAACCCGCCGCGGGATGGCCAGGCGCACCAAGTCCATGCGCGCCGCGTGATCAAACATGAGCGTGCCGATCTCCACCGAGCGTATGCCGCCTTCCAGATATAGCTCGTTGGCCAACGCAACGCCGGGAAACTGGGCTTGCGGAATGTGCGGCAGAAACGCGCGAGCGTCAATATACACCGCATGGCCGCCCGGCGGCTGAACAATGGGGACTCCTTGCTCGGAAACGTGCCGGCCAAGATACGCCGTGGAAGCGATGCGATAGCGCAAATAATCTTCGCTCAGTGCCTCCTGAATACCGATGCCCACCGCCTCCAGGTCGCGGCCGGCCAGACCGCCGTAGGTGGGATAACCTTCGGTTAGGATGAGGAGGTTCTTTTCTTGCTGCGCTAACATGTCGTCATTGGTGCACAGAAAGCCGCCGATGTTGGCCATGCCGTCTTTCTTGGCGGACATGGTGCAGCCGTCGCCCAGCTTGAACATTTCTTGCGCGATCTGCTTGGGCGACTTGCCGGCGTAGCCAGGTTCGCGCAGCTTGATGAAGTATGCATTCTCGGCGAAGCGGCACGCGTCAAAATACAGTGGGATGCCGTGCTTGTGGCAAAGTTCGCTCACCGCGCGCGCGTTGGCCATGGAGACCGGCTGCCCGCCGCCGGAATTGTTGGTCACTGTGAGCATCACCAGCGGTATGCGGTCGCGCCCCACGCGCCCGATGGTCTGCTCCAGGGCCGCCACGTCCATGTTGCCTTTGAAAGGCTGCTGGTCCGCCGGGTTCTTCGATTCCGCGCATGGCAGGTCCAGCGCTTCAGCGCCAACGAACTCCACGTTGGCCCGCGTAGTGTCAAAGTGCGTGTTGTTGGGGACCACGTCGCCCTTCTTGCACATCACGCTGAAGAGGATGCGCTCGGCGGCGCGTCCCTGATGGGTGGGGATCACGTGCTTGTAGCCGAAGATGTCCTGCACCGAATCGCGAAAGCGGGTGAAGCTGGGGCTGCCGGCGTAGCTTTCGTCGCCGCGCATGATGCCCGCCCACTGCTCGGTGGACATGGCGCCGGTGCCGGAATCGGTCAGCAGGTCAATCAGCACGTCTTCGGCGGCCAGCAGAAAAAGGTTGTGTCCGGCGGCCCGCAGCAGCCGCTCGCGCTGCTGGCGGGTGGTCCAGCGGATGGGTTCCACGCTTTTGATCCGGAAAGGCTCAATGATGGTGGTAATGGGCATGTAAATCTCATTTTGCAGGAAAGCGCACCCGCGTGTCTCTTACTTTGTGGTTAAATTTGTAGAGTGGCAAAAGCAAGAGGCAAATTCATCACATTTGAAGGGCTGGACGGCGTAGGCAAATCCACGCAGTTGGAAAATCTTGCCCGCTGGCTGCGCGAACAGGGCGTGGACGTGCTCACCACGCGCGAACCCGGCGGAACGCCGCTGGGAGAAAAGCTGCGCCAGGTGCTGCTGAGTTCGCGGACGCAAGGTCTCTCGCCTCTGGCTGAGCTGGCCCTCATGTTCGCCGACCGCGCCCAGCATATTGACGAATTCATTGTTCCCGCGCTCACTCGCGGACAGTGGGTGCTTTGCGACCGCTTCACGGATTCCAGTGAAGCCTACCAGGGCGGTGGACGCGAATTGGGCAGCGAAGCCGTCCTGCAGTTGCATCGTACGCTTTGCCACAACCTCAAGCCGGACCTGACCATCTTGATGGTCTCTGACATGGCGCGCAGCCTGAACCGCGCCCGGCGCAGGAACCAGCAGAATTCCACGCGGGATGAAGCTCAACACGACGAAAACCGCTTTGAAAAAGAAGACCGGGCTTTTTACAAGCGCGTGCAAGAAACTTACCTGGCCATCGCCGCGCGCGAGCCCGGCCGCGTGGTGCAGGTGGACGCCACCGAGCCTGTGGCCAAAGTCCACAAGAAGATGGTGGACATCGTGCAGGAACGATTTGATCTTTGACGCTCAGTTCGAAAAGAGCAGGAGGGAACGATGAAGTTGTGCGTCGTCCTGATGGCCGCTTTGCTGCCCGCACTGGCTGCCCCGCGCGTGCTCGCGCAGGACCCGGCCCCCGCAGAACCCCAGCAGAATGCCCAGCCCAGGCGCAATCCGGCTGAGGACGCTGATTACGCCAACGCGCGCAAGCTAGCTGACCCGGCCCGCCGTGCGGACGCCCTGGAGAACTTTGTCAAGCGTTATCCCAACAGCGGGATGAAAGCGGAGGCCTGGGAAGGGGCCATGGCTGCGTACCAGCAAGCCGGCAACGCCGCCAAAGCCGTTGAATTGGCCCAACGCATCCTTGAACTCGAGCCGCAAAACGTGCGCGCCCTATACGTGTATGTGGCGCAAGCGCGCGCCATGGGTGACCAGGGGCCGGACGACGCCCGCGAACTGGCGATGCAGGGGACCCTGGCCCTCAACGCCTGGATGAAGCCGGAGGACATGCCCGACGCGGAATACACCAGGCTGCGCGGGCAAATGGCCGCCACTTTCACCAGCGCCGTGGCGTATTACGCCATGGTGGGAAGAGACCTGGGCACGGCCCGCATGTACTATCAGCAAGCTCTCCTGGTGAATCCCATGAGCCTGGAAGATACATACTTACTCGGCCTGGTTCAAGTTGAAATGCAGCCGCCCGATCCCGCGGGCTTCTGGTACATCGCCCGGGCCATCCATCTGGCGAAGGCGGCCAAGAACGGAAGCGAGACCTTCATCGCCAACTACGGGCGTTTGAAATATGCGGAATTTCACGGTGACCTGGGAGGCTGGGCGGAAATCGTGACTCGCGCCGCCAATGAGACCACCATCCCTGACGACTTCACCGTGGGCCAGTCCTCGCCTCCAGACAACTAGCCAGCATCGGCTCTCCTAAAAAAATGGAGGCCCGGCTCGCGGGCCTCCAAAGGCAGGATGAACGGGCAGCTTAGTGCTGCCTCGATAAAGACGGCTACCTTCCGACGACGAACAGGTGGCCGTCATTCTGCGAGTAGATTCTTCCGTTGTTGTCCATGGATGCGGGAGTGTACGCCGCGCCAATGGCAAGTTGCTGGAAGATACTTTGATTCAGGGTCCCTCCCTGGCCGATGGCGTAGAGATTTCCATCCTCGCTGTTGGCATAGACCACGCCGTTGGCGTCCACCACCGCGGCGTTCACGCACCACTCAAAACCGTTAGGATGGTCGGAAACGCAAGTCAGGCTTCCATCCGGGTTGCGAGTGCAGCTCTGGGTGTTGGTGTTCTGGAAACTCCACTGAATGTTCAGGTTGGGATCAAACTGGGAAACAAAGTACTGTTCGGGCCCCAGGAATGACGCGTTGGGGTTCGAGCGGTCCGGGCACCAGTTGGGATCGCTGCAATAATCTCCGAATCCCACCCCGCCGTAGTGATTGTTCTTGAAAACCACCGAGTAGGTCCCGCCGTGGGGATAGATGGCCGGCGTGTTGTCCCACCCGAAGTTGAAAGCATTCAGAAAATCACCGTTCGCGCTGAAATGGAACATGTGTCCCTGGGCGAAGTTGTAGAGCGTGTACGCCCCATAGAAGATGCTGCCGTCGGGCGCGATGGTGGGAGTCGATGAAGAGTCATCCAGCACGCGTCCGGGGGGCGGTTCGTTGGTTGCGGGATCAACGCCGAAGGTGGCTCCGGCCGCGCATCCGCCGTTGGCCCCGGCGCCGCCCGGATTGCCGATGGGGAAGCTCACGCCGCAGCCATCATTGAGCCGGTTGCGGAATGAGGCCGCCCACTTCCCGGTCATGTTGGGATTCACCGCCACCAGGTAGTTGTAGCGGGTCACCAGGTGCGCCTTGCTGATGGTGTAAATGGTGCCGTTGGGCGCGATGGCCGGAGCAATGTTCATGGCCGCGCGCTGGCTGCCGCAGGGCGTGGTCTGCGGGTTGGAATTGCCTTGAGGTGGCCACGGCAACTGCGTGGGGCTAAAGGACACGTTACAGCGGTCATTGGCGCGGGGGACCGCATCGCCTTTGATCTGTGCTTGCGCCAGCAGGGTGCTGTAGCTGACCTTTGTCACTACGTCAGTCGGGGTCACCTTCACCAGCCAGGAGTTGACCACATCGTCGGTCAGAAAGCCTGTCGGGTTATTTTGCGTGACCTGGATGACGTTGTAATAAATGTTCCCGCTGGAGTCCGCGCTCAGCGGCGATGCCGTAAAGGTGTTGGCATCAATGGTGGTGCCGAATGGATTGATGCGCTTCACCACCGCGCCCGTGGATTTGTTGATCTTGAAGATGGTGCCGCCCTTCCCCGGATCATAGAGAAATCCGTTGGCCAGCGCCGCGTGGTACACCGGCTCCCAGAAAAGGCTGGAGGAGCCCGGAGCAAACCAGTCGGTATTGAACGTCCATTGTTTCACTAGAGCGCCCGCGTGCCAGCTGTATTTGTTCTGGTGCCACTGCTGTGTGCTGTAAGTGCTGTTGCTGTAGGTTCCGTCCTTGGACTCGATGAACACGTCATTGCCGTCCACCAGCGGGACCTGATAATGCACCAGCAGGGTGCCCTGAGCATTGGGGTCAGCTTTCTCAGCGTCCGTGTTGAAATCGTAAATCAGGTTGACAATGTTGGTGTTGAGGGGCTGTCCGATTACGCCTCCATCAAACAGCGTGTGCTGGGGATTCAAGCCCCACTGCGGCCAATCCGGCGGCTGCCCACCGGGTATCAGAGTTTGCGCTCCGGCGGCGGCCTGAAAAACTATCGCCATCGCCAGCACAAGACAAAAAGTGAAAAACTTGCTTCGGGGGAAAGTTTGATCCATTACGACACCTCATTCTTTTAGAGTTGGAATCTCCCTGCTTCTGGTAAAGCAAGGCGTACTCGGCCAGGTGTAGATGGACTACTGGAAGCAGCAGGGGCGCCTAGCGCCCCGAGTCTTGCAACTTGCACTTAAGGAATTTCAGATTAGCTCTGCGGAGGGACTTGCTGGCGCGATAGGAGATTGTGTTCTGAATTCCGGAATTGCGAACACACCCCTGCCGAGGCAACCGGAAATCGTCGGGCGTCATCAGGGCGCGGCGTGCTGTGAACCCGCCGCTTGCCGCGGATGGTCGGTAAACCAGCTCAGCAAGCGTTCTTCAAACTCCTGATGGGCGGCCGCCCATGCCCCGGTGTGCCCGGCGTGGGGCACCAGCCAGAGCTGCACGTGGTCAGGCGCGGCCTGGGCGATGAGTTGCGAGTGATGCGGGCTGATGGTCTGGTCCTTCTCGCCATGGATCAGCAGCACGGGAACCAGCGAGTGCCTCACCGCGTCCAGCGGGCTGGGGCCCAGCAGGTTCACGCCGTAACGCGCTTTGGCATAGATCACGGCGGATTCAATCGCCGGGCGGCCTATCGTCTTTCCGAACCAGGGCTTCATGTGGAACGGCCCGGAGACCCGCTCATAGCTCATCTCGCGCGCGGTGGAGAACGCGCTTTCCACGGCGACAGCGCAATATCTGGGCTCCGCCGCCAGCGACTGCAGCATCAGCGCAGCGCCATAGGATTCGCCAAAGCCGTAAACGCATTGCGGCGGATCATGCTGGTAGATCCACGAGACCCAGCGATGAAGGTCATCGGCTTCCTCGATGCCGTAGGTGGCCATGGCGCCGCCGCTCTCGCCGTGGCCGCGCGCGTCGGGCAGCAGGACGGCGAACCCGTGGTCCAGAAAAAGTTTGCCGTAGCCGGCTACGCCTTCGCGATTGTCGGTGACGCCGTGCAATAGAATCACGGCGTTGCCGTTGAACCTTTTGGGATGGATGTACCAGGCCTTCAAAGTAATTGCGTCCGCGGCCTGGATGCTCACGTCCTGCAGCTCAGCCTGATACCTGTCCCGCGCCAGATCCAAGGCCTCTTGCCGGTGAGCCAAAGGCCTTCGTTGCAGATGCAGGCTGCCTTCAGCGACAAAAACTCCTCCCATAGCAGCCAACAGCAGATATGCGCCCAGCAGGACAAGCGGGATTTTGTGCGTACGTTTCATTCCGATGACTCCGTCCAAATCGGTGCGGTGTCCTTACCTACCTGACGCTCGGGGAGGGCCGCGCATTACACCCTTGGTGCATTAACACCTGGGCCCCAGGGCAATGGCATCATGCGGCGCGCAAGCGGAGCAAGCGGGCGCGGAGCCCGGCTTTTTTGACCATCTTTCGCGGTTGCCAGTCGGTAATTTTTACCGTGACGTGTTATTCTTAAAGAACAGAGAACTTCTGTTCTCAACACCAATTTTTTCAGAACCGAATACTCGCTACTGCGTCCCGACCGCAAGGCTAGAGGGTGGCGCCCAAAGCGAACGGCGCTGCAATCGTAACCAGGAGCAGGCGGCTCCATGAAGGCCGCTGGTCCCACTCACTGAGAGGAGTATTCATGGCTGGAGCCTCACGTACCACTCATGCTAAGCGGCAAAAGGAACGGTCCCGGCAGGAAAAGCGGATCGAAAAAGCCCAGAAGAAGGCACAACGCAAACTGGAGCAGGAAGCCCTTCCTCCGGCGGAACGCACCGGGGAACTCACGGTGAAGTTTGACCCGGACGGCCAGCCAGAAGGCTTTGACTTCAACGACTTTTAATAAGTGATGGGCTGCTTCAGCCCGCAAAACAAAATGCGGCCTCAGGGCCGCATTTCTCTTTGTTCAGACCTCTTGCAGCAATTTCTCTACTCAAGCGTGGGAACGCCGCCATCGCCGGCGGGCAGCGGCGCGCCATCGTGCGATTGTGCGGGTGCGTCATGCAGGGCCTGGAGGCAACGATTGATGCTCTGCGCGGTGGAGGCGCCGTCGCGATGCATCTTCCTCGCCGAAGCAGATATCGTTCGGCACAGCAAATAACGATTGGGTATTCGGGACGACACGGCGAAGATTAGACCGGAGCGCATGATACACCTCGTGTGCGGTTGGGACTTGGTCCGCGAAGGCGACAGTGCTCATCTGGCGTTGGCTTCGAAGAAGGTCTCTTGTTTCTATCTTTAGCCTGCGTGTGGGAACGCAAACAACGTTACTGATATTCTCTCGTCCACCGCGGCCAGAGCAACCGAACCGCAATGTTTTGTTTCCCCGCAGTGTCATCACTACAGTGCTGCGTCGTCGTGAGACGGCGCAGGCAGGTTCACCAGCGAGGTTCGCGAGGCTGGCGCGCGTGCCCTTGGTAGTCGTCACGGCTGCCGCCACGTCCGCCGCCACGCGGGCTGTCGGTCTTGGGCCGGGCTTCGTTCACGTTCAGCGTGCGCCCGCCCACTTCCTTGCCGTTCAGGGCCGCAATGGCCTTTTCCGCTTCTCCCTTGTCATTCATCTCCACAAAACCAAAGCCGCGCGAGCGGCCGGTCTGCCGGTCCGTGACCACGGAAGCGCTTTCAATGTTCCCGTAGGGCTCAAAAAGCGACCGCAGGTCTGACTCAGTGGTGCTGAAAGAGAAGTTGCCAACGAAAATTTTCATGTTCCATTTCCTTTGCAGTGTGGAAGTCTTTTGAAGAGGCTGTTCTCAGCAGAAATAGGCAGGCGGCAGAAGCGGCGACGAGTCTATCCGAGTCGAGGACAATCATTCCAACAACACTCCAATGGTAACACGCCAGGATACGGGTGCGGCATGAGAGATTTGCCATGGCGCGGCGGATGGCGCCAAGCTCCACGGTCCCGGGCAGTGTCGCATGCGGCGTTCTGTGGATACAATCATCGCCATGGGTTTTAGCGACTTTCACGGCAATGAGAACGTGGTCCGCCAGTTGCGCGAAATGCTGGCGCGCGAACGCTTCCCCCATTCCGTGATTCTCGCCGGGCCGCAGGGCTCTGGCAAATACACATTGGCCCTGATGCTGGCCCAGGCCATGAATTGCACCGGATCATCGGGTGATCGGCCGGAAAGTAGTTTTGAAACCGATGGCCTCCCCGATTTCTGCGGAGTCTGCGAAAACTGCCGTCGCATCGGCCAGGCCGCCGACCTTGACGCCCGCTTCGCCGAGGCCGTGGAAGCCCGCGAAGCCATGCGCGACACCGACAAACGCGAGACCCGCATCCTCATTCAAACCCATCCGGAAGTGCTGGTCATCCCGCCGGACCCGCCGCAAATGATGATCAAGGTGGACCAGGTGCGGCAGGTCATCAACACCATTCACTATAAGCCGGCGGAAGCCCGCCGCCGCGTCTTCATTTTCAGCGACGCCGCGTTCATGAAAGAAGCCGCCAACGCGTTGCTCAAAGTTCTGGAAGAACCGCCGGACTACGCCACCATTTTCCTGCTGGCTCGCAATCCGGGCGAACTGCTGCCGACCATTCGCTCGCGTTGCGTGATTTTCACGTTGAGCGCGCTGCCGGTGGAGGAAGTCGAGCAATACCTGGCGAAGCATCGTCCGGAGTGGAACCTGCGCCAGCGGCAGTTGGCCGCGCGGTTGAGCGGTGGGGCCTTGGGTCGCGCCCGTTCGCTGGATATGGAAGAGTACATGGCCGCGCGCAAAGACGCTCTGGCCGTGGTGACCGCAGCGGTGCGCGCCGCTGACCACTCGGATCTTTTCCGCACCACGGAAAGCTATCGCGCCGGCGGTGAAGGCAAAGACAAAACCGACCGCTTGCTGGCGGCGACCTTTGGTCTGCTCAAGGACATGCTGTCACTGACGTCCGGCGCGCCGGAGTTGGTCCGCAACATGGATATTCAGGCCGAGTTGAAGTCGCTGGCTGCGGCCGTAGATTTTTCCTGGATCGCGCAGGCGACCCATCAACTGGACCAGGTCCACAGCGGCATGCGGCGCAATGTGCTGCGTTCCCTCTCGTTGGATGCGTTTGCCGTTTCCATGGAGCGTTAGATTCTTTGGCGCTTCGCTGACGCTACGCGCTTGCCTTCGGCAAGAGCGGAAGACATACTTCATTTCCTCTGCTACCCAGGGCTTACGCGCCTGGGCTAGGCTCTTTCGCCCTTCGGGCTGGGATTCGCCAGACTTCTGCAATTGAAGGATTTGCTAATCGCGCAGAATTCAATACAACCCTGGCTGTCCTTCCGGCCTGGTCTTCCATCGCCGATGCACCCACAACCATTGATCGGGATAGCGCGTGGCGTAGGTTTCAATCACTTTGTTGAACAACGCGGTGTTGGTCACCGCGTCGGCTTCGTCGTCGCCGGTGCGGACCAGTTTTACCGCCGGCTCCATGCATATTTTGTAGCGGCCACTTGGCTTGTCCCAAATGCAGAAACCCGGCACCACGGCTGCCCCGGTATGCAAGGCAACGCGCGCGATGCCCGTGGCGGTGCAGGCGGGAATGCCAAAGAAGTCCACAAAAGCGCCTTGGGGCGGGGTCATGTTGGTGTCCATCAGGATGCCCACCACTTCCCCGCGTTTGAGCAGCTTCAGCAAGGCGCGGGCAAAATCCTGCTTGGAGATGACGGTGTTGCCGTGCATGGTGCGGTACCGCTCCACCCGGGCATCCAGATAAGGATTGTCCAGCGGCCGGGCGACGATGTTCATGGGATGGCCGTAGAGCGAATGCGCGAACGAGCTGACTTCCCATCCGCTGAAGTGCGCGGTAAGAAAAATTACGCCTTTGCCCAGGGCCTGGGCTTCAGCAAAATTGTGGAAGCCTTCATAGACCGCGATGCGCGGCAAATTCTCCGCGGTGTAACGCGGAAACAGGCAGAACTCCGCGAGTTGGCGGCCCAGTCCGGCAAACACTCCGCGCAGAATTTTCTTTTTTTCCTTCCGGCTTTTTCCGGGAAATGCCAGGTCCAGGTTTCGCCGCCCGACCCGCCGCAGCCGGGCATGCACGGCGTACACCAGCATGGCGATGCTGATGCCGATGCCGTGCGCCAGCGGCCGCGGCAGCCAGCGCATGACCGCCGCCAGCAACCACACCGGAGCGTACTCAAGCCGGTGCCGCATCGCACTGCGTTCTCTTGCCATAGAGTTCGGGAACTTTGGACGGTACCATCGCAGCAACAATATTTCAATTTTCAACCACGTCTGGCGCTTTCGCGCGGAAAAACAAAAACGGGAGCTTCACTGCTCCCGTCTTTTGAAATTTGATCCGGCCAGAACCTGGTCAGCGACGCGCTCCGGCTCACGGCGCAAACGCAATACTCGCCGGCGCCTGGTTCTTGCTCATGAGGCCCGGGCTCGGGGTTGGCGAAGGCGCCGGATCACTCGCGGGAGTCGTCGCCGCCGGCGGAGGATTGACCGGGACGTTGCTCTTGGGCGCCGGCGCAGAAGTGGTCTGTACGCCCGCGGCCTTGCGGACTGCCGCCACAAATGGCTCGCCGTTGGCCGGCGTGGCCACCGCTCCAGTCAGGATGGTCTTGAAGGGGACCATGCGGCCGTAGAGCTCGCGGGTGGCATCTTCATCCTGGGTAATCGAAGAACCGTTGATGGTGATCCCGGCGAACAGCCCGCGGGCGCGCGAGTACGTAAGGACTTCAGCGCGCATCTTCCAGTCGGTGGAGCCTTCAGCGTGGCGGCCCACCGGCCCTGCGGCGGCGGAAGCGTCAGCGCCGACTTTGAATTTGCTGGAAAGCAGGGCCTGCATGCCGCGGTCATTCATCACCATCATGACCAGGTCCACGCCTTGCACGCCAATCTGGAGGCCAAAGCTGCCTCCGGTCATGGCAAAGGGAGCGGGCGCGCTCCATCCGTCAGCGGTGCGGCAGGTGGCCATACCCCGGCCATGCGCTCCGCCAAACACAAAACCGCCCTTGATCAGCGAGGGCACCACCGCCACGCACTTCGCCGAACCCAGAATTTCTTCCGGAATTCCCTTGTCTGGCGTGGACATGATTTCGCTCAGCACGGTGGCAGCGGACTCCACCCTTCCGGCGGCTGTTTCAGCCAGCGCAAAACTACTGATTACCACGGCGAACAGAACCAGAGAAACAAGTCGCTTCATAGTCTCCTCAACTGACAATTGATTTTAGAGCACTGAAGTCGGATAAGTATGGAGATGCGGGAAAAAATTAAAGGGTTGGATACGGCGACCCTCGTGACCGTGTCCAACCCCCGTCTCCCAGGTTCTGTGGTAGGTGAGCAAAGTATCCTCTGCCCCCGAAGTTGGGGCAAGTAACCAGCGTTCCGCATGGACAGGCCAATACGGACATGTACTTTGAAGCACTGTCACAACAGCAGGTACCGTTTCCTGCCCCAGGCTGGACCAGGAGGCCCATAGTCCGCCCTGTACCCCTCTTTTGCGTTCTGGACGCTCCAGCGGGCTTCTGGAGCGCGGCATGGTGCCGCAGTAAGCGTCGGCTAGGCGACCGGAATTGCCAGCCGGCGCAAAGAGAAAAGCCCGGCATTTCGCCGGGCCTGTCCTTGGATAATTTTTTCGCGAATCTACGTTGTAGCGATTTACTTGGCTGAGGTCACCAGCGAATGGGTGATGGCATGTACGGAGAGCGCAATGCGGTTCTGCACTCCCACTTTGCGCATCAGCTTGGCCACGTGGGCCTTCACCGTGCGTTCCTCAATGCCCAGCACGGAGCCGATTTCCTTGTTGGAACGCCCTGCCACCAGCAGCTCCAGAACTTCTTTTTCGCGGTCCGTAAACGTCACGCGGCCGGCGGGGAAAATTCGGCCCGGTGAAGACGTGACGCGCTCAATGAAAATGGAAAGCACGCGCCGGGGGGCCCAAACAGAGCCTTGATTCACGATGCGCATGGCCTGGATGAACTCGGCGGGCGACGCGGCTTCGTCCACGTAGCCTTTGGCGCCGGCGGCCAGGGCCTTGAGAATGGTTTCATCATCGGCGCCGCTGCCGGTCACAATGATGCGCAAGTCCGGACGCGCCGCTTTCAGTCCGGCCATCACGTCAAAAAGGTTCTGTCCCGCCCTGGTCCCCAGCAGCACCAGGTCAACATCGCGCCGCGGGCCCAGCTCCGCCAGGGTGCACGCAATCAATTCCAGGTCTTGCTCGGTGTCAAAGAGCGACTTCAGCCCTATGAACCGCAATGGATCGCTCTCCACCACGGCGATGCGGATCGTTTTCTTGGACGCGGCTGCTTTCATCAACACTCCTCCGTGTAACCTGGGACCCTGAAGCGAAATTGTATTAAACATTTCCGATTTTCATCCAGAAGTCCCATGAACCTTGGCCCCTGCCCATCCCTTAGCAGGGTACATGTACGCTAGCCGGAGTGCAAGATTCTGCGCTCGATTCAGGGGTTACCTCGCTGGCTACCCAGCACAGATGACGATGATCAGTTTGGTTCGTGCGGCAGTTAAGAGTCCCTGGGTGATCTCTAGGGTTGATTTGCCGTGTCGCTTAAGCTGTTCGATGAATTCTCGCCGCAGTTGACCTGCGGGATATTTGTTTTACGGTAAAACCCAATCATTAAAGTTCCAGCGCTTCTTTACGGCGTTTCGGGGGAAACAGTTTGAGAGAAGCCAGGAACCAAATTGGATGTGCAAGATGCCCCGCTTCGGTTAAACGGCCGCGCGGGGCATCTTTCTTTTGCGGGATTGGCGTCATCGAACAGGAGATGCGATTTCTGGAGCAGCCGTAGCCGGTGAATCGCTCCTAGAATTTTCCGTGCGCAATTTGCCGGCCTGCCTGTTCAGCCTGTTCGCCCATGCGCTCCAGGAAATCGGCGGCCATGTCCACGAACTCCGAGCCTTTATCCAGGTATTCAGGCATGCGCCGCCAAAGCTCTTCCAGCTTTTCCGGATGCTGAGAAGCCAGGGTCGCCAGCCCGATGCCCGCCGCAGCCAGGCCCGCGGGTTTGCGTCCGCTGAGAAACAGGACCGCACCTGCGGCAAAGGAACCGTACATCAGCGCCTTCTTCCAATCCATGGCTTATGCCTCCAAAGGGTTCTCGTTTCTTGCGGTTGATAGTTTCTTGCGCCGCGCTCGCCAGGGCAAACACGACTTTCTTTCGTAGACGATTATAAAGCGCAGGTTCCACCACGCGCCAGAATGCGCCACCCGTCAGAATGGCTAGCGATCTGGGCCGAAGACGAAAATTGCTTTCTGTGAGTTTCGGGGCTAGAATTCGCCGCCAGAAAAAGAATGTGGGCGCCGGTATAGGGGCGACGCCCACGTGGGGGTACTGCGTATTATGTTGTTATTACGATAGACGTAAAATCTCCAGAAAAGTTGCAACCCATCCGCGAAATTAACATAAATAAACACATCTAAACATTCGCGTGCGCTTGGTGCATCGCTTTTTACAAGAATCTTAAACAACACACGATGCGACTGCGCGCGCAGTAGCCCACAAGCGAAAACCTTCATCGCTGGCCGCTCCGTTCTTTCCTCTTCTTGAACCGCGTACATCGCGAAAAAATTTGGCCCCTCGTTCGAGAGGCCAATGGAGAGAAAGGAGACCAGCAAACGCTTATAACATTCGGATCACCAGTTCGCGTAGCTGCACGCGGGCCTGGTGCAGCCCAAATCTTGATTCCTTTTCGCTGACGCCCAGCAGGCGCGCGATCTTCTGGTGCTCGTATCCTTCCGCGTCATGCAGCAGGAAAATCAGGCGTTCGGTGGCCGGCAGTTGCGTTACGGAGCGCTCCAGATGAACGCGTTTCATGTTGGCGCACAAGGCGCCGTTCCCGGGAGTGGCCGCGCAGTTCAGCGTGAGCGTGCCAATCGGCATCAACTCACGGACTTCCGCCAAGAATGCCTGGTCAATCTGTTCGGTTCCAGGCCGCAACGTCCCGGCGCAGGCGCGCAGAAAAGTATTGGCTGTCAGTTGCTCGGCAACCAGCTCGTTGTCCGTCATCCAGAAAGCCAGCGAATAGATCCGGTGGCAGTATTTCTTGTAGGTGTCACTGTAAGCAGCGGCGTGTCTCTCCGCTGGCGGCGCTACGACTCTGGTATTGTCCAACGTTCCCTGGAAACTGCTTGCCATTGATTTGACCTACCTCGTTTTCTGTCCCCTGGGGGTCTTTTTCCTTGCGATCCTTTCAGTGGCACGCACCAATACACGAGTGCAATCAGTCTTCCCAAAGAACGCCAATGCCTATGATTTTTTGCAGAGGAAAACTAAGTGATTGATTTTGCAAGGACAAAACTGAAAATGCCCGGTTTCACGCACTTAATCCCCCGGGAGGAGCGTCGCCGCAGCAGCGCGGAATCCGCCATGTTGGGCATGGACGTACCACTTCTCGGCATGCTGGAGGCAAGTGCAGGAAAATGAAACTGAGTAAAATCTACCGCGTTTTAAGGCCCTAGCGGACGACAACAACTTCGCGCAGGTTATCGCGACCCAGGTAGAAGGTCTTGGAAGCAAAATCCTTGAACAGGTTTTCAATGTGGCGGTTGTTGAAGACCCGCTGCAGGCGCGAGTTGCTGCGCGACTGCAGTTGCAGCGTGTCCGCCTGGGCGATGTCATAGCGGTAGTAGGGCGACTCCGGCCCGGTATCGCGCGTGTGAAAGAAAGCCAGCAGAACGCCCCCAGGCTTCAACATGCGGTGGATTCGGCCTACGAGCGGCTTGACCAGGCTCTCCGGCAGGTAGTCGGGAGCGTCCCAGCATAAGATGGCGTCAAAGTGGTTATCGGGATAGCAGACGTTCTCCGCGAAAAACTTGTCCAAATCCAGCTGCTCGCTGCCGTCGTCAGCGCGGACCAGATATTCCGGCTGGCGCACTTCGCGCATGAGATCTTCGTTATAGACCCGCATTTCACGGTCGGTAAGAAAGGCAATGTTGGCGGGAGAAGTAGGCCCCAAATCCAGGACGCAGAGCTTCTGCTTGGCATCCGGGCTCAGAGTACGCAGAAATTCGCCCAGGCCGATAGACCGGCGGCTAGTCCACGAACCATTCCTGGCAGGAGCGGCAGGTCTGGTGGCCGATGGCTCTGGAGTTCGGAACCAGCGCATTAAGCTAAGATTGGGGGAGCTCATGCACCCCCAATCTTACCCTATTTTTGTCCTGAAAACTAACCCTAAAGGAACGCTTCGAAGTGTCCTTTAGGACGAGCTGGCGCTGTACGCGGGGGCAGCACCTACGCTCACACCAGAGGAACTGGAAACCACGGGTTTGCGGGAATCCGAGCGGTTTTCCTTGTTTTCCTTGATGTCAATTGCACCCTTAAAGTAGGCGCCATCTTCAATCACAATGCGCTGGGTGCTGACGTCGCCCACCAGCGAGCAGGACTTTTTGAGCTCCACGCGCTCGGTTGCCGAGATGTTGCCTTCCACCCGCCCGTGCAGGACGATGTCCCGGGCCGTGATGGTGGCCTTGATCTTGCCGTTAGGCCCGATCACCAGCTTGTGGTCGCGGAGATCGATGTTGCCTTCGATTTCCCCATCCAGATAGAGGTCTTCATTGCCGGTCAGTTCGCCGCGGATGACCACGGATTTTCCGATGTGACCCACGTCCGCACGGTCTGAATAAGAGGCGGCGGCTTTCTGGGTGTCTTTAGGGGTGTTCATGTTGGACGTTGTCGCGGTGGCGGCGACAGGAGACGCTGCGGCCGAATGCAAGGGCTGCTGCGGATTCGTGTTGAGGGGGTTGTTCTCTTCGGGTCTAGCTTTCCACATAGGACTTCCCATCCTTGGTTCGTTATTTGATGTCGCTTGCGCTCCAAACCGCTCCAGCACCCGTCTCCTACCCTGAGCTTGTTTCAGCTCCTGTAGCAGCGCCGTCCAGCACGCAAGCCGGCCGTACGGCTGAATCACTTCTCAATGCTGTTGTCGCTTGCGCTCCAAGCCGCTCCAGTACCCGTCTCCCAAGCTGAGCTTGTTTAAGCTCCTGCAGCAGCGCCGTCCGGTACGCAAGCTGGCCGTACGGCATTCAGATTTTTTCCCAACATCTTTTTTCCCAACATCATGGCTCGATTCGACCCGAACAAACGGGAGAATCCAGCGCAACCACTCCCCGTCAACCATGGACAATTCAGTATTTCCCGCTAGTTTAGCGTTCTTGATCGCTGGACTGTTAGTTACTCAAGGGTTGCTCCGCAGGGTGGCTCCTTGCCCCGGTTGTGCCTGGCTGGAGCCTTGCTTCTATGTCACATGAGTAAACGGGTTACCGTACAGTAATCCTCCGGGGCGACTTCGTCAATTGCTCTCTTCCTGTATTTCGGCCGATGCCTACCCCTGGTAACTCCCCGGAACCAAGCCACATATGTACATTTGAGTAATAGCTCTGCCGATAGCCTTGGTGAGCCGTTGCGGGCCGCCGTCCGGTACTCGGCTTCCGTGACTCTGGACTGCCTCCAGCTCCGGAAGTGGCTTAAAATGCAACTGGCGGCCCCGGAGCGGCGTCTAATGCAGTAGCGAAAAGCAAGCATTTATGGCCAGCAGAAATCTAATTCGGGTAGCGGTGTGGCTATGCGTGGCTGCCGCCCTGGCCGGGACGGCCTGGCCACAGACGCCGCAGTCCGCCGCGAACCACGCCCAGTCGCAGTCGGCGCCTTCGCCCGGACTTCCCCAGGATCCGGACCAGTACGTTCGCCAGGTGATCCAGCATGATCTTGACGTCCGCGCCGCCGACCATAGTCTCTGGCGCTACCGTTTTCATCGCGAATCCGACCGCATCGTATACGACCGCGACGTCATTGAGACCAAGGATGGCCAGCTCGCCCGCACTTTGCTCATCAACGGGCAGCCGCTTACCCCTGCGCAGATCGCCGACGACGAAGCCCGCCTGCAGCGCCTGATGAATGACCCCGAAGACCGCGCCAAACATAACAAGCGCCTGAAAGACGATGACGACAAGGCCAAGCGGATGATGAAAGCCATCCCCGACGCCTTCGATTTCAAATATGACGGCGCCGAGGACGGCCTGGTGCGGCTCCGCTTCACTCCCAACCCGCGCTATGACCCGCCCACCCGCGACCTGCAGGTCTTCCACTCCATGACCGGCACGCTGTGGATTGACCGCGCCGGCGCCCGCCTGGCGCGCATTGACGGCACGCTGACGGAAGACGTGACCTTTGGCTGGGGCTTGCTGGGCCGTCTGAAAAAAGGCGGAACGTTCAAAGTTGTCCAGAAGCAAGTGGCGCCGGGGCATTGGGAAATTGTGTCGCTGGACGTGAACATGACCGGCTACGCCGTGATCTTCAAGAACATCAGCGTGAAGCAGCACCAACTCCAGAGCGATTTCCGCCGCGTCCCTGACGATGTGACCCTGCCGGTGGCTTACGAGATGCTGAAGAAAGATCCTCTACCGTCGATGACCGCGGCAACAACCCGATGACCTCTGCGTAGCAACGTAGCCGCTACGTCTCCTTCCCCGCACCCACGACAATCTCAACGTAGAGACGTAGCGACCGCTACGTCTCACTCTCTGCATCACGAAAACCACAATTGAAAAACCATGTGTCATCCCGAATCCCCTGCGGCGAACCGCAGGCGAGCCATAGCGGGTGAGGGATCTGCTCCGCCGACCACCGTCTCCAAGGATGAATTGACGGAGGGAGTAACCATTCTGCTATTGTCGGATCGGTAATCCCACCCCCCACCCCTCCCCTAAGGCCTACGTTGCAAACAAACAACTTATCGCATTCGACCCAACGGTCACCCAACTGTTTATTGAGTAGTAAAATTCACCCCTAACCCGCAGCCCAGCAAATAGTTAGCTCTATTCTGGAAAACACCCGTTCCCGTGCTGAATGCTGAGCGCTAACTGCTGACTGCTTCTTAATTCAGTTGTCAAAGACCCGGACTCTCGGTTCGCGATTTGCAAATCAGATCATCATACCGTATTTTATTCGCTAACGCCAGCGCGAAAAAGGACAGTGTCAGCACGGGAGGGCTGGAATCTGTCGGGTGGTCCACGCTTTCGCCGCTTTTGGCGAAGCGTGGGAACGAGAGCGCCTTCCTCCCCTGAAGATAGGCACTACTTCTTCTTCTTCCCTTCCTTCTTCTCGTCTTTCTTCTCCGCCGGCGCTTCCTTCTCCAAACCTAAATCCACCAGGATCTTCGGCGTCTTCTCGCCGGAGACCAGCAGGTTGTGGCACGCGCTGCAATCCTGCGTAATCGTCTTACCGTCGGTGGTCGAGTGCGACTCATCATGGCAGCGGAAGCAGCCTGTGGAGTCGGTATGGCCCAGGTTGTTGGCGTACGTGCCCCAGGAAACTTTCATGTCGGGGAAGACGTTGCCCAGATAGATGGCGGCCACCGCGGCGCCGGAACGTTTCACTTCGTCGCCACGCTGGGCGTAGATCTGCGGATAGTTGGTCTTGTAGTAGTCCTCAAAAGCCTTGGAGATTTGCGCTGACGCCTCATCGCGGCCGGCGTAGGCCTGCTTCAGCAGCGCGACGCCCTGCTTCTTGGCGAACGGCAGCGCCGCGGAAACTCGTTTATCGGTCAGCGCGTTGTCCATGGCGCGTTCCGGCAATTCGTAGATGTGGGTAGGCCGGTTGTGGCAGTCAATGCAGTCCATCACCCGGATCTTGGTGGAGTCCAGCTTGGCGCCTGCGGCCGCGTACACGCTGGTGGTCCCGCCGGCGGTGTATTCCACCCAGGGAATGGTCTCGCGCTTGTCGTCCGTAGCGTAATAGCGGACAGTCACGCCTTCGCCCAGATGCCGTCCGTGGATCCCGATGCGATTCGCCCCTCCACCCAGATGCAGCATGAGCACGGTGTGGGTGAGCGTGTTCTGTTCGTCGTCAGCGTAGGTGGGGAGGTCGCGCAGGCGGTCTTCGTCAAACTTCTGCGGCCAGTGGCAGGTCTCACACGTTTCGCGCGCGGGACGCAAGTTGCGGACAGGCGCTGGTATCGGCCGCGGGTAGGTGTTGAACACCACGGCAAAGACCTGGCCGGCGCCGGAGAGTTTGCTGCGCACAAACCACGACGCGCCCGGCCCAATGTGGCAGCTCACGCACTCCACCCGCGAGTGGGGCGAACGCTGGTGCGCCGTAAACTCCGGCTGCATCACGGTGTGGCAGGTCTGGCCGCAAAAGGTAACGCTGTCCATGTAATTGACGGCGCTGTAAGCGAACTGGCTGGCCAGAATCACATTCAACACGGTGGTGACGGCAATGAAGCCCACCAGCTTCCGCAGTTCCGGGTTCTTGGCGTCCAGCGGCGGAAACTCCGGCGGCATCAGGCCCTTGGCCAGACGGCTTCTGCGGTTCCACCAGATGCCGATAGGGATCAGCAGCAAACCGAAGATGAACACGGCGGGCAGCAACAGAAACACGGCGATCCCGAAGTACGGGTGCATGGTCCCCCCGCGCATGGTGATGGGCAGAAAACCTATCCACAGCACCGTGGAGGCGGTAACCAGAATTACGCCGATAAGACTTACATAATTGTTCGAAAGATAAACGACCGATTTAACCCAGTCGCGCAGTTTGTTCATAAGGCCGAGTCTCCTGTTTTTGCGGCTGCGGCAAAACGTTCATTATGAAACGAACCAGTCTAGACCGCTGTGACCAAAATCACAAAAACGCTGGAAGTCGGCGCTGCAATGAAAGCACTCTTAGTTTGCAAAGCTTAGCGGTAGGCGAAAATCATGGCGTAAATGATCCAGACCACGATGCCGAAGCCCGTCCACAGCGCGATCCAGGCAAACACGCGAATCACTTTCACCACGATGGGCGGGTGCGGCTCCGCCAAGTGCCGCTGCAGTTGGCCGCTGGCCACCAGTTGTTCGTATTCGCGCGGCTTGTCGCGCTTCAACTCCGCCAGCGGCATGTGGCCGGTAAAGACCGTGGTGTCCATGGGAAATTTTTCCGGCCGCAGGTGCGTGTTGAAGAAGTGGATGGTGAAAATAAATCCCGTGGCCAGCAGCGCTTCGTCGCTGTGGATGATGGTGGCCACGTTGATGACCCAGCCCGGCAGGAAGCGTGTGAAGAAGATGGGGAACCACAACGTCAAGCCCGTGGCCCCGATGACAAAGATGCCCCAGAACACCGCGAAGTAGTCGAATTTCTCCCAGTAGGTCCAGCGGCCGTAGCGCGGACGCTTCCCGGCGCCGACAAACCATTTCATGGTGGCGATGAACTCGCGGAAATCCTGGCGGTTAAACAGCATGGTGTCCGGCCCAAACAATAGCTTCCGCCACGAGCCATATTCCTCCCGCTTCAGGCGGATGAGGTCAGAGATGTGCACGACGAACGCAGTGAACATCACGAAAGCGGCCACGCGGTGAATGACCCCGGCGGTCTGAAAGCCTCCCAGCAGATGCGAGAGTTTGGAGGCCCAACCGGTGTAAGAGAACTTCAAAGACATTCCGGTCAGCGCCAGAGTGATAAAGCTGACCACCATAGAGGCATGTAGCGCGCGATGCAGCGGCCGGAAGCGGACAAACTCCAGCTTCTGCGGCCTGGGCGACGTAACCGGCACATGTTCCTGCACCGGCGGGAGCTGGAGTTCGGGTTCTTTCGTGGGTACAGGCATCAGTGGTCCTCGCCGGAAGCAGAATCGCCGGAGGGCTTGGTTGCATCGCCGTTGGACCCGTTTTTCAATTCCAGGGCAGCCTGTTCAGCCACCAGTTCGCGGCGCATCTGGAAGGCGCGTGGCAACCACATCAATGTATGAAGGCCGCTGATGGCGAACGTGCCGACCAGCAACGCCGTCATGCCCCAGAACGTCCAGAACAGGAACGGATACTTCTTAGGATCGTGGTGCGTGGCGTGAGTCAGATAGCCGGCAAATCGCCGCGTGGCGCCGGTGTGGCACTTCTGGCAAGTCGCCAGAACGTTGGCCCGGCTCAGGTGCGACTGCGGATCACTTACCCGGCGGATATCGTGCGATCCGTGGCAGTCAAAGCATTTGGCCGTGTTGGTGTAGCCCAGGCGCGAGACTTTGCCGTGGTAGGTATCAAAATACGTGGCGGCAATGGCTTCATGGCAGCGCCCGCACCGGTTCATGATCTCCAGCCTGAACTGGTCCTGGTCGGCGCGCTGGATGGTGTGCGCGGTATGGCAGTCGCTGCAGACCGGAAGCTGCTTACCGGTGTGCGTCACCGATGCTGAATGGACGCTGTCCACAAACTGTTCCTGAATCCCGTGATGGCACACGCCGCAGGTGGTGGGCACGTTCTTGGGATTCACGGTGGATTCCGGATCCGACGCCGGCAGTTCGCGATGCGCCGTGTGGCAACTGGTGCAGGTGGCGGTGACGGTGAGGCCACTCTTGAGCAGGCCTTTGCCGTGAATGCTCTCCGTGTAGTGTCCGATGATCTCGTGCTGCTGGCCTTTGTAGGCCACGGCCGCCTTCTGCCCTTCGCGATGGCAGCTCGCGCAAAGCTTCGGGACGTTGGTGGGAAACGTGGCGGATTCGGTGTCGCGCTTGCCGAGAACATGGTGCGTTCCGTGGCAGACGACGCAGGTGGGCGCGTTGCGGTCCGCCTTGGCGAACTTCTGTCCGTGCACGCTGCGCTGATACTGCTGGCCGACCTCGGCGTGGCAGGCGGTGCAATCCACTTTCTTCTTTATGGTCTCGCACGGCCGCTCGCGCGATGCGTTCACGTCTGAGTGGCATTGGCTGCAGGCCACCTTGGCGTGGCGCGAACTGGCGTGCTCGCTCTCTTTGACGAACAGCAAACGGCCGTCGCCGGCCTTGAGGCGTTCGTCGCTGTGGCAGCGCAGGCAATCGGCATCCGCCGCGCCTTGCGCGTAAAACACCCGGCGGATCTTGTGCGGCGCGTGGCAATCGATGCAAGCCGGTAGTACGTTGGCTTGCTTCTCCCATAACTCGCCGCGAATCGTTTTGCGGTGCACCGCTTCAATCTGCCCGTGGCACTTGGTGCAGGTGGCGGCGATGTTCTTGCGCGAAATGGACGACTCCGGGTCCGTGTGCGGCAAAATGCTGTGCGCCGTGTGGCACGACGCGCAGTTGGGCGCCACGGTAAGGCCGCGCTTCAACAGCCCTTGCCCGTGGATGCTCTCAGAATAGTTTTCCAGAATGTCGTGCTCGGGAATGTTGCGCGTCTTTGAGACCGGCGTGCCTTCCTGGTGGCACTTGCCGCAGGTAAACGGGATCTTCAGCGGGGCCACCGGCGAGCGCGGGTCTTTTACCGGAACAATATCGTGGTTGCCATGGCAGCTCATGCAACGTGGCGCCAGCGGATCGCCGCGGGCCAGCGCCTTGCCGTGCAGAGATTTGTCATGTTTGGCCTTCTCATCCGCGTGGCAGGCGCCGCAATTCACTTTTGCCGGCGGGGGATGAGGAATGTCCTTGCCTTCCAGATCAGCGTGGCAGCCGGTGCAGGACAACGCGGCATGGACCGACGCGGCAAAGCGCTTGCCATCCACGTAAATGGACACAGTCTGCTTGCCGTGCTGGGTGGTCATGGTCTTGTCGCTGTGGCACGCCAGGCAGGTGTCGTCGTCGCCGGCGGCGCGCGCCGTCGCCACCAGCAAGAATGCCAGGCTGGCGATGAACAACGCCGCGTACACCAAGGTTCCCGGCCGCAAGCGCGGATTGACCGGTTGCTCCTCGGCGATGTTCGGCCTAATCACCCGCAGGCTCCTTGCGCGGAGACTTGCCGGTCAGCCAAGCAGAGTCCATGGGATAGACGTCGGGATCAAAGATGACAAAATAGAAATGCCACACCACAATGGCCAGCGACGCCAGCACCGCTTCGTAAAAATGGATGGACGTGGCGGCATCCAGGACCACTTTGGGCAGCCAGCGAAGCATGAGGTCATTGGCCCAAAGCATGACGCCGGTGACCACCATGATCGCCGAGCCCCATACCAGCGCCCAGTACTCCGCTTTCTCCACGTAACTATGCGGCGCGCGCGCGGGGACGCGGCTGCTTAGACCAACGTTGTAGGTAAAGTTCGCCGCGGCTTCGCGCAGGTCGCTGGCTTTGGGCCAGAGCGAACGCCAGTGATCGCGCAGGGGCTTGCTGAAGATCAGAGACAACAAGTGCGCCAGCGCCGCGGACATGAACACCACCGACGCAGAGCGATGAACAATGCCGCGGGCCGAATGCGAGTTCTCCCAAAGCAGCGCGGGACGCGCCCACCACTGGTCGGGAAACTTCAGGGCAAAACCGGTCCAAGCCAATACGATGAAAGAAATCGCCAGCGTGGCGTGTTCAATGCGCTCGAAGGGCAAGGTGCGCAGCGGCGCGTCTTGCGGGATAACAGCGCCGGCTTCCGCCGCGTTGCCGTTAAAGCGCAGACGCCGGAGTTTGCGCAGCCAGTCGCCGAAGTTGTGTAGGAACATGAACCCGATGGTCAGCGGAATCACCAGCAGGTAAAACCAACGCACCCAGCGCAAGGCCGCGCGCTCTTCATGTCCGTTCACCGTATGGATGGTCCCCAGCGCAAAGCGATTTCCTGCACCCTCATGGCATTTGCCGCAGGTCTTGGCCAGGTTGGCGGGATAAATCGTGGACTTGGGGTCCGACGACGCGCGGATGTTGTGCACGCCGTGGCAACTGGCGCAATTGGCCACAATCTGCGCGCCGGACTTGGACGCCAGGCCGTGGTAAGAAGCGTCAAAACTGATGATGCGGTCGCTGGGCAGGCCAAAGCGCCGGGACAGCGCTACGCTGTTGTGGCATCCCCCGCAAGTGTCGCGAACGTGGTTGGCGTTGACCGACGATGCCGCATCCTTGGGCGGCAGGATCGAGTGCTCGCCGTGGCAGTCCGTGCACACCGGCGCTTGCACAATGCCTTTGTGCACGGCACGGCCGTGGACGCTGTCGCCATATTCTTCAGCGATATCGGCGTGGCACGCCCCGCAGAGTTGGGGAACGCTGTTGCGAAACTGCGGCGTCTTGGTGCTTTCCAGTTCGTGCGCCTTGCCGTGGCAGACCGAGCAGTCCGGCGCGGCCGCGTTGCCGGCCTTGATCGCCTGGGCATGCGCGCTACGCGCGTAGTCCTTGGCCATATTCGAGTGGCAAGTAGCGCACGCCGGTTTGGGCACGCCTTCCGGATGCGGATACTCCTCATGTTTCAGGTGGCAGCTCTGGCACGCGACGGAGCCGTGCACCTGCTTTTTGATTTTGTCGGCGACATCACTATGGCAGGAAATACAGAGGTCGCTGTTGGGAGCGGGACTGGGAGCGGGATCGGCGCTGGGGAAGAGTCCGGCGGGAGCGGGGGCACTGAGGGCTATCAGGGTTGCGACTCCCCGCCCCGCCGCTGGCGCCACGCCGGCGCCATGACTTTGGGCCGCGCAGGCTGCCAAGACGAACAACAACCAAGCTCTAATCCCGTTCATTTTTCTCCGGTCTGCTTTCTTCGGGACTACTTGCCTTTGGTCAAGCCACGGGCAAACTTGACCAGGTCTTTGATCTGATCGTCGGTCAGCTTACCGTCGTATTTCGGCATTTTGTTCTTGCCGTTCTTGGTGATCTCGGTCCAAGTGGCGTCACTATTCTTGGCGACGTCTGGATCGCTAAAGTCCTTGGCCCCCATCTTCTGTCCGATGGCAGTAGCCTTGCCGTCGGCTCCGTGGCAGGAAGCACATTTGGTCTTGTACAGGTCGCCGGCCTGCGCGAAGGCGGTAGTAGTCAGCATCGCAGCCACGGCGCATGCGGCGCCGAAAGCCAGAATTTTCCGGAAGATTGCGTTCATCGTTTATCAGCCTCGTTCTTTCACAGATTGGATCTTCGTTGCAGTTCTTGACGCGGCCCGACCGGACCCCAACCGAAACGGTCTTGTTCGCAGTTGAGGGCGATGAAATCCCGGAAGAAGCGCCTTTCAGTCCGGTCCAAGCCGCGGGAGGCAGCCTTTCGGCTTCCTCCAAGTCTTCCTAACTTGCAACCAACCATCATGGGTGAAACTGCAAATGCTAGCTGTGACGCGGGTCACGGGCCGGCACGAAAACCAGTTAGGCTGCTGATTTCGCCCGCAGGACGTGTCTTAGGTCGAGGACGCGCAACAGCTGTGATGATGGTCACATGCGCCGTGTGGCCCAGGCCTTAAGATTGTTTGCTGTGACACTAGCTTTTTGAGGACGAGCGGACCATGAATGCTAATTTTGATCTGAATAAATGCCCTCTTATCGTGATCTGGGAAGCCACCCAGGCCTGTGATCTCTCTTGTTGCCATTGCCGGGCATGCGCGCAGCCGAAACGGCATCCCCTGGAATTGACCACGACGGAAGCCGAGAAGCTGATTCGCGACGTTGCCGACCTGCGGCCGCCCATCTTTATCTTTACCGGCGGCGATCCGCTGAAGCGCGCGGACATCTTCGATCTGGTCCGTTATGCCGCAGACCTCAACCTGCATCCCGCCATGACGCCCAGCGCCACTCCGTTGTTGACCAAGCATGCCATCGCTGAGTTGAAGAAGGCCGGGCTGGTCCGGCTGGCGGTGAGCCTGGACGGCTCCGTCCCCGAACTGCATGACACGTTCCGTGGCGTCGCCGGCTCTTACGCCCGCACCCTGCAAGCCATCCAGTGGGCCAATGAAGTGGGTCTGCCCATACAGATCAACACCAGCTTGCACAACCGCAACCTGCACGACCTGGACAACATGGCGGAGCTGGTGAAGAATTTCAAATTGGTTTTGTGGAGCCTGTTCTTCCTGGTGCCCACCGGCCGCGGCCAGACCAACGATCTTCCGACGGCGGAAGAATTTGAAGCTACCTTCGCCAAGCTTTACAAGTTTTCCCAGGAGATGCCCTTCCGCGTGAAAACCACGGAAGCGCAACACTACCGCCGCTTCGTTCTGCAGCAGCGCAGCGCCAAGAAGTCCAGCGCCGTCCAGGAGCTGACCGCCGACGCGGTACAAGGCATTCCCGGACTGCTGCCTATCAACGACGGCAAAGGGTTTGTTTTTGTCTCGCACGTCGGCGAGGTTTATCCCAGCGGGTTCCTGCCCATCAG
The DNA here is from genome assembly GCA_020072815.1 of Terriglobia bacterium. Classification (NCBI taxonomy): domain Bacteria; kingdom Pseudomonadati; phylum Acidobacteriota; class Terriglobia; species Terriglobia bacterium. The sequence goes on along the minus strand of JAIQGE010000007.1, from coordinate 218,516 downwards.
CGCCGGCAGCGTGCGCACGCAAAGTCTCACGGAGATCTACCAGAAGTCAGAGCTGCTGGTGTCTCTGCGCAACACCGCCAACTTGCACGGCAAATGCCACGAGTGCGAATTCAAGGAAATCTGCGGCGGGTCGCGCGCGCGGGCCTACGCCGTGACGGGAGACCTCTTCGCGGAAGATCCCTGCTGCAGCTACATCCCGCAGGCCGTCGCCCGGGCAAGAGCGCACAAGCTGGCGATGATGCCGATTCAAGCAACGTAGTTTCAGACAACCCAAGTTTGGAGTAAGCCTGCTTGGTTAAAGCAATAAGGGCAGAAGGAATGAGCCACTTCTGCCCTGCTCGTTTTTCTAAGGGAGTGCGTCCGGGGCCGCGCTCAACAGGCGTCAATCAATTTTCTTGAGCTTGAGCGTCTTCATGCACGCCGAGATGGCTTGCCCGGCGTCTTCGTATTGGGTGCGGGCCAGTTGATCAATGAGGCGGGCGGTGCGCGGCGTCAGCTTGTAGGTCATGCGCATGAGCAGATCGGGATCGGGCGGCGCCACCGGCGGCCGCTTCTTCATGCGCACCAGGATTTCCGAGGCCACCTGCAAGGCCCGGCCCTGAGAACCGTATTCCTTGGCCACGCGGCGAATCTCCAGGATCACCGGAAACGGCAGGGTGTAGCTCTTGGGAATGGTGGGCGCAATGTCGCTTGGGCCCCGGCGACGAGGCTCCAGCTTGCGACTCTTGCCGCTTCCTTTGCCGCCTTTGGAGATACGTGGCGTCATCGCTTTCTGAAAACCGGAAAAACCGTCTTAGAGATACCCGAATCATGCTACCCGGAGGTAGCCAAGTCAAGAACAGGCCTTCGTGCCTTCGCAGGTCTCATGGGACAGACCAGCTCTCCGTAAGATTCCCAGGGAAAAACTCTTGATTTTATCAAACAGAATCACCTGTCGGCTGGTGTTTTCAGAAACCGTGGTCCTGCCACATCGTCCACTTCCAACATGAGAAAGGGCTTATCCTCTCCTCAAACTCGTGGTCATTCCCCACATCACACAAAAGGAGCAAAACATGAAACAAGTCGTTCGTATTCTCGCAGTTACGCTGTTACTGGTGGCCTGGGGCTCGATTCCTGCTTTGGCAGGCAGCCCGGTTCCGGCACCTATTAAGCCACCCTCGGATCCGATCTTGGTGGGCAGCCCCCTTCCAATGCCAATCCCGCCGGCCCCAGCTCCGGTTTTAACGGGCAGCCCGATTCCGGTGCCTCTACCGCCCCCAGCCCTTGGCCCTGCAAAGTAAGTTGTTGCTTGTGAGTGGCTGGTTTAAGCTGGCCACTCACAAGTATGGGGCGATTTGACTTATTCGTGAGTCTTACGGGAGATATCTTGCTCGTTGGCCTTGCCGTTCTCCTTGTACGGCGCAGGCTTTGCAGGAAATACCCCTTCTTCTGGGCCTATATTGCGTTTTCGGTCCTGGCCACGACGGCCGGCATATCTGTGAGCGGCAGTTTTCAGCTGCTGTTCAGAGTCTATTGGATCACCGAGGCTCTCCACTCTGTCTTGGCCCTCCTGGCCCTGCACGAAGCTTTCCACGACGTTTTCATCCAGGACTTTCGCGATTGGTGGTGGTTCAGGATGGTCTTCCCGGCGACAGTGCTTATGCTGAGCGTTGTCTTTATCGGAAACGCCCTGCTGCATCCCCCGGTGCAGACGTCGCCACTGGGCGTGGTGATCTACTCCTTTGGGACGGTCGTAAACTGCGTGGTGGGCGGACTGTTCTTGATGTTTCTGGTTTCTGCCTGGCTGCTGCTGGGCGAAAGCTGGCTGACCTACCCCTACGGCGTTGTAACCGGGTTCGCGGTTTCCGCGCTGGGATCGGTGGTGGCCTTCTGGGCGCGTTCTATTTTTGGAACAAAGTTTGATCTATTGGCAAAGTACGGCCCAGCAGTGGCATACATAGTGGCCGTCGTTGTCTGGATCGCGAGTTGCTATCTTCCAGCCGAACCTAAGAACCGGTGGGCGAACTTTACGGACCCGGAGGGCGGCGTGGCGACGGTGCGGCAGTACATGAAAGCCCTGAAGTGGATTGCGGGGAAAAGATAACGGGGTAAGGATAAAAGATAACGGGGTAAAGCTAACGGGGTAAAGACAAGCGGAGGAAGGATAAAAGACAGATGATCGTTGCCCTACTCGTTCTCGCGCTGTTGCTGGCTGCGGCTGTCGTCATTTTCCGCAAAGCGATGCGGCTTTCCGAGCCTTCCGCCAACGACGTCCCCCTGTTCCTGCAAAAGATTGAGATGGACGCGCTATACGGGGCCTTTCATCCCGAAGCCGAACAGCGCTTCCGCGACGCCTTGCCCGCGGATGAGTTCAAGCACGTGCAGTGGAAGCGCATCCATCTGGCAATCCATTACTGCAATATCCTCACGGTGAATGCCTTGATCTTTCAGGGCTGGACCAGATACGAGCGCCGCGTGAACTGGGAAGCGCTGGATACCCAAGCCCAGGAGACGTTGTTTTCGCTCCGCGACGCCTGCCTGCAATGCCGCATGTCCGCGTTTGTGGTCCGCCTGCGGCTGCGCTGGTGGCTGGTGAAGATGGCGCTGCTTCCCTTTCTCGCGCCGCCCAGCTTTGATTCCCTGCTGCGCATGGGCAGCGGAAGCATGATCGCCTTCTACGAAAACGCCAAGACGCAGGCCGAAGCCTTCAGTCATGCCTACGGCGAAGAATATCATCAGAAGCTGGCGCAGGCGCTGTAGATCGCGCGTCATCGTCGCCATTGCCGGGATGTCCTGTATCTTGCGCTTCTCTTAGCGCGCTCCGCTACGCAGGACTTCATTCAGTCGCGCTGCCCTGCTCGTCTTTCTGGCGGCTATTCTTTCTCACTTAGTTCCATTGAGCCATGTTTGCCAGAACATCTGGTGCACCGCTCTTCCTTTAACGAGCAAACCTCCGCTACGGCATCTTGATCTAACCCAAAGCGCTGCTTCTGACGACTCGCACGGCCGCAGGAAGGCCGGGCGGTCACAGGAGAATGCAAAATGAAAAAGACTTATCTGATCACCGCCGTCCTGCTGTTGTCCGTGGTGTGGGTAGCAGCGCAGCAAACTCCGTCCGCTCCGCAGCCCGCGGGACGGAACGCAACGCAAACTTCGTCGGCGAACCCGCAGACCTCCAGCCCGGAACAGTCGGCGCCGTCCAAGGATGATGCCACCATCCAGGGTTGCCTGGCCGGATCCAACGACAGTTTCACGCTGACCGATAAGGCGGGCAAAACCTACCAGCTCGAAGGCGACAGCGCCAAGCTGGGCCCGCACGTGGGACATGAGATACAGGTCATCGGCTCGCAGTCTTCGAATCAAAACTCCGGGGGCGGAGCAGGCTCTTCCGACGCACCGGTTGTGATCACCGTGAAGAAGATCAACATGCTGGCCAGCAGTTGTTCCAAGTAAGCCAACCAACACGACAGCTTCAGAGTGCAAAAACCCCAGCGTTAGAGCGGCGCTGGGGTTTTGAATTCTCAAATGAGATCTACAGCTTTCTATCCTATTCAGGCACCACGGTAATTGTCTTGAGCCAACACCGCTCCGGCCTGCCCGACTCTCCCACCAACCAGACGAAATGTAGCTCCTCAGTCACACTCATGTGCTCCCGTTTGATTGGGAGGTGATACACCACAGCATTTCCTTCCCGAGGCCTGGAAGCCGGTGCTGGAGTAATTACCATTGGTACTACTTGAACCGTGATATGGAGCCGGCTCTGTCCGGTGGTCCCGCCATTGCCAGCGTTCTGCGCAAGAGCGCACGTTGCGGCACAAAGAAGCACGAGTGTCGCTGCGATGTTCGATGCAACTCTCGTCATGAATGATCCGTGTCATTGCCAGCGGGATGATCCTCGTTCCCTGTCCAACCCGCTGGCAGGCTGCGTGCAGTGAATATCGCCCTATCCGATTTGAACTGGGGCAGGAACGCAGCGGAGAGAGGGACACCATACGGGTAAAATCGGAATTCCCTTTCCAGATACTGAAGAGCTGGAAATGACAAGCAGGCGTCAATGTAGTGGCGAACGCAAAGCGCAGTTTCCTGCTTGATGCCGCGGTCCACCGTGCCCACGATTCTCCAGGCGCTCTTGTCGCATTCACTACAATGTGGCAAAGTGGGTTCAAGCGCCGGACTAATTGAAAAAACTATCAATTCGTTACTGCCTAGTTGCATGGGCCACTCCAATCGACGCGTGCTCTCCTCTTTTTTCATCGCTCCAACGCGATGCGTGTTCACACAACAGTGAGTTCAGCCAGGCTTGGAAGTGCTGTTCTGGACCAATGTTGGTAAAACAAATCCCGGCACGGCCCGAAAGGTGAGACCAGATGACGTTGCCGGAAACTTGTATGATCTCGCCGCCGGGCACCGGGAAACGGATTTCAAGCGCCGCACCCTGCGGCAGCATTTCTCCCGTCTGCAGACAAAGGCCGGTCCCGCTTATGTTGACGATCGTTGCAGCCTGCAGAGGCTGGGTTTCACCTTGATCGGTCCATTTGCAGGACAGAGTGGCGATAGAAACGTGGTGCCGAAAATTCAATCGCCTTTCCCATGTAATGGGACCACAAGCAGCCCTGATGGTTCTCGCCAAGATATTGCTGGTAAAGGGCTTTTGCACCATGAACTGGATGCGCTTGCCCGTGACCTCATTCATCTTTCCAGATCCAATCAGGCCAATGACTATGCGGGGCGGTCTCATCGGCATGCGCGAGCCGGCCAGTTCCAGCACGCCGGAGCAATCCTGGTCATAGATGGCCAGGTCAAACGTCGCGTTGCCGCATAGCCGGGCAGCCATTTCCGCATTCGCCGCCAGGGTCACATTGAATCCGTTCGATTCAAGAAGCCTTCCGCAAAGGGACTGGATTGCTCGATCCTCGGAAGAAAGCAGTGCTGTAAGTGGTGCCGCAGAAACTCTCATTGACATCCCGCCCTCTCACTATCAGGTTCCGGAAAGGGAATGAGCTTCGCCAACTCCAGCGGATATTCGGGTCTCTTCATAGGATTTGTAGGAACTGGATTTGTAGGAACTTCCTTTATCGCCTGCTCCCAATGGCTCTTGCAGAGCGGAACTTTCCTGGCCTGTGCGCTGCTCGCGCTCAGGACAATGAGGATCGTGAAGTGCGCGGGGTGCTGGCATTGTTTGCAGGTTTCGCGAATCAGGAACAAGTGTTGCGGAACTGATGCCCCGATGAATTCGCCTTCGCTTAGTAACATGACTTGCTTTCCTCCGTGAACTCAGAGGAAAGTATCACGGCAAAATACTGAATAATGTGAGCTCTATCACACAATATCACGACTATAACTAAAGTAATAATGAAGTTCTAATGTTGATATTTAAAGTTACTAATATTTCGGGATTCCCTAAAAAAAGCTGTTTCTAATCTCGAGCGACTGAAAGTTGCAACGTGCCCTAAAGGACTTACGCCGCTTCGCGGCCTTCATTTTCGGAATTTGCCAATCTGTGAAAACTCTTATCAGTTCTTCTTGCACTTGGGCGCATCAATGCGAAGGCTCGCCACTAAGCAATTCGCCGAGCAGTTTTGTTGGCCGGAGCTGTTTTTGTCTCTCGCCCTTGAAGCAGGGGCAAGCCAACCCGTGGGGAAAACGGGCAGATTTGCTTTGAAAATTCTCTGGCCGTGCGAAGGCGCACTCCTGCAATTAACGACGCACTTGACTAGGTATTCACGTGCAGGCGGCCGTCGCGCAGGACGGTGCATTTGCGGTCGCGCCACACGATGGTGTCGCCCAGGAAGCCGCCCATCCACACCAGGAGTCCGAGAACGTCCTGAAGCGGCAGCAGCCACCACTGTCGGCGGAATAGAGGATCACGCAGGACCACGGCGGCGGTGGCCACAGCGGCTCCGGCGCGCAACACCAAGGTAAGCAGGACCAGGGGCCACGCCTTGGGCCAGGCGGCCCACAAGAGCAGCGCCAGCGGCAACGGATACGTGAAGATCTGTCCCCAATAGCCCATGGGACGCGAACGCCGCGTGCTGCGCGCCCAACGCAGGCGATGGGTGAGATTGGGCAGCATGTTCTGGCTGCCGATGCGGTGCTCAATGACGGAGGAGGAAAGAAGCACCTGGTGTCCCATTTGCGCGGCGCGCTGGCCGATGACGAAATCTTCCGCCAGATATTCCTGCAAGTAGCCGAAGCCGCCCATGGCTTCCAGCACGCTGCGGCGCACCGCCAGGGTGCAGCCCAGGGCGAAGCGCATTCCTTCCAGCATGCGGGCCACCAGCACGCCGCCCAGCAACTCTGTGTTCATGCCGATGGCTTCCAGGCGCGACCACACGCTCTTCCCCGCCACCGCAGCGTAGGGACAGGTGATCAACCCGATGCGTGAACCTTCGCTTTGGCCTTGGAACTCGCGGGCCAGATGCTGGAGCAGATCAGGTTTGACGCGCACGTCACTGTCACTCATCACCAGCAAGTCGTGTTTGGCTTCGCGCACCAGGCGGTCCAGGCTGTAGGCCTTGGCGTTAGGGATAGAAGACTCTCCAGTCACCACCAGCCGCGCGTTCACGCGTCCGGAAAATTCGTTCATGATGCGTTCAGTGAGCGTGGCCGCGGGGTCGTCCGCGCGATGAACGCCGAAGATGATTTCAAAATCCGGGTAGTCCTGGACAAAGAAGCTGCGGACGTTCTCTTCCAGGCCTTCGTCCTGCCCGCACAGCGGCTTGAGAATGCTGATGGCGGGCGCGGGGCCGGGCTGGGGCGCGGGCAGACCCACGGCTTTGTAGCGCTGCGCAGCGATCATGACCAGCACGCAATACACCAGCGAACCGGCCAGCAGGACGGACAAGATGGCTTCAATGATTACCATATCGCGTGCACGTTCTCCTTCTCCAAGGAGCTGCCCGCAGTCGCGCCGGACAAGTCATTAGTCAAAAGCAATTTGCCGCCGCTGCCGGCGACCTCACGCACTTTTTCGGTCCCCAGCAGCCGCTCCACCCGCGCCAGTTGCCCGGCGTCAGTGACCAGATAGCAGCGCGGACCCGCCGACCACAGTTTCACAAATTCACTATCGCCGATAAAAACCTGCGGCGCGCCGGGCGCGTAAGACCCGTATTCCAGATTGTTCTTGCGGCCGTTCAACAGCAATGCCGGGCGATCCGCGTAAAACATCACCGATGAGTACGGATAGTACGCGCCGTCCACGATCAACCGTCCCTCAGGCGCATGGAGCAGCGCTTCGGCCAGCGGGCGCGACCCCAGATACGGATCAAACACCGTCAGGGCCATGCGGCTGGCGTGGAACAGCACTACCATCATAGCCACTTGGGCGAAGATCGCGCGCCGTCCGGAAGACAGCCATGATCCTGCGGCGCCCACCAGAAACGCTCCTGCAGCCAAGCCGAGCGGCGCACGCAAGTAGGCAAAAGCGGGGATGGTGAGGTCCCCTAAGTGGCCGAGCGAAAGTGTATAAGCACTGGGGTCCTGCCGCAAGGCCCGTGATATATCACCGATGGCCGAAACATTCCGCACCGCATACAGCAAACCCCCTACGGCCACGACCGCGGCCGCCGCCAGCGCCCCCAGGACCCTTCGACCGTGCTTGAGCCAGATGCCTTCCTGGTCCTGGACTCCGTTGGCGTCGCGGGCGATGGCGCAGCCCAGCAGCAGAGCGAGCGCGGGATAGATGGGCACGGAATAATATTCCTGCGTGGTGGAAAAGGTGAAAAAGACCAACAAAAACGCTATCGCACACAAGGCCAGCAGACGGGTGCGGCTGTCGCGGGCTGCGGACCGGTAGTCCAGCTTCAGCGCCGCCGGCAGATAAACGGTCCAGGGGAACAGCCACACCAGGTTCAGCAGCCAGAAAGCGACGCGAGGCACGGTGTTGTAGTCCCGCGGATAGCGCTGGCCCAGGAAGCGCAAGACGTGCTCATTCATGAAATAGAACCAGAAGAAGCCGTGATACTCGCCGGGCGCGCTGTGCATGGTGGAAGCAAAGTACGGAGGCATACGCAGTGTGGCCAGAACATGCCAGGGCGCGGCGATGGCCAGGAAAATCAGCGCTCCACTCAGCAAGTGCAGCCGCCGCCAGCTTTGCCGCGAGAAAATCTGACGCGTCAATCCCAGGTAAAGCAGCGCAGCGCCGGCGGGAATGACCACAGCGATCAGCCCCTTGAGCAGCACACCCACGCCCAGGCTGGCAGCCATCACAGCGGCCCAGCGGCGGGGGTGAGACTCGTCGCCATCTTCATTCAGTGCGCGCTGAAAGGCCCAAAGGCCCAGACAAATGCACAGGGCCAGCATGGCGTCAGGAATCAAAATGCGAGTGAAGAGAAACAGGCCAACGCAGGTGGCCAGGACCAACCCGGCGTAGAATCCCGCGCGCTCGCCAAAGGCCCAGCGGCCGTAGCGAGCAGTAACCCAGCACAGCAACACTGCGGCCAGCGCAAAGGGGAGACGCGCCGCCCAATCATGAGCTCCGAACGCAAGATACGAGACGGCGATCAGCCAGTACGGCAGCGAGGCTTTTTCCATGTAGGCGATGCCGTCGAGACGGGGGACCACCCAGTCGCCGGAGTGGACCATGTTGCGCGCCAGCTGCGCATGGGCCGCGTCCACGTCGTCCATCAAGCCAGGCGGTGAGACCATGCAGCCGACGAACACGATAGCGGCTATGGCTACCAGCGCCAATTGGTAGCGCCAAGCCAGGGCAGGATTCGCTTCCGCCCCAGGGCGACCAGCGAGCTGCGGGGGCTCCAGGATTTCAGTAACAGCGCTAATGCGTGACCCCTTCTTGTTGCAGATGCGTTTCAGTTGTGTGCCCGGCACGTTTAAGGAGCGGGCAGAAGCTTTAGAACTCTTCCATCGCTACGGGTGGCGCCGCGCGTGTGACAGGCCGCCTTTGATCCAAAAAGCTTCGGGAAACAAGTCCGGGCGCAAACTCACCGGGCGGCAGCCTTTGGCAACATGAATCTTCTTATGTTTTGGGCGATTGAGTTGTAAAAAATTGTAAATGATGCGATGGCGCAATACCTATTGGCTTTCGCAGCGGGGCCGGGAGCCATTCGCCACTGCGCGAAAGCGCTCTCACTCTTGTCCGTTAGCACGATGCTGCTGTATGTCCGTAAGTAAGCCGCGGCTGGAAAAGCTGACAGCTTCTTCCGCCGCTAAGCGCAAGTGGGCGCCACATTCTGAGATTCGCGTAATCCCCCGGACAACGCTGCTCCAACGCCGGGAAAGTGCGTGAAAAAGCCCCGCCATGCGGCGGGGCTGATTTTGTCGAATCCGCGAGCGGCTCACGGCGCGGTAGACCCGCCCGACGTGCTGCCACTTGTGCTGGAAGTTGTGGTTGAGCTCGCGGGACACGGTCCCAGGTTCAAGCCGATCAACGCCTGGCAGAGATCAATTCGTCCGTGGCCCATCTGCTGCACTGCCTGGGCATGAGATACCGCGTTGGCGACGTCACCAGGATGCATTGTCGGCTTCGCCTGCAGCAGCATCGCCGCTTCGCCGGCCACCAGAGGGGCGCTGAACGAAGTCCCCCATCCCGCAGCGTAATTGCCGCCAGGATACGAGGTGATTACGCCTTCTCCCGGAGCCGCTACGTAAATAGCGTTGGTGGCGAAGTTGGTAAAGACGCTCTTGGCGTCCTGGTTGCTGGTGGAACCTACGCCGATCACATTGCCGTAAGCGGCGGGATATACCAGAATCTGCTGGCCATCGTTGCCGGAGGCAGCCACAATCGCCACATTCTTGCTCAAGGCGTACTGGATGGCGTTCTGCAGCGCAGGCGAGCTCTGGGTGATCTCAAAGCTCATGCTGATGACGTTGGCCCCGTGGTCGGCAGCGTAGTAGATGGCGCGGATAATGTTAAACAGGTCAGAGTTGCCGTCTGCGCTGAACGCCTTCAGCGGCATGATCTTTGCGCCAGGCGCGACCAGGTGGACCAAACCCGCCGTCATGGTGCCGTGGCCGAAGGCCTTGGGAACGATGCCTTCCAGGATGCCGGCGGTGGACTGGGTCAGGATGGCCACCGTGGACGCATTTAACTGGACCAGGTTCTGGCCTTCCAGGATGCCCGCGGTGGACTGGGTCAAGGACGCGGCCACCGTTGGGTCCAGATCAAGCAGCTCAGACGCTGAGCCGCTCAGGTTACGCGTGAAATCAAATCCAGGGACGAGCACCGGACTCAGCAAAGGATGGCTGGGGTCCACGCCGGTATCAATAATCGCAACCACAATTCCTGTGCCGCTAAGCTTGGAGCCCTGCGCGTCTGACAGGCGGACGATCGCGGCCGCTGTCTGTTGCACATAGTTACTCGGTACGCTGGCGCCGAAGTAGCTGACCACTGTCCGTCCCGGCAGGGTCTCAAGGATTCCGGCGGTGGATTGGGTCAGGCTTGCGATGGTAGCGCCGGAGAGCTCAGGTACGCCCAGGGCCCGGTTGGGCTCGAAACTGGTGACGGAGGAATCGGTAGCTATCGTGGGATCAACGGAAAAGGTGGAAACCAGGTAAACCCCGGCGGAGGAGCTGCTGGAGACCTGGGAAACTTGTGTCAAGCCATGTTTGCCGCACACATCGCTCACTTTGGATGGCGAGGTCACCAGGACAAACTTGTCCTGGGCCAGCAGGGAGGCACTCCCCAGCAAGCAAACAGCCTGCAAAATAGTTAGCAATAATCTGTGTTTCAACATTTTCCGTCAATCTTCTTTTCCGGCGGTCGTTCCGTCGCGACGCCGAAAGGTAAAACCCTGCCTTCTCAGAAGGCTGGCCTTGATGCGAGGACAGTATAGCCACAGTGTCCAGCCCTTGTTTCGGCTTTAATGTTGGGCAAACTCAGGGACGCTTTGGAGACGAAACTGCAACTAGAAATCAGCGGTTAAAGTATTTTACGAATAACCACTGATTGCTTATGTTTTTAAAGGTCTTATGCATGGTTTGTTGACATATCGTCAGCAGACGCTGGGCTTGCCGGAAGACTTTGGGGAAGGTGGACTGATCCAAGATTGGCCTTTTTTCGCCGGTTCAAGTGTCCTAAGGTTACCAGTGGATTAAAGACGCTAATAAATTTGTGCAGGTGAGCAAAAGTGGTCACAAAAGCGCGGAGAAGGTCAACGTGAAGGGGCGGAATTACGGCTTGGAGGAGCCACCGCTGGTACTGCCGCTGGTGTTGCTTCCGGATGTCCCAGAGATTGATGACGAGCCGCCTATGACGCTGTTGAGGGCCTGATAGAGATCAATACGGCCGTAGCCCATATCGCTGATCTGCTTGGCCTTGGAAAGAGCGTTGAGCACGTCACCCGGCTTGCTGGCCGGACGCGCCTGGAGGACCAGCGAAGCCGCTCCAGCCACCATGGGAGCGCTAAAAGAAGTCCCCCATCCCGCAGCGTAGTTGCCGCCGGGATAGGTGGTAATCACGCCTTCACCGGGCGCAGCCAGGAGCACAACTCCGGAGCCATAATTGGAAAACGCGCTGCGGCCATCAGCGTTGGTGGTAGAGCCTACGCCGTGTACTCCGCCAATGCTTGCCGGATAAACCAGGGTCTTCAGGCCGTCATTGCCGGATGAGGCAACCACTACGATGTTCTTGCCCAGCGCGTACTGAATTGCAGCCTGCAGGCTGGGCGAATTGGCCGGCATGCTGAAGCTCATGCTGATGACGTTGGCGCCGTTGTCAGCCGCAAAATAGATAGCGCGGATGATGTCGCTGGCGGTGGCCATGCCGTCAATCGTGAAGGCTTTGAGCGGCATGATCTTCGCCGTAGGCGCAATCAGGTGCGCAACACCCGCGGTCATGGTGCCATGCCCGAAATCCTGCGGAACCAAACCTTCCAGAATCCCGGCCGTGGACTGGTCCAGAATGGCGGCCGTGTACGAATTCAAGGGAACTACGTTCTGTGCTTCCAGAATGCCGGCGGTGGACTGCTCCAGAATGCCGGCGGTGGACTGTTCCAGGATCCCGGCCGTGGACTGGTTGATCAGGGCGGCGTCACTGAACTCAGAAGGAATGCCGCTGGTGTTGTGGACGAAATCGAACCCCGGCACCAGGACGCCGGCCAGAGCGGGATGCTGCGGGTCTACGCCGGTATCAATGATGGCGATGATCCCAGCGCCGGTGACTGGATACGCCGCGCGCGCGTCCGGGAGCCGAATAATCGTGGTGGCGGTCTGTGTAATGTAGTTGCTGGGTACCGTGCTGCCGAAAAACGTGACCAGGGTGCGACCGGGCAGAGTTTCAAGAATCCCAGCGGTAGACTGGGTCAGGACTGGACCGGTCAGGCCGTTCAGGGTCTCGGGCAGGGAGATGGGCGCGTTGGCCTCAAAGCTGGTGACCCGAACATCTGTTTCCACTTCGGTTTCAACGCCCGTCACATCCGAGGAGGCGGAAGTCACAACATAGACACAGTTCGTCCCATCATGGATTTCCCGGACCACGGTCAGGCCGTGGCTGGCTGCGAAACTCTGGACGTCAACGGTGGCGGGGATGGTGAGGACGTAGCTGGTCTGTGCCGTCGCGGGTAACGCGAGCGCCAGCAACGCGCCGAAAATGACGAAAAGACGCAGTGTCCTCATGTCTAGAACTTCCACTTACAGATTGTCTTTTGGCTCCAAAAAACTTAAGCCTGCGGCGCCTGCCCCAGCAAGACTTCTAATTCTTGCCCGTGAGATTCCAGCGGCACCAGCAGACGGAGATCAGTATCGGGGACGTACTCCATCTGAAATTCACCGAATGAGTTGCTCATGGAGCGGGCCAATTCGCGCTGGCCTGCCAACAGGATCACCGGCAGGTGGGCCATGGGATCCTCGGGGGCGTTCTGGTTGGAGATCTGTCCTACCAGAACCATGCTGGCCGAGCCTTTTTCATGCTCAAAGCGCAGATCAACCGAGTACTCGCCGGCATGGAACAGCACTTGGCGGCTGATCTGGTGCGTTCCGCGGACTCCTACCGGCTGGGGATCATTCAAACTGTCATACACCAGAGAGGCGAACATGCGCTGCAGCGGGGAGCGACGCGGCTCCCTTCCTATGCTGATCAGAGCTTTCACCTGCCGCTCTGTGCTCTCCGGGATCTGGTATGCGCCTTCACGGGCGCAGACTTTTGCAAATTTCAGAAATAGCTGCTCAATCTTTCCGCATTTGGAACATCCAGCGGCAAGATGGGCCAACATCTGCCCTTGTTGCTCGGGCGGAGCCAGGTTCCTGGCGTAATCAGCCCACTCAGTGATATCGAAATGGCGCGCGGCTTGAGGCATATCTTCTTTTTCGTCTCTATTAAATCCAAAGGGAACACAGCTTCCGGGTCTGTGTTCCCCTTTTTAGCAGTCGACGGATGAGCCTGCTTCTGTAATACAAGAGTCAGAAGCAGGGCTAAAAATATAGATATCTCAGACTTTACAAAGCTTTACTTATTTCCTTAAGAAAACTTACCAACCAAGCAAAACGCCGCCCAATAGTAAGGGTGAGGCCGCTTTTGCCTTAGATTAGCAACCGCACGCTGCAAGGCTTGTGCCTTGTTGGGCAGTTCGCGATACGCGGCATAGAAATCCCTCATGAATTCAGCCGTGCTTTGATCGTGAACTTCCCACAAACTCACCATCAGGGTCTGGGCGCCGGCGTACAACAGCCCGCGCACCAAGCCGATCAGTTCATCACCGCCAATGACCACGTTCATCCCGGTCCCGCAGCCGCTCAGGGTGACCAGTTCCGCATTGAACTGCAACTGGTAAAGGTCAAACAAGCTCAGCAGCGAGTTGCCCAGCCGGATGGAGGAGAACATGGGATTGTCCTGGCGAAAATAGCCGTGCGTAGCGATATGAATGTAGCGGCTCTGCGAACCGTAGGTGCGCAAACGCTCCTCGGTGGCTTCTTCGCCCAGGAACAGCCGCGCGTTGTCCATGCTGGCGGCAACGAACCGGCCTTCCTCTTCTATATAGGGAGCGCGCGCGTCGGGAACGGCCAGCACCAGGGTCTCTCCCGGTCCTTCCGGCAAAGCCTTTTCCTGGCAAATAGCAAAGATGCTGCCGCTGGGAGCATACGAAATGGAAAAATCATCAATCAGACAGCGGCGACCGTCCGACAATGCATGGAACGGCAAGTAGTGCAGAAAGCTGTGGGGAACTATCACCAGATTCGCCGCCTGGAGCTGGCTGCGGATGGGCCGGATGAGCAGATCGTACAGTTCCTCCAGATGGGCTTGCGTGGCCTGTAAGAGCGACTTTTCGCGGGGTTTGATGTAGTCATCGCCCAGGCGGAATTTCGCCAGTTGCAACTGCAACAGGCGGAGCTTGGTGCGCACGGCGCCGGCATCGGCCACCGGCAGAATCTTCAGGCGGTCGCGCGAAGCCAGGCATACGTAAAACTGGTTGCGCGCCAGGTAGAACTCCAACATCTGGGTATTGGGGGGCAGGACGCGCTGCAGCTCGGCGGCGGAAATAGTCTTGGCATTCTGCAGATTGGCGAACTCAACGTCAGTGCTTTGCAGGTGAGAAAAGGCCTTGACCAGGGCGTCTTCGTATTCGCGGCCCTGAAGACGCAGCTGCGCGATGCGCGCTTGGTGCGTGTCCCCTTCCGGACTGAGTTCCTGCAACTCGATTTGGTGATAGGTCCAATTCAGTTTTTGGCGAAGGTCGCGGTACTGGGCCATGGCCGGCGACTGTTCCAGCGTGCGGCCGGTGAGCGTGGAAGCGCGGAAAGCGATCAAGTCCGCCAGACTGCGCGATTTGGCCTGCTCTATGTATTCGAACGTGTCGTGCTCGGTGCAGGCCAGCGAGTGCACGGCCAGAGAAGTTACGACCAATCCTTCGTAAACCGTGAGTTTGTTCTTGAGAAACGCGATCTTCAGCTCTTCTTTGCCCAGGTGGCTGCGCAGGTCTTCCAGCTTGTGATAGGCCTTCTCATACGCCTGGCGGGCCAGCTCAGTGTTGCCGCTGGTTTCTTCCGCCTGGCCCAGCATGAAGTACGCCTGGTAAGTGGCCGGGGAATCAATATGCAGCAAGCGGGACAGCGCAGAGCTGCAATAACGGCGGGCTTCGTCGGCGTCTGAGCCGCGGACTTCAATGGCCGCCAGCAGCAATTCGCACAGCGCGGCTTTGGCCGGCAGCAAGGACGGACCGAAGTACTCCAGCGCCGAAAGCGCCAGGTCTTCAGCTTCGTCGTCTTGTCCGGCCTCGTAAAGCACCAGCGCCTTGTAGAGATCAATCAGCGCCGGCCAGAGCCGGTTCAGCTCTTCGATAAACAGCGCGCGCGCCTGATCAAAGACGCGCAGCGACTGGCGATAATGCCCCTGCTGGCTGACGGCGATGGCGGAAAACGTGGCCGCTTTGGCCGCCTCATAACGCATGCCCAGTTGGCGGAACGCCAGAAACGCCTGTTGTGCCAGCTCGGTGCCGCCTTCGGTCAGGTTCAGCTCCAGGTAGATTTCGGATTGGTCCAGATCGCAGAGCGCCTGATGATATTTGTCGCCCAGGGTGAGACAGAAGTTGCGCGTCTGGTCATACATCTCGATAGCGCGCAGGTATTCGCCCTTGAGATAGTGGAGATAAGCAATGTTGTAATCGGCTTCCGCCACCAGCAGCGAAAAGCCATGCTGTTCACAATGCCGCCGCGCCAGTTGGTAGGTTTCCTGGGCGAGCGCGAACTCGTTCAGGCTAATGTAGCAAACCGCAAGGTTCCTGAGGACGATGGCGATGTCCATGGGCTCGCCGCAGGTGAGGAAGTCGCGGTACGCGCTCTCATAAAGCTCCTGGGCTTCGCGGAAGCGGTCCTGGCGGTAATAGATGTTGGCAACGTTGCTGTCCAGTCGTGCCAGTCGCAATTGGTCGCCGTGCGCCGCGAACACCGCGCGGGCCTTGGCGCCCAGGGCCAGAGCCCGTTCATATTGACCATCGTAAATCAGGCTTTGCAGCGCTCCATTGATGGTCAGCGACGCGTCAAAATCAGACCCCAGCGCGTCAAACCCGGCAATGGAGGTCTCATACTCCTTGATGGCCTCGCGATAGTTGCCCTTGAGCGAGACCACGTGGCCCGTGGCGCGGGCGCACTTGGCGGAAATGTAAGGATCGTTGAGTTCCACGGCGATCCAGCGGCAGGCTTCCGCCAGGCGCTCTGACCGCTCCAGGTTGGCGCGAAGGTTGGCGATGACCCCGCGATACAGTTGGTCGAAAGTTTCGCGGCTGAGAAAGTCCGGGCGCTGCGCCAGCAGAGCGCGACGCTGCGCGGGATCAGAAAGCTCTGAGGCTTCGACGATCCATGGTTCCAGCTCCGCCGGACTGCCAATGCGGTCCACGATCAGAACCCCAGCTCCGCCAGGATCTTTTGCAGGCGATTCAAGCAGCGGCCGCGGATAAAGCCGATGGACCCGGTGGCCAGTCCCAGTTTCTGCGCCACTTCGTTGTAAGGCACCGGCGGCTGCTCAAAGAAGAGGAGCTGGACCAGTTGAGCGCACCGCGGCGAGAGCTTGACGATGGCGTCGCGCACCGCCTGTTCTTCCTGGATTTCCTGCAGCACTTCCGGCGCCGGGGCGATTTCTTCCGCCATCTCCTGCTCCATGGCGTCCAGCTCCACGTCCTGGCCGCGCTGCTGTTTCTTGAAATGAAAACACTTGTGGGTGGCCACGGTGATCAGCCAGGAACGCAGGGACTCAACCTTCCGCAGTTTGGAAAGATTGGTGAACAGGTCCACACACACGTTCTGAAAGACGTCGGAGGCGTCGTCAGGGCTCATCCGGTACTTGACGGGAACGGAGTAGATCAGCCGTTTGTATTTCTCAATGAGACGGTTCCACGCCCGCTCATCGCCGTTCAAGCACTCCTGTACCAGCCGCTCATCTTCCGCCGCTGCGTCCTTAGGCGTGGGTATGGATATCTCTTTGGCGTTGTCGTCCATTCAGCTTCAATGTTTTCCAGTGGGGGTGTGCCAAAAAAGTTCGTCTGCGTTCCAGAGAATATAGTTATCAATTATAGCTGGGCGCACATTACCCAAGTCCTGGTACGCTCCCACCAGGATACTCGGGCTGGCCAGGAAGACCACCGGCATCTCCGCGGCCATGACCTCCTGCACCCGGTCATACAGTTTCTTGCGTTGGCGATAATTCACGGTGACCAGCTGCTGCTGCATCAGTTTGTCAATCTCAGCTTCCCAGGGCGTGGCCGGCTGCTTTTCATCGAGACTCCAGAGATGGCTTTGTCCGCTGGAAAGCAAAAAGCTCATGTCGGAGTTGGGATCGGCGTCGCCGCTGCCCAGCCCCATCACCGCGGTTTCGTAGTCGTGCGACTGCAAAACGCGGTCCACCATGGAGCGGAACTCCAGTCCCACTACGTGTACGTTCATCCCCAGTTTTTTCAAGTCGTCCTGAATTAACGTCGCCATCTGGCTGCGCTGGACGTTGCTGGAGCTAACCAAAATGCTGAACTCCACCGCCTGCCCCGAGGAATCGAGCAACCCGCCGTCTCGATTCCAGGAGAAGCCAGCGGCCTGCAGGAGCTTGCGCGCCGCGGCTTCAGAGTGTTCTGTAGGTTTCAGCGCTGAATTGATCCAAAGCTTGTTGCCGCCGGTGACGTTGGTGGCCAGCGCCGCCCCACGGTTGCGATACACCAGCCGCAACAGCGCCGCGCGGTCCACGGCTGCGGACACCGCCTGGCGGAAACGCGGATCAAGAAACCACTTTTGCCGGCGGGCGACCACCGGAAGCTTGCTTTCCAGACCGGCATTCAAATTGAACAGAAGAAAGTTGTATTCCATGCCGGGACCAACGTCGAACAGCTTGTAGTGACGGGCCTGCTGCTCCGGTTCGAGGGCGGCAAAATTTTCCGCGCTGAGCGGGCTGATGGCCTGGGTCTCACCCGCCTGGAAGCGCGCCACTTGTGCGTCGCGGCTGGGCACGGTGAGGAAGACCAGTTCGTCCAGATACGGCAGCTTCTGGCCTTTCGCGTCCTTTCTCCAATAATAGGGATTACGTTCCAGGACGATTCGCTCGCCAGGGACCACCTGTTTGAGCCGGAAAGGACCGAGTCCGGCAATTTTGTCGGGCGATGTGGCCAGGGTCCAGGCTTTGGCGATTCCACCTTCCTGATAGTCCTTTTCCAAGAGGTGACGCGGCAGGATGGCCAGGCTGTCAAACACTCGTTCGGCCACGGCGTAGGGAGCGGCAAAGGAGAAGCGGACCGAATACGGCCCGAGCTTCTCCACCCGCATGGGCTGGCCGGCGACGATCAGCAGGTCGCGCTGCGGCGAATGTATTTTCTCGTCGAGATAGAGCTTGTAGGAGAAGACAACGTCGTCGGCATCAAAAGGAGCGCCGTCAGAAAATCGCAGGCCGCGTCGAAGCTGCACGGTAAGGCTCTTGCCGTCGCGCGTGGCGGTCCAGGATTTGGCTAGCGCCGGGACGGTCTTCTGCGAGTCGCGCTCAATGTGGACCAGATCGGCCGTCAGACGGCGAATCACGTCGCGCGACGGCTGGTCCAGAGCGGTAACTGGATTGAGGGTTTTGGGTTCAGATGACTGGGCGACAACCAAACGTCCGCCCTGCCGTCCGGTTTCCGCAGGCGGGCGAAGCATGTCGTCTTGACCAACCGCAGGCGAGCAGAAAGCTGCCGCCAAAGCCAGTCCGGCTAGTGCACATAGTGCGGTCCGCTTGATCGTCTCAGGCATCCCATTTACTCCGTCACAAAAAAATCTAGACTGCCGTTTTCAGTTTTTCCTGAAACACATCGGCCAGGGCCTGGCATGCCAAAAAGACCGGCGCCGGAGCCAGACCCGGCAATAACATCCACCAATAAGATGAAATTACGTGAAACTGCTGTGCGTTGGCCAGCATGTTGCCCCAACTGGGAAACGGTTCGCCCACACCAAGCCCCAGATACGAAAGAGTAACTTCCGCCATCATAAACAAAGGCACCAGCAGCGCCATCTGCGTGAGCACAACGCCCATGGCCGCGGGCAGGATGTGGCGGCGCATCAGGTAGAACTTGCCGGCGCCAAATCCGCGCGCCGCCAGAACGAAATTGCGTTCGCGCGCGCTCAGCACAATGCCGCGCACCAGGCGCGCGGGACGTCCCCAGCCGACCAGGCCGATCACCATCACCACCAAAGTGAACGCCGCCACCGCGCTCATCTGCAAAGGAAGAAACGCGCGCACAGAGATGAGCAGGTACAGCCAGGGCAGCGCGATGAAGATTTCGCCCACGCGCATGATGATGTCATCCAGCGGACGGCCGAACATTCCAGCGACCATCCCCAGGAACAGCCCCGCGGCTGCGGAAAAAACCGCGGCCAGAATGCCGGCAAACAGCGATACCTGACCGCCGTACAGCATGCGCGAAAACTGGTCGCGGCCAAAACCGTCTGCTCCCAGCAGGAAGATGCACGCGGGGGCGGCGACGCCGAACAGATGCGTGTGACCGCGGAAGATCCCAAGTACTTTGTACGAATCTCCAGCGACAAAGAGCCTTACGGGATAAATCCGCGATAGGTCTTCCTGGTACTCCGTCAGGCTGCCTTCGCGATTTTTTGTCGCGAAGACGAATGGGCGGATGTGCCATTTACCTTGGCCATCCACAAAATGCACGCGCGATGGCCGGGCGTAAGGATGGTCACGGTCCTGCGTGTCATAGCTGTATGGCGCAAAGAAGCCGGCAAAGATGACCACCAGGAGTAAGACCGCCAGGAACCAGGTGGCCCACGCGAGTTTGGTTGAGCGCTTCATGCTTGCACCCGTATGCGCGGGTCCACGGCATAGAGCAGGATGTCCGCAAAAAGGTTGCCGAGCACCAACAGCAACGTGGACAGCATGACCGCGCCGATCACGATAAACAGGTCGCGGCCCATAATGGCTTCCAGCAGCAGCGGCCCGATTCCGGGCCAGCTCATCACGACTTCCACCAGCAGTCCGACGCTGAGCAGCACGGCAACGGAGAGTCCAAAGAGCGAGATCAGCGGATTTGCCGCGGCGGGCAGCGCGTGGCGGAACAGCAGAGTGAACTTGCGCAGGCCGTGTCCTTGCGCCGCGCGCATGAACGGCGAATCCAGCACTTCACTCATGCTGGCGCGCACCTGGCGGAGAATGGGCGCGAGCGAACCGATCACGATCACCGCAACCGGCAGCGCCATGTGCCAGCCCAGGTCAGTGAATCGCGACCATAATCCCATTTCTTGCGCGGTGAGGGAATGCATGCCGCCCACGGGAAACTTGTTGGTCCGCATGGCAATCACCAGCGCCAGCAAAGCCAGCAAAAGATCGGGCAGGGCCAGCAAGACCGAGGTACCAGCCGACAAAAAGCGGTCAAGCCAGCCGCCTCGCCACGCCGCGGACAGAACTCCCAGAGGCACGGCGATCAGCCAAGAAATGATCAGCGCAGGGACGGTCAGCAGCAGCGTGTTCAACGCGCGGGGCCACAGCAGCGACGATGCCGACACGTTGTAAGCGAAAGAATATCCCAACTCACCCTTGACGACAGACATCAACCATCGGGCGTAACGCTTGGGCAGCGGTTGGTCCATGCCGTATTGGGCGCGCAAGGCCTTGACCGTTTCTTCCGAGATCTGCGGATTCAGTTTGGCGTCCGTGAAGAACTCGCCCGGAGCCGCTTGCTGCAGGAGAAACAGCAACAAGGACACGCCGAACAGAATCACCACGCCGTGGCCGAGCCGGAGAGCGAGATAGCGAATCATGCCAGGTTCTCCACGCCGGGCTCATGCAGGCGTTCCGCCGCGCGGACCAGCAATTGTGTGGCCGGCTCAGCGCTTTCGCGCATGCGTCGCGGCGTTGTGCGCTCCACGATTTTGCCTTCATCCATCACCACAACTTCGCGGGCAAACAGCGAAATGAAATTCAGGTCATGGGTGATAAACAGATACGCCAGTCCGTGACGCGATTGCAGGTCCAGCAGCAACTTGATCATTTGCGCCTGCAACGGCACGTCCAGGCCGGAAAAAGATTCGTCGAGGATGAGCAGCTTGGGATCGGCGGCCAGGGCGCGGGCCAGAGCCAAGCGCTGCCGCTGGCCTCCGCTGAATTCGCCCGCCAGCCGGCCGTACCAGTCGGGATCAAGCCCAACTTCTTCCAACAACTGCACCGCGCGCTGGCGGCGCTCGAGTTCTGTGCCGCGGCCGGCGACCACCAGCGGTTCGTAAATCAACTCGGCCGCAGTGAATCCGGGGTTCAGCGCGGTGCCTGCGTCCTGAAAAATCATCTGCACCTGGCGGCGCAACTCCGGGGTTGATGCCCGCGACGCTGAGCCTTGAAACAGGATTTCACCTTGGCCGGCGCGCTCAAAGCCGGCGATGCAACGCGCCAGAGTTGATTTGCCGGAACCCGACCGTCCAATCACCGCGGTTGACGATCCTTCTTGCAACAGCAGGTCCACGTTGTCGAGCGCACGCACCGCAAACTTTTTGCTGGAGAGAAAGCTGCGCTGAACGAATTGCTTGCTCAAGCTGAGGACTTCCAGTAGGGGCGTGGCGGCGTCGTTGTTGGTTGATCCCGGCGCGAGACGCGAAGCCGGCCTCGGAAAGGCCAACGTTCTTTCGGCGCGCAGCGTTTCTTCCGGCTGCAGCGTTTCTTCAGGATGCAGCGTTTCTTCAGGATGCATCAGGCTGCGGACGTAAGGATCGGAGTTGCGGCGAAGTTCGGCGATGCTGCCGGAAGCTGCCGCCTGGCCATCGCGCAGGACGATCACTCGGTCCGCCAGTGTGGAAAGCACGCCGGCATCGTGGGTGATGAACAGCATGGCCAGCTTCAGTTCGCGACGCAGGCGCTGCAACAGCCGCAAGACTTCAGATTGAGTCACAGCGTCCAGCGAACTCAAAGGTTCATCGGCAATGAGCAAGGCCGGCTGGCAGATGAGCGCCTGGGTGATGGCCGCGCGCTGGCGCTCACCGCCGCTGAGCTGGTGGGGATAGGCGCGTAGCACGCGCTCCGGGTCGTCAAATCCCACGTCGCGCAGCATGGCCAGGGCTTTCTCGCGGCACTGGGTTTCGTCCAGCTTGAAGTGCGCCTGCAGGACGTCTTGAATCTGGCGGCCCAGGGGCAACACCGGATTCAAAGCCAGGGCGGGCTCCTGCGAAATCAGCGCGATCTCCGCGCCGCGCACGCGCCGCAATTCGCCGCGCGATAGCGCCGCCAATGACCGTCCGCGAAACTGAACGTCTCCGGCGGTGACGCGGGCGTTGGCGGGAAGCAGGCGCAACAACGCTTGCGCCAGCGAACTTTTTCCCGAACCCGATTCGCCCAGCACGCCCACGCATTCCTGCTCGGCGATGGCCACGTCCACGCCGCGCAGCGCGTGCACCATGCTGCCGCTGGCGGCGGTGTAGTCCACGCACAGGCCGCGCACCTGCAGGAATGGCCCCGTGTTCAGGGAGACTGCGTCCAGGGAGGTCAAGATGGTTGCGTCCGAGCTCCTTCCGTCGATTTGGAGGCTTGGTGTCATTCAATTATGCCGCAGCGGGCAATCAGGCAGCAGTGACGACCCCCCTGCGTTCACTTTCCTGGTTTTTGGGTGCTCAACCCGCTCGGCCGGCCAGACCGAGGCACACTCTCACTTTTGAGACATCTGGTTCGCAATTGACGGAACAACCAATCTCAAGTGGCGGAGCGGCGCGGTCACGACGGAACGCCGCAGGAACCCAAATTCTTCTCCGAATAAATTCTTCTCCGAACAATCTTGGGCAGCCGACTGAAGCGGCTGTGGCTCCTTGCTTCTTTGGACAAGATTTTCGCAAACTTGTTGATGATAAACAAGTTACTTTTGGTTTATACCCCGTTCGCAGGAAAAGAAAAGAACGCGCGGAGAGCAGCTAGCGGACGAAAGTATCCGCCTGGAAGCTGCTTCGGCGGGGACCTCTCCGGGCGCTACTCGTAATGCAGTGCGACCATGGGGTCCACCTTGGCCGCGCGCTGTGCGGGGATGTAGCTGGCCACCAGGCCGACGGCGGCAAGCACCAGGGCGGTGGCGCCGTACGTCAGGGGCGAGGTCACCTTCACGCCGTAAAGCAGGTTGCCCAGCTCGGCCATCCAAATCCGAGCCAGCACAAAAGCCACAATAAGTCCCACTGCCAGACCAATGGCCGTGGTCAGTGCGCTCTGGCGAATCACCATCATCAACACGTGCTGCGGCTGAGCGCCCAGAGCCAGGCGGATGCCAAATTCGCGGACGCGCTGCCGGACGGAGTATCCGACTACGCCGTAGATCCCCACGGCACACAGGAGCATGGCCACGGCGGCGAAGACCGCCAGCAAGCTGGCCTCAAAGCGCGCCGCCCACAGCGCCTGCGAGATCACTTCTCCAATCGGCCAGACGTTGGTCAGAGGCAAGTTGCGGTCCAGGGCCTGCACCTCCGCCCGCGCCGTGCTGAGCACCGAGCCGGGATCGCCCTTGGTGCGGAAGAACAGTGTCACCGCGGTGCTGGGGTTTTGTATTAGCGGCAGATACATGTACGGCAGGGGCTGCTCTCCCAGCGAGTTGTATTTGGAGTCGCGCACCACGCCGATGACCTGCGTCCAACCGGTGTCTTTGAAATACTTAAAGCGCTTGCCGACGGGGTCCTGGTTCGGCCAGAACTGCTTGGCCGCAGTTTCATTGATGATGGCCACGCGCGGGCTGTCTTCGCGATCAGAACTGTCAAACCCGCGCCCTTTGACCATGGGAATGCCCATGGTCGGCAGGTAGTCCTGGGCCACCGTGCCCATCTGGGTGAATTTTCCGTTCTGCCCGTTGTTGGTGTCTTCGCCTTCCACAAACGTAGTGCGGCCAAAGCCGCCGTTGAACAGCGGAACAATGTTGGCCAGCGTGGCGGACTTCACGCCTGGAGCGTTTTGTACCGTCTCCAGCGCGCGACGCTGAAGTTCCTTGGCGCGCGCCGCGTCATAGTTCAGCGAGCCCGCGTCAAAACTGAGCATGGCAAGATTGCGCGTATCAAAGCCGGGGTCCAGTTCCTGGGCATGGCGCAAGCTCAACAGGAACAGGCCGGCGCCCACCAGCGCGATCATGCAAATGGCCACTTGCACCACCACCAGCACGTCGCGCAGCTTGAAGCGGCGGCCGCCGGTCAACTCTCCGCCCGCGCGCTCTTTCAATTCTGAAACCAAATCAGGACGCGAGGCCTGCAAGGCCGGCGCCAGCCCAAAGATGATTCCAGTGCCAATCGCGACGAAGAATGTAAAGAGCAGAACGTGTGTGTCCAAAGACAAATCCAGCGCCCCAGCCGGCAACTGCGAAGGACGGAACTTCCATAGCAAGTTTCGTCCGACCACCGCCAGTCCCAGTCCCAGCGCGCCTCCGGCGACGGCCAGCACCAGGGCTTCAGTGAGCAACTGCGCCACGATGCGGTTGCGCGACGCGCCCACGGCCGCGCGGATGGACATCTCGCGCTTGCGTCCTGAGGCCCGCGCCAGCAGCAGGTTGGCGATGTTGAAGCAGGCAATCAGCAGGACAATGCCCACCACGCCCATCAGGATGGCGCCGGCGGCCTGGAAAAATCCTTTGAAATTGGGATTCAGCGCCGATTCCAGCAGCGGAATTGCGACGAACGTTCGGCCCTTGTTGGCCAGGGGAAAATCGCGCTCCAGGTCCAAGGCAATGTTCTTCAGCTCGGCGCCCGCCTGCTGCACGGTTGCGCCGGGCTTCAGGCGCGCCACCACGTTGAAGCCGAGAAAGCGGCGTTCATTGAAAAACACCTTGGTCAGCCCGGTGATGATAGGGTCATGCATGGACATGGGGATCCACATGTCCGGCCCGCCGATGGAATTGGTCCCCTGAAAGCCCGCAGGGGCCACGCCGATGATGGTGAAGCCCTGCCCGTTCAGCAGCACGCTCTGGCCGATTACGCTGCGGTCGCCGGCAAACTTGCGCTGCCAGAAACCATGGTTCAGCACGATCACCGGGCCGGCTCCAAGCTCGGCGTCTTCCGCGGGCAGGAACGTCCGGCCCAGGGCGGGCTTCACGCCCAGAACGTCAAAATAATTTCCGGAAACCAGTTGAGCGAAATATTGGTCAGGCACGCCGTTGATGGTCATGCTCACGCCCGCGCCGGTGCTGAGCGTGACGCCGGAAAACGACTGCGCGCGTTGCTGAATGTCCTGCCCGTTGGGGAAGGACACGGGAAAATAGGTTATACCGTTGACGCCCAGATTTGCGTTGGTGAAGACCTCAGCCAGGGTCTCCGGTTTTTCCACCGGAATGGGATGAAAGAACACGGCGTTGACGGCGGTGAAAATGGCGGTGTTGGCCCCGATCCCGAGCGCCAAAGTTAGGATGGCGATGGCGGCAAATCCCGGCGACTTGCGCATGGTCCGCAAGGCGTAGCGGACGTCCTGGATCAGGTTGTTCATGGAGCCTCCAAAAGGATCAGTGTACGCTCGCGGGCGATCTATGAAGAGACGGCGGAGAGCGAGGAGGGTTAGCAGGGGAGAATGCTTCGTTTGTTTCCTGGCTTCAGACCTACCAATTCTAAAAATTCGCTCAGGTAATTCGGGGCAAATCTCGTTATTGTTTCATAAGAAGTGAAAGGAGCAACTAACGATGGCTTGCAATCTCAAACTGAGTCCCACTCCTGATGCGGACTTTGTTGGACCCGTAGACGCTACGTCGACCCTTACGCTGAAGGCACCGGCTGGTGTTGCTGCGGATATTGTCGTGCTCACCTACGCAGGAAAGCCCATTTCAGCGCCTCCGTTCAAGTTCACCATCAAGGCCGGCTTCATTCGGATGGTGGTGCTGGCGGAAGCGTCCTTGGCGGGCGCTCTGCTCCAACTATGCGAGGACTGTGGCGGCAACACGCAAGTGCTCGATACCTTCCATTTTGACCCAGAAAACCCCGCGGTGGGATACACAGTAAAAGGCGTTTAGGAGAGAAATTCATGACCAAACGTGCGATTCAGTTCCTGAGCTTGTTGGCTGCAACAACCTCGTGCTTTGCCCAGCAGGCAATTGACCAATACATCCGCAACCAAGGCGACTACAACGACGTCGTCCAGGCCGCTGCGGCTAGCCGCACGGACATGCAGGTAAAACGCATTTTGCCGGCGCGTTTGTCCATGAGGTTCGTCCAGTATGCCGCAATCAAGAATGATGCGATCAGCAAACAACTGGCTGAAAACCTGCTTGCGGACACTGAAAAGCTGTTAATGAACAAGCAGGCGGGAAGCCCGTCGGGCGCCTCCGGCATCACCAATGTGGTCTCACATGTTGCGGCCCCAGCACTTATTGGAGTAGGCGTGGAGTACGGCAACATCCTCCAGAACACCACCGGAAACACCACTACCTTGCGGGCCAATTTGCTTGGGGTTTCCAGATTGTTGCTTGGCGCGCAACAGTTCCCCTATTGTCCAGTGATCAACCAGCCCGGCTGTACCCCGGCTTCCCGATGGCTGCGAAGATTTTCTGGAGTGGCTGCCTTTGAAAACACGAATAACAACACTGCAGCCGGCGCCGCATCTATTCCGACCTCGACAACACCCGTCAGTGTGAATCTGTTCGGCAATGGATTTCGCATGGCGTCCTGGGGAGCGCGGTTTGATATCACCCACAACGACCCTCACGACCCGAAGTTCGTAAGCAGGTTTCCGGGCATCATCGCGCAACTTCGCACAAACGCCGCATCTCAGGCCTTGGCAGTCGCCGCCAGCCAGTTGTTCAGTGACGCTTCGACCGGAGCTGTGGATCCTGCGTATACCCAATGGGAGGGAACAGCAATCGCAGCCCTCAAGGCAGCTGCAACACCGGACGAGTTCAAACATACCCTGGAAACCCAACTCGATGCCCTGATTCCCATCATGATGAACGCTCATCAGGACTTTCCCACGCGTGTTGCCACGCTCATGAAGGCTTCTGAGAACTACTTTGCGCAGCGGGACGCCTTGCTGCAAACCATTCAAACTCACCAATTCAGCCTGGAATATACCAACCAGCATCCTCAAAACCAGCCGTCCACATCCAACGTCAGGCTGATCTACTCCCACCAGCCGTCGGTGGCGCCGACGCTGATCACTTTCAACGCCGCGGTGACATGGTACAACTCGCTTCCAGCGGCGCCGGCAGCCACCCGCCTGCGGGATGTTCAGGCGTCTGGGCAAGTTGAACGGCGGCTGGGCGTGATTCCCAATCTGGGGAACGCGGTAGCCACGTTCGCCGGTTATTACCAGTGGATGAAAGAGGACGCGCTGATCACGATTGGCCCCGGAAACGTGGCCCCCGGAAGTGGCATCGTGCTGCCTGACACCGCCGCCAAGCTGCTGGGAACCAAAGGCAACATCGGCGTGGTCCAGGGGAGGCTGACTTTACCGCTGAACAGCACGCTCAAGATCCCGATTTCAGTCACTTGGTCGAACCGGACTGAGCTCATCAAGGAGAGCGACGTTCGCGGACAGGTGGGCATTACCCTGGACGTGGATAACCTATTCAAATAACGGCCGCGGATTCGCCCCAGTGCGGATGGTGAAACGGGTCTTTGCAAATCAGCAAATAGCAATTGGCAACGAACGGATAGGTATTTGTGACTATTGGCACCCACGCACTGTTCGCAGGAGCTGTTACTTTTATTTTGGCTCACGAGTTTGGAATTGGCCGACATGCAATTCGTGCTCTGCGCAGTCGCAGGCTGCACGCAACTGGCCCACAGGAGGATTGCGAGAAGCGTGCCCGCGAGTTTCATTGGACCCTCCGCAATTGGCAGTGCAAAGAGACCGCCGTGATCTCCGCCTCCATTTCCTTCATGTAGTCTCTTAATAACTGGCTGCCAGTAGTGTGCGAGTGGAAAGCACGCTGCCATTTCGCGCTTGATTAAATGGCGAATAAATGGTAAAGCATAAGACTTTCGGCCAGCAGTTCTTGGCCTTCCGAAAGAGCAGTCCGCCCCAGGGCGGATGGTCGGATGGGTCTTTGACAAAAAGCAGCACCTAGCCATTAGCAGTTGGCCATTAGCAAGAGCTGGCAGCCCCCTCACTTCAGGGGTTCACCGTTCACAATCACATGTGTGGGATAAACTTTCTGTCTCACTTCAAGGGTGCACCTCAAAATCCTTATTTTTCGGGGATGAACGGGGATGGGTAGGGGCCAGGAAGAATCGCCGACATCGCCGTGATCGCACGTCATCGCGCGAGATCGGAAACCCAACCCCGGCGATGAATCGTGTAAGCCCTTTAGAATCCTAGTTGTGGGCAACCTGGGGGAGGGGCTAGGAGATTGCCAGAATTGCCAAGATTGCCAAAATCCACGGCTTCGCCGGGGACAGGTCGCCGGAATTGCGCGTGCATCGGAACAGCCACAGCGCTCAGGGTGTAGTTGGGCTAGGAAGGGGTTTCTCCGGCTGCAGCGATTTCAACTCTTCCAGGTTCTTCAGTGTCTTGGCCCGCTCTTCCGGTTTCTTCTTGTTGAAGTTGGGGGCATTGGGGTTCTGGTAGAAGGCCAAGATGTTCTCCCGCAGCGCGGGCGGCATGTCGGCAAACTTGGCTTTCGCCAGCTTGTCGAGCAGCTTGCCGTAAGCCTCGTCGGTCAGGCGGTATTCGCCTTCCGCGGTCAGCTTCCCGGTATCGAAGTCCTTGTTCACCAGCGTTAGCTTTCCCGCTTTCGCGTCCTGAAGATAGATTCGATACTGGTCCACCGTGCTGTTGATGCTCTTCAGGTACAGCGTCTCGGTCTCCGGGCTGGGCATCTTGAAACCGATGGCCTTGAATGGCCCGATCTTGGGGACGAGCATAAACAAAAAGGACAGCAAGTGCGCTCCGCATCCCGGTTTTTGATAGCTCTTGCCCCATTGTTTTTCATACTCGCTGCGCTTCAGGTTGTAGAGAAACTTCTTGCGGGCAAAGGTGGGGTCTTCTTTGACCATCTCATCTTTTTTCGTGAGCAGCGCAACCCGGGTCATCTGCGGAATCACGCCGCTGATGGAGCGGCGAAAGGTGCCGATGGACAGGTCCACGCTGCCGAAAACATCCCCCAGTTTGATGCCGTAAGTCTTGAGAAACGCGCGTTCCAGAACCGGCTTGGACACTTCGAACCCGATGAAGTCGTGGTAGGCATCTGACGTATAGCGCTGCTTGGACACCTGCACCACGTCAAACCCGAACTCGGTTTGAATGTGGGCTTTGGGATTTTGCTCGTACGTGACCAACGGCCCATACTTGGTTTTCAGCTTGGGGAAATTCTGAGCCACGGCCGCATTGACGTAGGGATGCCCGGTAATGTCAGAGGCGTAGTGTGACAGCGCTCCCAGGGCGAAGGCGTATTCATTGATGTCGCTGGCTTCTTCCAGGAGCGCAATGACAAAATCGCCGCTGCGAACATAGTGGACCATATCGCTGAAGAGCTTGTTCCCGAACGGGTAATATCCCATGTCCTGGATGAGACATCCGCCGTAGGCATAGGCATGGGCCTTTTTCAAGTCGTCTTCTGACGCGCCCGGATATCTCTGCAGCAACAGGGGCTTGATCTGGTCACTCCAGAGCAAGTCAATGAACTCTTCATGGGTCAGCACGGAATATCCGCTGCTGACTCCGCTAAGAGTACAAACGAGCACTAACAATGCCATCAACGATTTCGTAGCGTTTTGCATGAGCTCAATTCCAGTCTGGATCTTCCGCGACTTGGTTCTATTTTAGACCATTTAGATGCGGGTGATCTCGGTCCGGAGTGCTCACTTTGCCACTCAAAGCTTCTGAAGTTTCGAAACCCAGGGGTCGCGGTTCGCCCAAACCGTTTCCCCAGGGTCCAGCGAAATTTCAGAGCATACGCAGTTCGTGGTCCGCTAGCCGACGAAGACGTTTATGGCAATGCGAACGCCGGGATGGCGGCGGTTGTACATGTAATACCCATCGCCGTAGTAGTCGATGTACACATCATCGGTTTCGTACCAATCGTCCGACCACGTTTCCGGCCACGGGTCAACCAGACTGAACCAAAAGCCGCCGTACTGGAAGCGCGGAGACTCGCCGACTATCAACACAGGCAAGCTGTAGATACGGAAGCTGTGGACCTCACCAAAGGAGATGCTGAAAGTTGCTTCAGGAATGCGGTAGCCGGTGTAACCGCCGCGCTGCTGCCAAGTGCGGTGCTCCGACTCCCAGCTGCGCGCGCGATGCTCCTGCCAGGCGCCACGTTGTTCCACGGCGTGCGAGTGTTGCTCTTGCTGTGAAGGCCGGCTGGCTTGCTGCTGAGGCTGCTGCCGTTCTTCTTGGCGCGCGGGCTGCTTGCTCTGCTCTTGGGGTTGCGCCTGCTGATGTTGGGGTTGCTGCTTAGGCTCGTCCTGGCGCGCCGCCTGCTTGCCTTGGTCTTGCTTCTGAGGCTGCATGTCCGGCCTGGCTTCCTGCCGATTGTCCGGCTTTGCCGCAGGCTCTGGCTTCTCAGGCCTTGCCTCCTGTTGTTTACCGGGCTTGGCCTCTGGTTGTTGCTTTTCCGGCTTACTGTCTTTTTCGTGTTTGTCGGTCTGCTCCTGCTTATCTTTATCCTGCTTGTTGTCTTTCTCTTGGGCTCCAGCCGGAGCAGTAATTCCAAGAACCAGGAACAGGGCTGCGGTTGTACTGATGATTCCAATTCGTTTCACGGTATTGCCTCCATTACAGCGTTATTTCTGCGCGCGTCCATCGCCGGCGAAAGACGCGGCCATTTTGGTCTTACGATGATTCCCGAGCGCCATTTTCCAGGACCAGCAAACAGGCCGACGGCCAGTTTTGGCGGGCTACATGCACCGGCGTCGCCGCAATGCGGGAAACCTACACGGCTGTCCTGCAACGGGGAAGAACTACAACGACTTCAAATACTCCACCAGGTCCTTCTTCTCCCGTTCAGCAAGTCCCAGCTTCAAATGCTGGTCATAGTGGTTCACGACGTCGCCCAGTGTCGGGAAACGGCCATCGTGGTAGAACCCGCCTTTTTGGTGGCTCCAGAGGCCGCGCAGCGGCGTGGTCCGGTACTCCTTGGTGGGAGACCGGGAGGACTGGAAATCGTCAATGCCGATCTCTTGCGGCGTGTGCAGGCTCGATCCGGGTTCAATGTACAGGGGCGGCACGTGGCAAGTGGCGCATTTCGCCTTGCCCGCGAACAGGGCCTGGCCTCGGGAAGCTTCCACATTGTTGTAGCTACCCTTGGGCGCTTTGGGCGCGGGGATGGCCAGTTGATAAAACTGCAGGGCCGCAAGTTTTGAAGTGATGCGGTCGTCAGGGTTGCGAACCTGGTTGAAATGAGCTTTGGCGCCCACCGGGAACTGTCCGCCGGTCAGCAAAGGTTCGGAAAATGCGCCTTTGCCGTGCATCTGGGTATTGGCAACATAGGCATTCCAGTAGGTCACGGAGCCCCATCCGGTATACGTGCCATTGTTTACTCCGGCCTGGCCAAAAGCCGCGGGGAGCAATGTTGCCGCTGATTTCCCATCGGGACGGAACGCTTTGCCGTCCTGATCGAGCTCGGCGTCGTATTTGCCTGGGCCCCAGCTGGCCAGGACTTTTTTCACCGTGGGGACATCCACACCCAACAAATCTGCGACGGGCTGAAGGTCAGGAGACAAAGAGACAATGGCGCCAACATTCAGGTCACGATTGGCCCAGCCGTCCAGGCGATGACCAATGCCCGCGGTAAGAGAATCGTCCACGGTGGAATGGCAAAACGCGCACTGTATCCCGAGCGACTCCAGCTTGTCCTGCTTATTGAAGAAGCCGGTCACCCCAACCACAGAGTTCAGTTTGAGCAAGGCCAGCGTGGTTGCTGGATCGTCGAGATTTACTTTTCCCGCTTTGAGTTGTTCCACGAGGCTGGCAGGCAGAGCATCCACGTCAACTTTCAAGCCCACCGCCAGCGCCGTTTTTGGGCTCACGCCAGGGCCTACGCCTCCCAGCTTTTCGCCGGCAATGGCCTGGTGGAGATGCAGAGCGCCGCCCCAAAAGGCCTCGTCGCCGAAGGTGTCGAAGCGAAAGATTTGTCTGCCCTGATTGAACGTTTCGAGCATGTTGTTGCTGATGAGCAGGTCATTGGCTGACTGCTGTTGCTGCGAACCTGCTTTGGCAGATGCCTTCGCGGTTCCCTTCTTCGACTTAGCGCCCCAAGACAAAGCAACAAACACCAACACTAGCAGGCATACTCCCAACAGTGCTGCCGTTCTCTTCCAGTTACGCATACCATCCCAACCTTTCTTCTGGGCGCCAGCCCGGTTGAAGCGCTCAATCCGGAAATCAGCGCGGATATTGTTCAGGCAACTTCAAAGAGCTCCAGCCCGAAGGCGAACGCAACTGCTCACGGTTGAACAGTTGCGCGCTTGCACGGGATTCGAATCTTTTCGACTGCAAACTCTTTGCTTACTTACTCTCTTCGCGAGCTTCCTGCACTTTGGCTTTGTGGGAAGCGTGTCCCACTGCATTCATGAACTCTTTGGCAACGTCCGGTGTTGCAACCTTGCCGTGCAAAACGGACTTGAATGACGCGTTGTGTCCATAGACAGACTCAGTGGAATCGTTGTCTTGTTGGACGACCGCGCCTTCCAGGGTTATACCTGCAAAAAGTCCTTTGGAGCGCGAGTACGTCAGCATCTCGGTTTCCATCTTCCAATCGGTACCGGCGGACGCGTGACGGCCGACCGGGCCGGCTGCTGCCGATCCTTCACCGCTGATCTGGAACTTGCTGGAGAGCAAGCGTTCCATGCCCTTGTCATTCATGATCAACATGACCAGGTCCACGCCCTCTACGCCAATCTGCAGGCCCCAGCTTCCTCCGCCGATCGAGATAAAAGCAGGTGCGCTCCATCCCTCTGCCGTGCGGCAGGTTGCCACGCCGCGGCCATGCTTGCCGCCGAAGATGAACCCGCCCTTGATCAGGTGCGGAACCACGGCGATGCATTTGGCGTCGTTCAGCACTTCTTCGGGGATGCCCTTGTCCGGCTCGGCGCCCATCTGCTGCAGTACTTCCGTGGCCATCTTCAAGCGTTCAGCTACGTCCTTCTGCTGTTCGCCTGCCCAGGCAAAGCTTCCCAAACATCCCATTAACACCAACACGATGATCTTTTTCATATCTATTGCTCCTTGATTCCGTTTTCTGTCCAGTTGAATTTGATTTTTGATGGCGCCGGCGAGTTGCCCACCTGTCTGGTTGAGCTTTCCGGTCTGGGTTAGCTATCTGACCCGTATCATTTAACGAAGGGTTGCCCGACAAAACGGTTTCTTGTCTTCACAATCGCGGCGCCAGTCTGTCGCGTTCGGCCGGAAACCCATTCAGTCCTCTATTATGGTGTCACTTCACGGCGTGCAAATCTGGTCTACTTTGCACACTTTTCTGTCTTCCCAGGCATTGAGCCGAGCGGCCTTAAAGCAGATGGTCAGCTAGAAGACTTGGCGTGACCGAAGCATGACACACCGGCACGGCCCAGAACTGGTCAATCAAGCTCAGTATTGTTCCGTTGCATGTGCCATCTTTGTTGGGTGAGTCGCCGATGCCCGCTTTCTTTCGCGTCTTCGACTCGACGCAAGCGTTTTTACGTGCTCAACACGCGCGTTGGAGGGTCAAAGTGCTTTGGACAATCGTAGCAATTCTTTTGATTCTGTGGCTTCTCGGCTTCAGTTTCCATGTTGGGGGAGCCCTGGTCCACCTGATTTTGGTCGTGGCCTTGGTTGTTGTCGTCATTAACCTGGTGAGTGGACGACGCGGGTAAGCAGCCTTGGGGCCGGTCCGGTGGCATACCCTGCAGGGCCTCTCCCGCCATTCGCCGTTAATTGGTTAGCGAGCTTGCGCTCACGTGAGATTTAGTAAGGCAGGAAGGAAGAAGGAGCAATTCATGAAGAATTTGTTTTGGATCGGGGTAGTGCTGTTGGTACTTGGCGTTGCGTCCTTGTTTATTCCCTTGCCCCACACGGAACGGGAAGGCATGAAGGCCGGCGGTATTTCGCTGGGCATTGAAACGCGGCATGAAGAAAAGCTGCCGCCCATCGTTAGCGGGCTGATGATGGTGGCCGGCGCCGGCTTGATGATCGCCGGGAAGAGCCGTACCACCAGCTAGCGGCCGCGAGTCCTTTTCGGCGCAGCCGGAAGTCACTTCTGGTAGCGATCGTGGTGCCTCACCCAGCCCGGTCCGATTCCTGCTTCATCGCGCCCTTTGGGCGTCAAGTCGAGGTAATTGTAGGTGGCGTTCAGCAGGTCAATGCCGCGCGCGTAGCACGAGTAGGTATGGAAAACGGCGCCGCTCGCGTCCTGGTAGAACACGCTGACGGCCTCGCGGTCGGTGGAGTCTTTCTGGCCTTTGCGGTAGTTGTAGAAGGCCCCGCCGCTCTCCAGTTCTTGCGGTGTGAACGACGCGTAGTAGTCGAAATTGAAGTCGTTCGGAAACGATGAGACCCACTTGAAGCTCCATCCCATGCGCTTCTTGAAGGCTTCCAGTTTGGCCAGCGGCGCGCGGGAGATGGCCACAAAGCTGACGTCACGATGCTGCAGGTGAATTGGGACGCCGTTGAACGTGTCCGCCCAGTGCGAACACTGTTCGCATCCCTGGTCCCATTCGGGAGCAAACATGAAGTGATAGACCACCAGCTGGCTCTTGCCGGCAAAAAGCTCCGCCAGGGTCTGTTGCCCTTCAGGACCTTCGAACACATACTGCTTGGGAACGGCTTCCCACGGCAGTTCACGCCGTTGGCGGCTCAGCTCGTCGCGGAGCCGGGTGAATTCTTTTTCTTTTGCCAGGAATTCCATTCGCGCAGACAGCCATTCCTGATGCGAAACCACGCGGTGGTTCTTGAGATTGCCGCCGTCGCTGGCCATGCTTGCTCCTTTCTAGCAAATTCAACCAAATTTGAGGACGCAAAGGGTGCAATGGAGCAGGCTATTGCGGCTGACTCTCCGCCGGCTTCGCCGTCTCCAGGGCCTTCACAATCTCCGGCGACCACGTGGGCTTGCCGCGCGCCTGGCCGACAGGCATGGACTTTAACTGTTCTTCAATCGCTTCGTTATACGCCGCCAGGACTGAGCCATCGCACATGGAGTCAATCAGGCGCTGGCGGCCGAAGGCGGCTTCAACGGTCGTCGCCATACGGTAGCCGACGGTGTACCACGGCCCTTGATAGCCAAAGTAAGTAAAGGCCTGGGCATCAGCTTTGTCGCCGGTGAGCTCGCCTTTCAGCACGCTCATGAAGAAGCTGTCCAGCTCGATGCGGTTTTGGTAGAACCGGCCCATGTCCATATCCCACTTTTCGTGTTTCTCCTGGCTGGCGGTGGCGCGGGGATGCACGTCCGGCCCGCCGGCAGCGGCCAGCATGGCAAAGCCTTCACCAAAGGCGCTCACCCACTTGCGCAACATCTGTGCCGGCGCAGGCTGCTTGGCGGTGTCGGCAGCCACTTCTTTCGGCGGACAGGCCGTGCCGTAGCCGATGTGATGCAGCTCGTGGGCCAGCGTGTTCTCAAATTCCTCACGGGTCACTTCCGGGTCAAGATAAAGGAAGATGGCCGGGTCGGTGGCCACTTCAAACACAAAAGAGTTGTCATGCGGTTTGATGGAAGGATAGATGGTAGCGCGGATGGTGGCCGACTCGGGCAGATAGGCCAGCGCAAGTTCCGCGGGGACGGTGACGTCGGCCTGCTTCCAGGAATCCAGGGTTTCCTGCAGGCGCTCTGCCTTCGCCAGGAGTTCCGGCGAGAGCACGAATTTTTTGAAGTCATCGTCAGTGAATGCGCGCTTCATAGCGGCTTCGCGCTTCTTCAGGCGGCGATAGCCTTCCGAGGAGAAGAGTTTTTGCCAGTCGGCGTCAGTGATTTCGGCGCTGGCGGCGGGCGCGGCATCGGGCGTGTCGGCGGTTTTGGCTTCAGTCTTGGCTCCAAGTTTGGACAAGATGGCCAGCACGGCTTCCGGCTCGTCGGTGACCATGCGTACCTGGACGCGCTGAGCAGCGGATGGGGCAGCTTGTGCATCCGCTTGCGCGGCGGCAGGAATTGGAGGAATGAACAGCACACTCAGGATTGCAGGAAGCAGCATTTTCACTTAGACAGGATAACGCGAAGGCGGGTTAGTATGCGCGGGTTCCGCCTGCCATCAAGAGAATTAGGGATTCGCGACTGGTATAAAATGCCGCCAGCCCAGGCGTTTCGTCCGCCACATGTTATAGGCGCACCCATTTTTATGGAGACCCGAGCGTCGCTCACCGATCTTATGAACACCCCATCTACTCACACCGGCTCTGCTCACACCGGATCTACGCACACAATGATGAACACGCCGCTTACGCTCACCGCCATCCTGGAGCGCGCCGGACGATACTTCCCTCACGTTGAGGTAGTTTCGCGGGTGGCGGCGACGGGGCTGCACCGCTGCACCTGGGGCAACGTCTACCAGCGGGCGCGCCAACTGGCGGAATGCCTGTCCACCGCGGGCCTGAAGCGGGGCGACCGCGTCGCCACCCTGATGTGGAACCACTACGCGCACCTGGAAGCCTACATGGGTGTTCCCGCAGCGGGCGGAGTTCTCCATGCGCTGAATCTGCGGCTACATCCGGACGAGATCGCCTACACCGCCAACCACGCGGAAGACCGCTTCCTGATCTGCGATGACATCCTGCTGCCAGTGCTGGAAAAGTTCAAAGACAAGGTGAAATTTGAGCGGATATTCGCGGTGCGGCATGGCGATGCGGCCAGTCCTCAGCCCGGCGGAATCGCTGAAGCCGCGCGGAGCAGCGCAGAGTTGTCGAGCGGTTCTAAAGAACGTTATGAAGACTACAACGCCTGGCTCGCCACCGCCACCGGCAGCTACCAGTTCCCCGATCTCAGCGAACAGGACGCCGCCACCATGTGCTTCACCTCCGGCACCACCGGCAATCCCAAGGGCGTGCTCTACTCGCATCGCGCACTGGTGCTGCACACGCTGGGCCTGGCCATGGCCGATTCCAGCGCCATCTCCCAGCACGATTCCGTCCTGCTGATCTCCCCCATGTTTCACGTAAACGGTTGGGGGCTTTGCTTCACCGCGGCCATGGTCGGCGCCAAAATGGTATTGCCCGGGCCTTTTCTGGACGCGGCCAACCTGCTGGACCTGATCGTCAGCGAGCAGGTCACCATGAGTTGCGCGGTGCCCACCGTCTGGCTGGCCGTGCTGGCGGAGATGGACAAGCGCGGCGCGGAGTGGCGTCCGCCAATGGACGTCCGCATCCTTTGCGGCGGCACCGCCCCGCCGGAGAGCCTGATGCGCGGCCTGGACCGCCACGGCCTGCACCTGAACCACTCCTGGGGGATGACGGAAACTTCCCCGCTGGCGACTACCGGCCATCTCAAACCGGCCATGCTCGCCTGGCCGGCGGACAAGCAGTACGCGCAGCGCAAGAAACAAGGCTGGCCAGTGCCGTTTGTGGAAACGCGCATCGCCAACGACCAGGGCATCGCGCCGTGGGACGGCCAGACCGTGGGCGAACTGGAAGTCCGCGGGCCGTGGGTGGCCGGCGGTTATTACAACGCGCCTGACACCAAAGACCGCTGGACCGCCGACGGCTGGTTCCGCACCGGCGACGTTGCTGCCATTGATCCCGATGGCTGCGTCCGCCTGGTGGACCGCAGCAAGGACCTGGTGAAATCCGGCGGCGAATGGATCAGCTCAGTTGATCTGGAAAACACTTTGATGAGCCATCCCGCGGTGCGCGAAGCCGGCGTGATCGCCGTGCGCCATGAGAAATGGCAGGAACGTCCGCTGGCCGTGGTGGTGCTGAAACCCGGCGCCAGCGCCAACGCAGATGAGTTGCGCGAATTTCTTGCCGCCAAGTTTGCCAAATGGCAGTTGCCGGACGACTTTGTGTTCGTTCCTGAGCTGCCGCATACGTCCACCGGTAAATTGCTCAAGGCCGAACTGAGAAAAAGATATGCCGAGTGGCAGTGGCGCGAATAGCGCTGCTCAGGCGAGAGAATTCTGCGGTTTGACCGCTAGCGTGTTCGGATATACTCCGCTGCAACGCTCACATTGGAAAACGCTGAATGGCCTCGCCTCCTGTTCAATCCGATTCGGCTGCCCACCAGGAAGCTACTTCCTGTCCCAACTGCGGTAAGGAATTGCAGGGAAAGTACTGCCACGACTGTGGCGAGAAGAAGGTCCACGGCCACGATCTCACACTAAAGCATTTCTTGCAGCACGCGCTGCATGAGTTCACTCACCTGGACTCCAAGGTGTTCGCCACGGTGCGCTATCTCTTCACACGCCCCGGGTTCCTCAGCCAGGAGTTTGTCGCCGGGCGCAGATTGCGCTACATGAAGCCG
The DNA here is from genome assembly GCA_020072815.1 of Terriglobia bacterium. Lineage (NCBI taxonomy): Bacteria > Pseudomonadati > Acidobacteriota > Terriglobia > Terriglobia bacterium. Next base: position 180,351 of record JAIQGE010000007.1, on the reverse strand, counting down.
CTGAGCCTGTTCCTGATTGCCAGCGCGGTGTTCCTGGTGGTTGGTTCCTTCGTCATGCTTTCCGGCTTTGACGTTCGCCAACTGTCCAAAGCGGACAAGAAGGGCCAGTTGGACGCTGCCTGGGAAAAGATTGCTGCGAAAAAACATCTCCCCAAGGAGGTGATCGTTGATCGCGTCCAGGAAACCATGCACAAGGTGACAACCGCGCTTCAGTTGGCTGACGTGCTGGCCATGGCCGGGCTGCTAGCCTTGTTGTTTCGCGGCCGCTATTTTGTCGAGCACCTGGTGTTCTCGCTGCATTACTTTTCGTTTACCTATCTGGCCGCGGTGCTGGCCGCGCCTCTCTATGCAATCGTAACGCCGTTCACCTGGCAGTCCTTTACGCTGTCAGTGTGTTCCACGCTGGTGTTCTTTACTTACTTGACGATTGGCTTGCGCCGGTTTTACGGCCACAGCGCGGCCGCGACTGTTGTGAAAGCCATTGTTACGTACACGATTACTCAGGCTGTAATCATTTCCACCTTGATTGTTGCTTTTGTTGTCGCCGTCGTCCGTGCTGCAAAATCCTGAACCAGCGCCCGGACGCGGCAGGCACCTCGTCAATAAAAAAGCGCAGCGTGCTGCTGCGCTTTCACGGCTGGTCGTTTATCGCGAAGAGGAATTTGCCGCCGCTAAAAGCGTATCCCGATCCCAAAGCTGGCAATGGGATAGAACTTGACGATGGAAACGTCCTTGTTCAGCTTGGTTTGCTCGTTCAGGATCTGGGCCTGGATGGTCGGGTCGGTGGCCGCGTTCACGCACGCCAAACCCGTCACCGGATCGCACGCCGTGCCGGCCAGGCTGAGCGTGGTTTTAGGCGCACCCTGGAACACGATGCCGAAATCGTGAAAGATGGTGAAGTGATGGTTGTGCGGAATGGGGTTGCCAAAGCCGAACATGACCATTGGCGCGCCCTTGTTCACCGTCAGCTTGCCCGTCCCGTGGATGGGATCAGCCGGGCTGCTGCGCACGCTGATGTTGCCCAGGTCAAAATTTTGCCCGCCGGGCACGTTGGCCGTGGCGATGATCTGGTTGTTGTTGTAGATGAGAGCGCCGGGGCTGATGTGGAACAAGTCGCCCAACGGCGTGATGTCCACCAGGACTTCGGCGGAACGATATTGCAGCGTGGCGTCATAGTGCACGCCGCTGGCGTTGAATCCGTGGCTCACGTTCAAGCCGTTGAAGCCGCCGCGGACGTTGAGAAACCGGTTGATGGAAACGCCGGCATCCACGCCGGCTCCCAGCGAAGAGAATTTCAGGACCAAGCCAAAACGTGGCTTGAACACCAGGTCTTCGCCGACGATCGGCAGCGGCATGGCCGCGGGCCGGGGCTCAGGAGCGTTGGGTAGAGCGTCGCTCGCGACTGCGGGAACTGCGGTAGGCGAACTGTCATCGCCCAGCGCACTCGCCGGACGGGCGGCGGCAAAAGCCATTACCAACATTAAGGTGGTAAACAGAAATCTTGGTTTCACGGTACTCCTTGCCCCGGGGATTCTCGGGCAGCACCTTCCAGATTTAGGGGCTGTTTTTCCCGTGATTATGTTCGTCAATCCAAGGCGGTCAAATGACGATGGGACAAAGGCCAGGTAACCGCCGGAAGGGGCCTGAGATCGCCGCAATCGGAAAAGCAAATGCTCACCACGGAGGCACGGAGACACGGAGAAAAGCAAAAGGGGCAAAATGGAGTAACGGCGTCAGGAGCCTTGAACGAATGGCTAACGGCTAACCAAAAAATCTAACGACCAATTACCAAATACCATTTATTTCTCCATGCGATGTGGCAAGGAAGGGGCGAACCATTTACTATGTCCAGCGTCCAAAGAGTTCCCTGCTGGACCTATATTCAGGCCAAGGGGTAGTGCAATGAAAAAGATCAGTGTCACAGTGAATGGGACTACGCGCCAGAGCGAGATTGAACCGCGGCTGCTGCTGGTCCACTATCTGCGCGATGTTCTAGGCCTTACCGGCACGCACGTGGGCTGCGAGACGTCACTCTGCGGCGCGTGCACCATCATGGTGGATGGACAAGCCGTGAAGTCCTGCACCGTGCTGGCCGCGCAAGCCGACGGCTCCAACGTCACCACCATTGAAGGCTTCGCCGACGGCGGCACGCTGCATCCCGTTCAGCAGGCGTTCTGGGAGCATCACGGGCTGCAATGCGGATACTGCACGCCCGGCATGATCGTGGCCGCCACGCAGATACTGCAGCGCAACCCCGATCCCAGCGAAGAAGAAATCCGGCAAGGCCTGGAGGGCAACCTCTGCCGCTGCACCGGATACCAGCACATTGTCCAGGCGGTGCAGTGCGCCGCCAAAAAGATGAAGTCCAAGCCAGCGGCTACGGCCCGATAAGGCGGCCTTTGAGGTGAAGACATGGCGGAAAAGTTTGTAGGCAAAAGCGTAAAGCGCACTGAAGATCCCCGGCTGATCCAGGGCCTGGCCCACTACGTTGACGACATCAAACTGCCGGACACGCTGCACGCCGTGTTCGTGCGCTCCATCTACGCGCACGCGCGCATCAAGAAGATTGATACCAACGCGGCTTCGAAGACCGCGGGCGTGGTCGCGGTGTACACCGGCAAAGACATCTCGCAAAAAATTGGCCCGGTGCCGTGCGGCGCGGCGATTCCTGATATGAAGGTCCCGGACCATCGCGTGCTGGCCACCAGCAAGGTCTACTGGGTCGGACATCCTGTGGCCGTGGTGATCGCCGAGAACAAATACATCGCCCGCGACGCTGCCGACCTCATCCAGATTGATTACGACGAACTGCCGCCGGTGCTCGACGAAGAAAAAGCCGCCGACCCCAAGAGCCCGGTCATCCACGAGCAATTTGGCAGCAACATCGCGTACAAGCTCACCGCCGGTGAAGGCGACATTGAAGCGGCGCTGAAGTCCGCCGACAAAATTGTGAAGCAGAAGATCTATCACAAGCGGCTGGCGCCCATCGCCATGGAGACGCGCGGCGTGCTGGCCCGCTACTATCCTGGCGAACAGGAGCTCACGCTGTGGACCTCCACCCAGATTCCTCACCTGGCGCGCACGCAAATCTCCATCATGCTGGGCATGCCGGAGAACAAGCTGCGCCTCATCGCTCCGGAAGTGGGCGGCGGGTTCGGCTCCAAGCTGAACGTTTACGCCGAAGAAGCGGTCATGGGTTACGCGTCTATGCAACTAGGCCGTCCGGTGAAGTGGATTGAAGGCCGCCGCGAAAATATCCAGGGCACCATCCACGGCCGCGGACAGGTTGGCTACGTGGAAATCGGCTGCAAGAAAGATGGCACCATCACCGGCTTCCGCTACAACGTATTTGCTGACATGGGTTCGTACTTCCAGCTGCTCACGCCGGCCATCCCCACGCTGACTGGGCTGATGCTTTCCGGCTGCTACAAAATTCCCGCCATCCAGATGAATGTGACGGCCTGCTTTACCAACAAGATGTCCACGGACGCCTATCGCGGCGCCGGACGTCCGGAAGCAACCTATGTGATCGAACGCGCCATGGACCTGGTGGCCGCCGAACTCGGCATGGACGTGGTGGAAGTCCGCCGCAAGAACTTCCCTGCTCCCTTTGGCGGCGACAACATGTTCAAAACCGCCACCGGCCTGTTCTATGACAGCGGCAACTATCAGGCCGCGCTGGATAAAGCCCTGAAGATGGCCGACTACACCAAGCTGCGCGAAGAGCAGAAAAAAGCCCGCGCGGAAGGCCGCCTCATCGGCGTGGGCGTTTCCACGTACGTTGAAATCTGCGCCATGGGTCCCTCACCCGCGCTGCCTGCCGGCGGATGGGAGTCGGCCACCGTGCGCATTGAGCCCACGTGCAAAGTTACCATCATGACCGGATCTTCTCCGCACGGTCAGGGACAGGAAACCTCGTTCTCGCAGATCGCCGCGGACGAGCTGGGCGTGACCGTGAACGACTGCACGGTGATCCACGGCGACACGGCAATCGTGCAGTATGGCATCGGCACCTTCGGCAGCCGCGCAACGGCCGTCGGTGGCACCGCCGTGTACATGGCGCTGCAGAAGCTCAAAACCAAAGCCACCACGCTGGCCGCGCATATGCTTGGCGTCGACGCAAAAACCGTCACCTTCGCTGACGGCAAGTTCTCCAGCGGCGGCAAGAGCGTGACCATTCAGGAAGTCGCGCTGAACGCCCACCTGGCCAAAAACATTCCGGCGGACATGGAACCCGGGCTTTCCGCAACATCGTTTTTTGAACCCAAGAATTTCACGTTCCCGTTTGGCACGCATATCTGCATCGTGGAGATTGACCGCGAGACCGGGGAGATCCACTTCAAGCGATACATCGCCGTAGACGACTGCGGCAAACAGATCAACCCGCTGCTGGTCCACGGACAGGTGCACGGCGGCATTGTGCAATCGCTGGGCCAGGCTTTGTTTGAGCAAGTTGTGTATGACGATCAGGGCCAGCTGGTCAGCGGCTCGCTGATGGATTACGCTGTGCCCAAGGCCGCGCAATTGCCGTGGTTCGAACTGGACAGCACGGAGACGCCGTCGCCGGTGAATCCGCTGGGCGTGAAAGGCGTGGGCGAAGCCGGCAGCATCGGCGCCACGCCGGCCATCGTCGCCGCGGTGGTGGACGCGCTGGCGCCCTTCGGCATCCGCCACATGGATATGCCCATCAAGCCTGAGCATGTCTGGAACATCATCAAGAAGGGCAAAGCGGGCGCGGCATAACAGGAGGAGAACATGATTCCGGCAAACTTTGATTACATCGCAGCCAAGAGCCTGGACGAAGCACTCTCTCTCCTGGCCAAGTACAAAGACGACGCCAAGATTCTGGCCGGCGGCCACAGCCTGCTGCCCGCCATGAAGCTGCGCCTGATGCAGCCCAAGGTGCTCATTGATATCGGCAGGATCAAAGATCTTTCTTATATCAAGGAAGAAGGCGGCCAAGTGCGCATCGGCGCCATGACCACGCACTTCCAGATTGAAACTTCTGCTGTGCTGCAACGCGTGTGTCCTCTGTTGCCGGAAACGGCCACCCACCTGGGCGACATGCAAGTGCGCAACAAAGGCACCATCGGCGGCAGCGTTGCTCATGCAGACCCCGCGGCTGATTGGCCCGCTGCGGTCATCGCGCTGGGCGCGGAGATCGTGGCCGTCGGCCCCAAGGGCGAACGCGCCATCAAAGCCGACGACTTCTTTGTGGACATGCTCACCACCGCTCTGCAACCCGGCGAACTGGTCAAGGAAATCCGCTTCGCCGCGGCGAAGGGAAAAGTCGGGCAGGCATACATGAAGGTCCGGCATCCGGCGTCAGGCTTTGCCGTGGTCGGCATCGCCGTTACGCTCACCGCCGACGGCGGCAAGTGCAGCGCATGTGGCGTGGGCGTAACCGGAGTTTCACCCAAGCCCTATCGCGCCAAAAGCGTGGAAGCCGGACTGAAAGGCAACGCGCTTGACGCTAAGACCTTCGCAGCCGCCGCTGCACACGCCGCCGATGGCGTGGACACCAACACTGACCTCTACGCCTCCGGCGACTATCGCAAGCACCTGGCGGAAATTTATACTCGCCGCGCGCTGGAAACGGCAGCTTCGAGGATCAAGTAAACCGATTTTGCCGACGCCGGTACGTTCAGTGAGGGGGAGTCGTTCATGACTGAATCGGAGCTCATTTGGGCAATATTTGGCTTTGTGGCGTTCCTGGCACTGATGATGCTGTTCCCTATTTGCATCCGGCTCGGGCACATTCGGGATCTGCTGCGCAAACAGCAGGAGCCGCATGCCCCAGCGCGGCAAGGCCCCGCAACTCTGGAAATAGGCGCGCGTGGCCCGGTGAAATAGACAAGTAATCGTGAAATCCAAATTACCCGATTACGAAATTACTCAATTACCCGATTTCGTATGACCATCGACGGCACCCACAAAATCAACGCCTCGCGTGAGCGGATCTTTGATCTGCTCACCAACCCCACTCTCTTGCAGAAGTGCATTCCCGGCTGCGAGAAGATGGAAAAGACCGGCGAGAACCAATACAACGCCCAGTTGTCGGTGGGAATCGGGCCGATCAAAGGCCAGTTCACAGCAACCGTCACACTGCAGGATTTGCGCCGCCCGGAGCATTACGGCCTGGCCATGGAAGGCAAAGGCCAACCGGGATTTGTAAAAGGATCAGGCCAGTTGACCTTTACTGACGATGACGGGGCAACTTCCGTCCACTTCACCGGAGAAGTCCACGTAGGCGGATTGCTGGCCAGCGTGGGCCAGCGCATGATCCAGGGCGCAGGCAAGATGATGGCGGAACGCTTCTTCGTGGCTCTTGAAAACGAAGCCAAGGCCAGCCAGAAAGCTTCCTAAGTCGCCAAACTTACTTGTTCATGATTGTTTGCCCGTTCGCGAATCTGCGCCACTGACTGCGTGAACAAAACTTCGCCATCGCGGAACACCGGACGCAACCGGTCTTCCCAATCCGTTTCTCCTGGCCGGGACCTGCGGGTTGACCACTCGCCGTTCAAGAAATGCAGCGCCAGGCGCCCGCGCTTGGAGACTTTGTCGTGGCCCTCCACCGGATCCTTGAAGACTTCGCGGTCCCGGCCGTTCACGGTGACGTTGGAGCACTTGAAGGCGAACTTCTGTGTATCGCGGTTGAGTTGTTGCAGCAGTGCGCCGCCCATGCCGAACGTGATGTTGTCCGCCGCCCAGCCTGCGCGGCTCATGGCCACCAGCGTGTCCTGGATGGTCCAGTAGTTCACGCCGTCGCCCTGGATCACGCGCACTTTGGGGTTCAGCACGCGATAGCCTTTGGCGTTGATCTGGTAGCTGAACTTCTCTCCCAGAATCTCCAGAACCTTGAGCACCGTCTCGCGCGGATTGCCGGAGTCTGGCCGCACCACCAGCGTGCCTTCGCGCGCCAGCACTTTGTCATGGAGCACGTCGCCCCACAGCTTCTCGCAAGCGTCATAGACGTTGTAGGAGTCGCTGACCACCGCCACAATGCCCGCGGGAAACTGCGTGAGCATGTTGTTGTACGCCAGCACCTCATTCTCGCGTCCCCAAGCGGTGATGGTGGAATGTTCCGCAGCCGGCACGCTGAAGCCTTCCATTTCGTTCGACTGGTAATAGTGTTGAAGCACGCGGATGCCTGCCACCGTGTCCGTGCCCTTGAAGTTGATCAGGTGCGCCGCCGCGCCGATGCCCGCGGTCTCTTCGCTGGAGGCACCGCGATAGCCGAAGTCATGCAGCTTGAAGTCAATCAACGCCGGATCGCCGGTACGCTCCAGCGCGGTCAGGAAAACTTTGCGGATCGCCCGTGAAAGCGTGGCCACGGTGATCGGATACCAGACTTTCAGCAGCAGCGTCTCCAGGTAATTGGGCAACCAGTAGCATTTGGGATCAGTATTCTCAATGGTCATCAGGACGTTTTGCACGTCCACGATGCTGCCTTCTTCGATTGCTTTGATCTCCACCGGCAGTCTGCCGCGGTGTTCGCCGACAATGTGCATCCAGCCTTCGGCATTGAACATGCCCGGACCAAGATGCTGGTCCACGAACTTCTGGGCCTCATGCACGTCGTCTTCGCGCACGACCGCGCCGGCAAGGTACTTCAGCAGGTAATACTGCAAGCCAAAGAACACAACTTGGCCGAACATGCCGCCGCGCGATTCCAGATAGCTATAAACGCGCTCCGTCCCCGGCGGATACTGCTTCCAGTGGGTGAACTTATAACTGTCGGTTTGCAGGATGAGGTTGTGCGCTTCTGGAGCCGGCATCGCCTTGCATGGTCTCATGCAGGATGATTGTGCGCAACTTCAGGGTTAGCGATGGCTGTTCAGCTTGGCCAGTTTCCCGTCAATTTCACTGAGGGCTTGCCGCAGGGATTGCGTGTAGCGCTCGTTGGTGGAGGATTCAATTTGACGCAGCACGTAGGCGCGGGAAAGCTGCAGACTGGCAATTTCGTGCTGGACTTTCTTTTCCTCGTCGCTGCGCGCCCGGCCAGGTCCGGCAGCCTTGTCGTTTGCGCTATCCATCTGGGACTCAACCGATTTGCTCTCCCAACCTCGGGCCATGTTCTTGATTATAAACCGCGGTTCTATGAAAAAAGCGGCCCGGTTCGTGGCCGGGCCGCTTCTCAACGTGCGTTGCTGAACCTGCCGATCTTACATCTTGTTCTTCAACGAGTAGCCAATGGAAACCGCGAACCGCTGCACGCGCGGGCCGCTGAATTCCACGTTGTTCCTGACAAAATACAAATGGGCTTCAGGGCGGATGAAGATGCTGTTGGTCACGTAAAACCTGAGGCCGCCGCCAACGTGGGTCATGAAATGGTTGCTGCTGACAAAATTGGTGCAGCCGCTGAAGGTGCCGCAGGTCAAGAACGGCGTGTAGAATCGCAGACTCTCCAGTCCCACGCCTCCCTGCAACTCCGCCTGGACTTTCTTCCCCAGTTCCGGAGCATAGACGGCGTTGAAGTCGTAAAGAATCGGGCGATAGGGCTGCAGAAAGATGTCAGTGTTCTGACTGCTGCGCCAGGAAACTGCCATGCCAACGCCCAGTCCCTTGTGGAAGAGAAAATCCCCGCTTAGGGTTGGATAGGCTCCGCCGCTGATCGTCTGTTGGAAATGGTTGATGGTGGTAGCGGTAGGCGGATCACCGTCCGATGCAGGCTGGCCGGTAATCGTGCCTACACCGAATGCCAGATCCACCTGTTGGGCCTGGACCGCGCTGGCTGCAAACAAAACCATGCAAAAAGCCGCAACTGCTAACGATAGTCTTTTCAAGGTAGTCTCCAAGCAAATAAGGCTTAGCCAGGCGGCACGTTGTGCCGGCCCAACCTTTACCTGTCTCTATGATCCATCTGAATGCGATTATCCTCCCCGCTGCAAGGGAAAGTCCAGCCATCGGTTAGCACCCGGATAGAAGGAACCAAACCAGATACCAACACCCTTCAGAGATGAAAGTTTCGGGCCATAGGTTGGCCGCTGAGAAGGCGGAAAAGGACCTGCTGTTATGCTGGAAAGTGATCATTACTTGCCTGGCAGTCCTCTTTGATCTGGACGGCGTCCTGGTGGATTCCACGCCGGCCGTCTCCCGCGTCTGGGGGCGCTGGGCGCAACAGCATGGGCTCGATTCTCAACGGGTCATCGCCACCGCGCATGGACGCCGCAGCATTGAGACCATTCGCATGGTCGCGCCGCTTCTGGATGCCGAGCGGGAAAACCTGACGGTCGAACGCCGGGAGATCGCTGAAAGAGAAGGTGTGACGGCTTTGCCCGGCTCCGCCGCCCTGCTGCATGCTTTGCCCGTGGACCGCTTTGCGATTGTCACGTCCGCCACGCGGGCTTTGGCCTTGGCACGGCTGGGCTACGCCGGCCTGCCTGCGCCCGGCCGATTGATCACCGCTGATGATGTTGTTCGGGGCAAGCCTTCACCGGAACCTTATCTCAAAGGCGCGGCGCTCCTGGGCGCGGCTCCGGCTGATTGCCTGGTTTTTGAAGACACGCCCGCTGGAATCCAGGCGGCGCGCGCCGCAGGGATGAAAGCGGTCGCATTGCTAACCACCTATCCCGCACAGGACCTCGCGCAAGCTGACGCGCTGGTGGCGTCGCTGGCCGAGGTGAAGATGGATTTCGACGGGCGATTGCTGCGATTCAAGATCGCTCAAGGTTGAGCGAAAGGCCGGCCGTCATGCGGGACCAGCCCAGGATCGTTCCGCGCTATTCCCCGTCTGCTCAGTTCCCGTTTACAATCTCCCTGACTTTATTTCAGGAGAAAAACTCATGCAACGCAATGCAAGCGCGCACTGGAGCGGCGGTCTGAAAGACGGCAAAGGCACACTCACTTCGCCCAGCGGGGTCCTTAAACAGACGCCGTATTCATTTGCCACCCGTTTTGAAACGCAGCCGGGAACGAATCCGGAAGAACTCGTCGCCGCGGCGCACGCCGGATGCTTCAGCATGGCCCTCTCCGGCCAACTCGGCGCCGCCGGCATGACCGCGCAATCCATTGACACCATTTCCACAGTGACTCTGGAGAAACTGGACTCCGGGTTCGCCATCACCACCGTGCATCTTCAAGTGAAGGTGAAGATCCCCGGCGCCGACAAAGCCAAGTTTGACGAAGCCGCCAAGAACGCCAAGGAAGGCTGTCCGATATCCAAGCTGTTTAACGCCAAGATCACCATGGACGCGCAGTTGGAAAGCTAGAAGCACGCGACCGCGCTTCCCGGAGGAAACTTGTGAACAAACGATTCATCATCTCCCTCATCGTGATGTACGTGATGGTGCTGGCACTGGGGTTTGTGGTTCACGCCCTGCTGCTCCACTCTGATTACGCCCAAATCCCCAACGTGATGCGGACCGAAGCTGATTCGGCGAAATACTTCCCGTATATGTTCACAGGCCAGCTCTTTTTCGCGGTGGCCTTCACCTGGATCTATCAGCGCGGCAAAGAAGATAAGCCCTTCGTGGCCCAGGGCCTGCGCTACGGACTGGCCATGGCGGCGCTCACCGTGGTGGCCAAGTTCCTGATCTATTACGCGGTGGAGCCGTTGCCCGGAATTCTGGTTTGCAAGCAAATCATCTTTGACTCCATTGGGATTGTACTGATGGGCGTGGTCCTGGCGGCCCTCAACAAATAGCGCGCGCGGACGAACGCCTGCCGCCGATGGTCGCTTACTCCTGCCCTGCGTAGAAGCGGTGTCTGCTCACGACAGGCGGAGAGGCTCGTCTAATCCTGCGTCTGCCGTGAGTCTTTGGCCCATAGATCAATCCCAACGTTCTGGAGACGTGTATCATGCGGAAATATTTATCGGCGGCCGTGTTGATGGCCGCAACTTTCTTCTTTCAAGCGACTGACGCCGCCGCGCAATCGGCTGTGGTGGATGTGCCCCGCGGCAGCCAGCACGCCACGGTGATGCAGCGGATCGGCATTACCAACATCACCATCAACTACCACCGCCCGCTGGTCAACGGTCGCAAAGTCTGGGGCGGCCTGGTTCCCTACGGCCAAGTCTGGCGCGCCGGCGCCAATGAGAACACCACCATCGAATTCACGGACCCGGTCACTGTGGAAGGCCAACCTCTGGCCAAAGGGATTTACGGCCTGCACATGCTGCCCGGCGAGAATGAGTGGACCGTGATCTTCTCCAAGATGAACTCTGCCTGGGGCAGCTTCAGCTACGACCAGAAAGAAGATGCGCTACGCGTGACGGTAAAGCCGCAACCATCGGAAATGCATGAAGCCGTGACCTACGACTTTGATGATCCCAAGCCTGATGCCGTCACCGTAACTCTGCGCTGGGAGAGGCTGGCCGTCCCGTTCAAGATCGGCGTGAATACGCATGAGATTGTTACCGAGAGCCTGCACCAACAGCTTCGCGGACTGGCCCAGTACACATTTGAAGGCTGGGACGATTCAGCCAACTACTTCCTGGCGGAAAAGTACAACCTGGAAGAAGCCCTGAAATATTCTGACCGCTCCATCGGCGTGGAAGAGCGCTTTGACAACCTGATGACCAAAGCGTCCATTCTGGACGCGCTCAACCGCAAGACGGACGCTGAAGCGGCGCGCAAACGGGCCCTCCCGCTGGCCAGTGCGCAACAGCTCCACAATTACGGACGCCAGCTCCAGATGCAGGGCAAGCAGGAAGAAGCGTTCAGCGTGTTCCACGAAAACATGAAGAAGAACCCCAACCACTGGACCGCCCACAATGAAGCCTCCCGCATCGCGGTGGCCAAGGGCGATTTTGACGGCGCGGTAAAGGAAATGAAGCTCGCCAAGGACGTTGCCCCGGAGCAAATCAAGGCCCCGCTGGACGGCATCGTCAAGCGGCTGGAAAAGAAAGAGGACATCAACAAGTAAGTTCACGTGCCCGACTTTGGGCGCAAGGAACGGAGTGTCCCGCAGTCCTGTCATCACCTAACCTCTTGTTGTCAGGGCAATGTTTTCGACCAAGCCTGACGACAAGGAGTTAGAACAGATGACAGGATTTCGTATTTTTGCGATTGAAGATTCCATTGCCGATGCGGTGCGTGAAACGTTGAAATCTCCGCAGTACGGGCACCCCGCCCACGTGGAACCCGCCACAGGCTACGGACCTTGCCGCAGCTGCCTCCGGCAATTTCAGACCGGCGAACAACGGATTCTTTTCACGTATAACCCTTTCGCGGGGCTGGACAAGTATCCTTCTCCCGGGCCGGTGTTTATCCACGCTGAACCTTGCCGCGCGTTCGACGCAATCTCCGAATGGCCGGCTGAACTGCGGAGCTTGCCTCTTACGTTGGAAGCTTATGGACCGGACCGGCATATTGTCGCGCGGGCCAGACCGGAACCGCACAGTCTGGAAACGTCCACGCAAGACCTGCTGCAAACGCCGGGAACCAAATACATCCACGTCAGGAATACAGAAGCCGGTTGCTATATCGCCCGGATTGAAAGATGGGAAGCGGCTGGCGGTGCAGGGATTCCAGCCTGACTAAGGCAACTGGATTCTGCTCTGCGGTATGATGGTCAGCGATTACGCACCTCTTTCCGTGGAGACGAATCAATCATGCACCGTGCGTTTCGCACGCTTCTTTTGCTGGTGTTGACGGCTGTTGCAGCGCCGCTTCCTGGCTCTGCCCAGGCCATCCAGATCCCCAACGATCCCGGTCCGCTGGCTAAACAGGTCCGCTCAGAATTTCTACAAGCCTGGAACGCTTACAAGCAGTACGCCTGGGGGCATGACGAGCTCATGCCGCTCACCAAGAGTTCGCATGACTGGTACGGCGTTTCGCTCTACATGACGCCGGTGGACGCCCTGGACACCATGGTCCTGATGGGCCTTAACGATGAAGCCGACAAGGCCCGCGAGCTGATTGATAAGGACCTCTCTTTCGACCAGGACATTTCCGTCAAGACCTTTGAAGTGACCATCCGTCTGCTGGGCGGGCTGTTGAGCAGCTACCAGCTCACCGGGGACAAGCGGCTGTTGGAACTGGCGCAAGACCTGGGCAACCGACTGCTGCCGGCCTTCAGTTCGCCCACCGGCATGCCTTACATGTACGTGAACCTCAAAACGGGAAAGACCAGCGGCGCAGTGAGCAATCCGGCGGAGATCGGCACGCTGCTGCTGGAGTTCGGCACGCTGAGCAAGCTGACCGGGAACCCCGCCTTTTACGACAAAGCCAAGCGCGCGCTGACCGAGCTTTACAGCCGCCGGTCGAAGATTGGCCTGGTGGGTTCCACCATCAACGTGGAGACCGGGGCCTGGGTGGACACCACCAGCCACATCAGTGGTGGCATTGATTCCTATTACGAATATCTTCTCAAGTCGTGGCTGCTGTTTGGCGACAAAGATTGCGAGAAGATGTGGAAGTCCAGCGTGGACGCCGTGAACAAACATCTGGCGGACAACACGCGCACCGGCCTGTGGTACGCACAGGTGGACATGACCACGGGGAAAAAAGTCTCCACGCACTTTGGCGCGCTGGACGCTTTCTTCCCCGCCGTGCTGGCCCGTGACGGCGATCTTGACCGCGCGCGCAAGCTGGAGGACTCAGCTTACAAGATGTGGACCACCTTCGGCATTGAACCGGAGGAGATGGACTACACCACCATGAAGATCGTCTCGCCCGGATATCCGCTCCGTCCCGAGGTGATTGAGTCCGCCTACTATCTTTATTTCTATACCAAGGAAGACCGCTACCAGGAGATGGCCGCCACTTTCCTCAGCAGCCTGGTGCGCTATTGCAAATCAGAATCCGGCTACGCCGCGTTGCGTAGCGTGGAGTCCCGCGAAAAAGCTGACCGCATGGAAAGCTATTTCCTGGCCGAAACTTTGAAGTATCTTTATTTGTTGTATGCGCCGAGAGAAACCGTAGATTTGAACAAAGTGGTCTTCAATACGGAAGCCCATCCTCTGAGAAAAACCTGGTAGCAGACCATTGCAGAAACCTCCCAAGGAAAAAGGCCGGGCAGTTTGCGAGACTGCCCGGTAAGTGTTTGCTCGTTTGTTATCTACCTACACCTGAGAAGAGAGGGTTGTACTTTGACTTGTCAGTCCGGCCGTTTAACCGGATTTACAGCTAGGGTCGCTTGCGTTCAAATCACCGCTACTACAATTGCGCTTTGATGCTTAGCTGTACCACTCAGCATTGGCTCATCGCTACCGGCGCTCCCGCTATCTGTCTCTTGCTCAACTTTGCCCTAACATCTGATAGCCGGCGCTCAACTTAGCTTTCCCGTCTGCCTGTTCATAATGCAGGCGGGCTGCCAAACGCATGCAGTCGCAAGCTATTGAAAGCAATGGGCAACGGTCCGCGCAAGGAACAGCCGCCTGTGACACAATGTCACAGGGCTGCGACAGCGTGTCTCGCCACCAAGCTCTTTTGGGTCATAAGAGGAGAATCCATGCGGGAAAAAACTGTGGTCATTACCGGAGCCACTTCCGGCATCGGCTTGGTCGCTGCCGAGGAACTCGCCAAAAAAGGCGCGCGCCTGGTGCTGGTGGCGCGCGATAAGACTCGCGCCGAGCAAGTGTTGTCAAAGCTGCGTGAGCTGGCGCCGGACATCAATCACACCGTTCATTACGCCGATCTCTCGCGCCTGCAGGAGATGAAGCGCGTGGCTGCGGAGATTGCCGCCGCCGAACCGCGCATTGACGTGTTCATCAACAACGCCGGCGCGTTGTTCAATTCGCGCCAAGTCACGGAAGACGGCCTGGAACTCACCTTTGCCCTCAATCACATGTCGTACTTTGTGATGGCCCATGGCTTGCGCGAGCGCCTGGTCGCTTCGGCGCCCTCGCGGGTCATCAACACCGCGTCCGACGCGCACAAAGGCAACCAGCTGGACTTCAACGATTTGCAGTCCTCCGGCAGCTATCGCGGCATGAAAGTTTACGGGCGCTCCAAGCTCTGCAACATCCTGTTTACCCGCGAGCTGGCGCGGCGATGGGCGGGAACGCACGTAACCGTCAACACGCTGCATCCCGGCTTTGTGTCCACGCGTTTCGGGGACCAGAGCGGCGGCTTCTTTTCTTACGTGGTGCGTGCCGCGAAACTTTTTGCCATCTCGCCGGAAAAAGGCGCTGAGACCATTGTGTATCTGGCGTCGTCCGACGCCGTGACCCGCGTGAGCGGCCAGTATTTCTACAAATGCCGCGTCGCCACGCCGACCAAAGAAGCCCAGGACGACGCTGCCGCCCAGCGGCTTTGGGCGGAAACCGCAAAGCTGGCGGGAATCGGGATATAAAGACCGCCAACCTGCTCGATCTCAGGTTGATCTTCCGCGCTTTCGTTCGTCAAAAAAAAGTGCGCGGACCCTCTTGACAATTCCTGCTAATGTACTAGCATGTGCTAGTGCACTAGCACAATAGTGAGACTCATCGGAGCCCCATGCCACAAGAAAAGCGCAGCGAACAACCTCTCCAACTGGGCCGACGCGAGCGCCAGATTATGGACGTGATCTACCGCCGCGGCAAAGCCTCTGTCTCGGAAGTGCGCGGTGATTTGCCGGACCCGCCCAGCTACTCGGCCGTCCGCGCCATGCTGGGTTTTCTGGAAGACAAGGGCTACTTGCGGCATGAGCAAGAAGGCCTCAAATACGTCTACCTTCCGGCGCAGGACACAGGCCAGGTCCGCGAGTCCGCACTGCAGCATATGGTGAAGACTTTCTTTGGCGGATCGCCGGAGCGGGCCGTGGCGGCGTTGCTGGAAATGTCAGACGCCAAACTTTCCGCCCGCGAGAAACAGTACCTGTCACAGATGATCAAGAAAGCGCAGCAGGAGGGCCGGTAAACATGAGCACGCTTGTTTCTATCTCCGCACTCATTCTGGATACAACCGTGAAAGCAACCGTGCTGCTGGCGCTGGCCTGGGCTGCCGGATGGCTCCTCAAGCAGCGTTCTGCATCCGCGCGCCACATGGTGCGGACCATTGTTCTCAGCGCTTTGCTCCTGCTTCCTTTCTCCGGACATCTCTTGCCCGCGTGGCACGTGAAAGGCATTCCGGATTTCATGCCGGCGACTGCTCTGCAGCCTGCGACCGCGAGTACTTTGCCAGCGGACGTTGCACCCGTCGCGACTTTTCAGGCAGAGCATTTCGCCGTAACCTCTCTTTCGACAGACAGGACCATGGCTTCACCCTCAGCCGACGCCGCCGGTACTCTGCCCCACAACCGCAGAATCGCGCGCGTTGCCAAGCCATCGCCTCCCGCCAGAACGTCACATGAAGTCCAGACCTGGAGAGCGGTTGACACCTCTGCCCCAACTTCGGCCGTCGCGCGACCGGCGCTCGCCGCAGTCTCCTCAATTCCCGTAGAGCAGAAATTTACTGTGAACTGGCCGGCTCTTGCGCTGGTATGGCTGCTTGGGACTTTGTTGTTTGCTACTCGATGGATTGCCGCAGTGCTCCGCGTGACCCGGCTGGTTCGCCGCGCTACTCCGCTCTACCACGAAGCACCCGTATACCAGGCTGACGAATTGGCGCGCGCGCTGGGAATCCGGCGCCGCGTCGCACTGCGCGTGAGCGATGAAGTGGATGTTCCCCTTGCAGTTGGAACGCTGCATCCCATCATCATCTTGCCGCCCGACCATCACGAGTGGTCAGAGTTGCGGCGGACCGCGATTCTCAATCATGAACTCGCGCACATCGGCCGCCTGGACTCTCTGGCGCAGGCTGTGGCGCAAGTGGCCGCCGCTCTGTACTGGTTCCATCCTCTGGTATGGCTCAACGTCCGCGCCATGCGCGCCGAACGCGAGCATGCTTGCGATGATCACGTGCTGGCCACCGGAACCAAGGCTTCTGACTACGCGCATGAATTGCTGGACATTGTGTCTGAACTTCGCCGGCCGCAGTTGAACGCAGCGCTGGCCATGGCCCGACGCTCGCAGCTTGAAGGACGCGTCCTGGCCGTGCTGAACCCAGCAGCGCGCCGGGGCGCGGTTTCCCGCGGCAGCGCGATCGCTATCGCCGCGCTGGTCCTGGCGGTTGTGCTGCCGCTGGGCGCCATGCGCCCCGCGCAGACCAGCACTCCTGCCGCCCCAATTGGCGCGCAGAAAGCAAGCTCGGGAACCGCGGCTTCGACACCGGCCGTCGCCGCAGACCCGAGCAGCGCGAGCGCACCGTTGGCTGTGTTGGACGGTTCTGGACCGGTCTTGGCGGAAGCTCCTGTCGCTACAACTTCAGATGATGGACGCCTCGCCGAGTTGCGCGCTCGCCTGGCTGAGCTGCAAGCCAGGATGCAAGACAAACAAGGCAGTGCCGAAGAATTGCAGGCGCGTGTTGCTGACCTTCGCGCGCAACTGGCCCTCCTGGATCAATTCCAGCTGGTTGAAGCCGAGCGCGCGGCGCTGGTCGCGCAAGCTGCGCCAAGCGCTCCATCAGCCCCTGCTGTTCCTGCGGCCCCAGGAGTTCCATCTGCGCCCGCGGCGCCCGCAGCGCCCTCAGCTCCCGCGGCTCCTGGCGCGGGTGATCTCAACGTCTGCGGCACGCGCGCCAAGCTCCATCACATGAACATGGAGAGCAACAACAATGGCGGCTACAGGCGCTGGACCGCCAGTTGGTCAGGCGACGACTGCAGCGTTGATCTTCGCTCCGAAGGAGAGATCACTTTCAACGCTGACGCCATGGAGATCCAGAGCATCTCTTCCGGCGGCTACTTTGAAGTGAGTGAACGGAAGGGTTCAACTTTGCGTTACATAAAAGTCACTCCTTCGAGCAGCGGGCTGCAGTACGTCTATAAGATCAATGACAAGCAGCAGCCGTTTGAAGGCGAAGCCAAGACCTGGTTCTCCAGTTTCTTGCTGGCTTTGGAGCGCAGCACCGGCTTCGCGGCCGATACGCGCGTGCCCAGGCTGCTGGCCAAGGGCGGCCCCAATGCTGTCCTGGATGAAATCAACAACCTGCAGGGCGACTTCGTCCGCGGGCGCTATTTCCGCAAACTGCTGGAGCAGCCCAAGCTGCCGGGACCCATCGTTGTTCGCATCATCAACCAGGCCGGCCAGCAGATCACCAGCGACTTTGAACTGGCCCGCGTGCTCATGGAAGTGAGCAAGCAATACGACCTCGCCGACGAAGCTTCCCGCAGCGCCTTTCTCAACGCGACGGGCAAGCTCAAGAGCGACTTCGAGCACTCGCGCGTACTGATCGAACTGCTCAAGCGGCCAAACCTTTCCAAAGAGAACGTTCGCCTGGCGCTGGATTCAGCCGCCAGCATCAAGAGCGACTTCGAGAAGTCACGCATTCTCCTCTCGCTGCTCAACCTGCCCTCGTTTGACCAGTCCTACCTGGACCTCTATCTCAAGATGGTTGCTTCCATTAAGTCTGACTACGAAAAGTCGCGTGATCTGCTGGCTCCCATGCAGAAGTACCAACTGGCTCTCAATCAGACCAACCAGATCATGGACGCCACGGCGACCATCAGCTCCGATTACGAGAAGTCGCGCCTGCTGCTGGTCCTGACGCAAAAAGGCAAGTTGGACGAAAAACAGACCGCCAGCTACCTGAACACGGTGGACTCCATGAAGTCCGACTTTGAGCGTTCTCGCAGCTTGCTGGCCTTGCTGGAGAGCACCAAGCTCAGCAACGCCAACCTGGGGAAACTGATTGATGCCGCCGGCCGCATCAAGAGCGATTTTGAAAAATCACGCGTGCTGCAGGCCGTAGCCAGGAAATATCCGCTGGAAGGCGCCTTGCGCGAGAATTACATCAGGATCGCGGACTCCATCCGCAGCGAGTTCGAACGTAACCGCGTGCTGGCGGGCATCGTGCACAGGGCCACGCTGTAACTTTATTCGTGTTCCTTCGCGTGCATTCGCGGCAAACTGCATCATGGTAACGATAGGGCTCCCTCGCTCCGCTCGGGATGAAGAAAGAGCTAGGGCGTAATCGCAATCACCCTCAACGGGCTCCCTGATCCATTCACTATCTTCAGCGGAGCGGCGATCACCACCGCGCCGGTGGCCGGAAGCTGGTCGAGATTGCAAAGTCCGGCCAGGCCGAACTTGCCGCTGCCGTGCATGATGTAGTGATTGGGAAATGGCGGATCAAACATCGCCGCGCGCCCGGCGTCGGTGCCCACGGTTTCCACGCCCACGCCCAGCACGTCGCGCTCCTTGGACAAGAACTCTGAACACTCTTTCACGAAACCCGGCGTGTGCGGTCCGTCTTTTTGCAGATTGATGTACCGCTCGGGATCGGTGCGCTTGGACCATCCGGTGCGAAACAGCACCCAGGCTCCGGCGGGAATCCGTCCATTCTGCGACTCCCACTGCTTCACCCGCTCCACGGTGAGCAGGAAGTCGGGGTCTTTAGCGACGTCGGCCACCACGTCAATCACGCACGCCGGGCCGACAAACTTCCGCGGATTGATCTTGTCCACGCTGTTCTCCGGCAGGTCTTTGCCGCTCACCCAGTGGATGGGCGCGTCAAAGTGCGTGCCGGTATGCTCGCCGGTCTCAAAACCGTTCCAGTACCACGCGGGACCGCGATCGTCATAGCGGGAGATCTCCCACATCTTGAACTGCGGCGTGTTCGGCCACTGCGGCGGCAAGGGCAGCAGCGGCGTCTGCGCGCTGAGCGGTTGCGTTAGATCCACCACGCGAAGCGTGCCCTGGTTCAACTGCGCGACAAGTTCTGTGAGGACGTTGGCCATGATTGGGCTCCTTTTACGACGCAACGAACACTTCTACCACGGAGGCACTGAGACACGGAGAACAACACGGCAGGCAGCTTCAAATCCTTGATCAATCTCACGACGCACGGTGCCAAACTCGCGGACTCGCCGGAAAAGTCGCCGCCACAAATGCAAATCCCCTACTTCCTCCGTGCCTCCGTGTCTCCGTGGTGAGATTTTGCCGCCAGATTCTCAATATGCCGCTTGAACTGAAACCTGTTTTCCAGCAACGACAAGCCAGTGACGTATGCCTTCGGCCCCACGGCTTCCACTTTGGCTACGATGCAGCTTAGATCGTTGGCCCGCATCGCTTCGTCAAAGGCCCGCGTGAACTCCTCCATGGTAGTCACCGTTTGTGCGTGGGGGACCCCGGAAGCGCGTGCGATGCCGGCCAGATCGCTGCCGGTTGACGTCGCCGTGGGAAATCCGCCGACAGACAACAGGCTCTCATTATCAAAAATCACGTGGACAAAATTCCTCGGGCGATAGCGCGCCAGCGTGGTAAAGCCGCCCAGGTTCATCAGGACGGAGCCGTCGCCATCGAAGACCACAACTTTCTGGTCAGGCAGGCAAAGCGCCAGACCCAGTCCGGTGGAAGAGGCCAGCCCCATGGCGTGCTGCAGGTAGAAAAAGTTGGGCCGGTGGCCGATGGACTGCAACTCCGCGGCCACGGCGCCCATGATGGTCACCACCAGGCAGTTATCCAGCTGGCTGTGAATTGCCCGCATGCATTCCACGCGTTGCATCATCACGCTTCCTCCCACATGAGGTCGCGCATGAGCAGCAGCGCCACGGGATGCAGCCGACTGTAGGCCAGGGTCTGTGCGTCGGCGATGCGTTTCTCCACTTTGGCCGGGTCGTCGAGAAAGTCATAGGGGATTCCCAGCGAATGCAGCACAGGTTCGGTGACGCTGCCGCCCTGGGTCTGCCAGGGATCGCGCTCGCCAAAGTGTCCGCGATAGCTGAT
The DNA here is from genome assembly GCA_020072815.1 of Terriglobia bacterium. NCBI lineage: Bacteria > Pseudomonadati > Acidobacteriota > Terriglobia > Terriglobia bacterium. The sequence continues at coordinate 159,722 of JAIQGE010000007.1, read as the reverse complement.
CAGCATGAGCAGCGGCATCCGGTACAGTTGGGCAAAGCTGACAATGCCGTTCACGCTGGCCAGGAAGCCGTGGTTCTGCATGAGCATGGCGGACTTGACTCCGGCAAAATGCGCTCCGGCGGAAATTCCCACGCCTTCTTCTTCTTTGGCCAGACGGACCAGGATCATCTGCGGGTCGTCTTCCGCCATTCGGATCAGGTGCACCAGCCAGGTCTCCGGCAGAGCGGACACCAGCCCGATGCCGCATTTCTTGAGGGCATCGTAGACCACGCGCGAATTGTTCAGCGATACGGGCATAGGAAGAAGGAGGAGTTTACAAGAAATCAGGCGAAGCGCAAAGCAGGCGCGTGACTGACGTCGTCCGCCGCACGAGATTCGCGCTTTCCGCCGCCCCGGGTGCAGCCTGCGTTGTAAAATGAAGATCTCGGAGACCCCATGCCACCTACTACCACTGCTGCCGAACTCAAGTCCTGTCCTCTTTACATTGACGGGAAACCGGTCATTTCCCGCGGCCCCAAAGACATTCAATACAACCCGGCGACGGGCGAGGCCGTGGCAGAGATACCGCGCACCACGCCAGAGGAAATTTCCGCGGCGGTGGCGTCAGCGCACAAGGCGTTTCCCGCGTGGAGCAAGACTCCGGTCATCCAGCGCTGCAAAGTACTGTTCAAGTATCGCGAACTGCTGGAGGCGCACGCGGACGAATTGGTCGCGCTGATCGTCGAAGAAAATGGCAAGACCCTGGCCGAAGCGCGCGGATCGTTCGATCGCGGCATTGAGTGCGTGGAGTTTGCCTGCGGCGCGCCTACTTTGATGATGGGCGAAACCGTGGACCGCGTCGGCACCGGCGTGGACGGATGGTCCACGCGCAACGCCATCGGCGTATGCGTGGGCATCACTCCGTTCAACTTCCCTTTCATGGTCCCCATGTGGATGTTTCCCATGGCCATCGCCTGCGGCAACACGTTTGTGCTCAAGCCGTCCGATAGAGTCCCGCGCACCGCGGTCCGCATGGTGGAGCTGGCGCATGAAGCCGGGTTGCCGGCCGGCGTACTCAACCTGGTGCATGGCGCCAAGAGCACGGTGGACCAGTTGCTGACAGACGCGCGCGTGAAGGCGGTGTCGTTCGTCGGCTCCAGCGCGATTGCGCGTTACATTTATCAAACCGCCGCCAACAACGGGAAACGCGTGCAAGCCCTGGGCGGAGCCAAGAACCATTCTGTGGTGCTGCCGGACGCGGACATGAAGTCCACCGTTGCGGCCATCATGGGATCGGGCTTTGGCTGCGCCGGTGAGCGATGCCTGGCCACCAGCGTCGTGGTGGCCGTGGGCGAAGTGGGCGATCCGCTGGTGAAAGAGCTGGTCCGCGCCGCCGACAACCTCAGCGTGGGTGCGGGATGCGAACCCAAGACGCAAATGGGCCCGGTCATCACCGAGGAATCCAGGAAACGGATTCTCAGCTACATTGAACTGGGCGAAAAGGAAGGCGCGGTGCTGGCCCGCGATGGTCGCAAAGACGCCGTCAGCAAGGGCGCGGGGTATTTCGTCGGCCCGACCATCCTGGACAAAGTGAATCCCAATTCCCGCGTAGCGAAAGAAGAAATTTTTGGTCCGGTGCTTTCGGTGGTCCGGGTGAAGGACTTGCAGGAAGCTCTGGAAGTGATTGGCAAGTCAGAGTACGGCAACGCGGCGTCGGTGTTTACCCGCTCGGGCGGCGCGGCGCGCGAGTTCACCCAGAACGTGGGCGCCGGCATGGTGGGCATCAACGTAGGCGTCCCGGCGCCGGTGGCGTTCTTTTCATTTTCTGGCTGGAAGAACTCGTTCTTCGGCGACTTGCATGCTCTGGGCAAGGACGCCGTGCACTTCTACACCGAGCAGCGCGTGGTAACGTGCCGCTGGCCGGAATAGGCGACGCCCACCGGAATGACATTGCCTTTCAATCGTCAATTTTTGGCAATTCCGGCGATTATGGCAATCTTGTTGCCGCCCTACCCCCCGGCCTCCAACGGGAAATATATACTTGACGAATCAAAGAATCAAGAGGATGATGGGGGTACGCCTGATGACGAGGGTGAACTTGATGGGTATTTTTCCGTCCCCCACGACGATCCTCCAAAGTGGCTATTTATGTATACCGCATACCTAGACGAAACCGGACAGGACGCCCAAGACTGGGTATTCATTGCTGGCTTCATGGGCAAGAAGGAGCATTGGGGCGCTTTAGTATCGCCATGGAAAGAAGGCCTTGGGCCGCAACGGAAGAGCCTCCACATGGCAGAATTGCGATTCAAGAAGGATAAGGATAATGAAAAAAACATGCTTGAGCGTCTATCGAATATTCCTGTCCAGTCTGGTTTGATTCCAGTTATCGGCGGAATCTGCGTTCACCATTTCAAAGACTTGCTTATGGGAAATCCATTTTTGGAGAAATTACACAATGGCTATGTATCAGCATTGATGCCGCTGGTTATACAGGTACTGGATTGGTTGCCGTCAAATGAGAGAGTGGAGATTGTATTCGAGCAACAAGATCGTTATTTTGGTCTGGCCGATTTCGTTTTTAGTGAAATGATTAGACACGGAGCAATGCCGTACACTCTCGATGGAAAGCCAAAACTGGCAAAATGGAGTTCTGTTCCGAAGGGGAGCACTTGCCTTACAGAGCCCGCCGACTACTACGCTTATGCGATAGCGCAAGATACCAAAGACAGAACGTCCATACGGGCGCAATGGACCAAGCCGATTCTCGATAGTATAGATACTGTTCAGACCGTTGGTCGCGTGATGGACAGAGGTGAGGCAAGAACTGCGATAACGCGTCTACTAAAACAAGTGAAACTGGAAAACATCTTACTCCCTGGAAGCGATGAGGCGTTTGAAAAATTCAGGGAATTAAGTAATCGCGTGTCTAAAATTCCATTAGAGGAACGACAGAAGATCGAAAAGGAAATAGACGATGAAGAGCCGGGAATTTGAAAATTTTGACCGCGCCATGGAGCAGCTTTTAAAAGTGCCCCATAGCGAGATCAAGAAACAACTGGATGCGGAAAAAGAGGAAAAGCGAAAACGCAAGGCCGCTAAGAAGCGAAGCAAGGAAAACAAATGACTACAGAAACCAGAACTACCATTGAACTGAAAGATATATTGGCAGTCGAGTTTGAGTGTCCAAAATGTCATTCCCGCGTCACAAGGCCCGTCACTGAAGATAATGTATATTCCGCAGAGGTGCAGTCGCGGATGTGATCCGCAATGGATGGTGGCTGAAAGCAGGGACTATACCGATCTTCTCTTTTTGCTGAATATGATTGGAGCGTATTCAAAAATGGAGAATCGCCCTTTCTCTCTTCGATTTGAGATTAAGGGTTTGGCTAACATGCGCGCATAGGGCTTACCATCTGACGCGCCGCTTCCCGCGATTCTGACGGCGGTACTTAGTTGGCTTGCGTTTCCAAGCCCCGTCCGATTAGTTGCTGATAGGTAATACGTTTGCCAGCCACACCGGACAGGGCGATATCGAATCGCTCACGGTCAGTCAATTTGACCTTACCGTCTTTGCGATTGTTGAAACGGAAAGACTGTTCATCAAGGTAACGGAACAAATGAAAAGGCTCGACAGAAACGTAAGTTCCATGCAGACCGCGCTTCACCAAAGACCAAAAGTTTTCAATGCCATTGGTATGCACTTTTCCGCTCACGTAAGTCTCAGCGTGGTTGACGATCTCATGCAGGTACTCTCTGTAGAGTCCCCAATAGCCGTAAAAATCGTCAGTGTGCAGAGTTGCGCCGGACTCGACATGCGCCTTAACCAAAGTCTGCAAGGTACGCATAGAGCGGTTTTCGATCACCTGAGTTTTTACTTTCCCGTCACCTTCCAACATTCCAGCGACAATGACCTTGTTGTCAAAGCCCATATTGTCCAGTTTGGCTCTCTTGATCTTGTGCATGTTCCGGGCTTTCCCGCCGATGAAAGTCTCATCCACCTGGACAGGACTTCCGCTTCCACCAAGTTTCATCAAAGAGCCGTTCTGCATTGCCAGCCGGATGCGGTGAAGCATGAACCATGCCGACTTCTGAGTTACGCCGATAGTCCGGGCGATCTCGCAAGAGGAAACTCCGTTGCGGCAATTGGAAAGCATCCACATCACAGGCAGCCACTTCTCAAGAGGAATCGGAGAATCCTCAAAGATGGTTCCGACCTTTGCGGAAAATTGCCGCTTGGGATGGACGCTCTTGCATTGCCACTTGCGCTGAGTCTTCAGGAACACAACATCCTTGCGGCCACAGGCAGGGCAGGCGACTCCATTTGGCCACAACTTATTAGCCATGTAGTCCAGAGAGTTATCAGGGTCGGAGAAGTAAACGACCGCATCCTGCAAGGTCTTGATTCGCTGAGCATTACGTTTCATAAGAGAAATTATCGGCTATTCTGTCTGATTTGTCAAGTATATAATTACCCCTCCAACTAGGATTCCAAAAGGCTTACACAATTCATCCCCAAGAATCACAATTCATCCCCAAGAATGCTGTGGAGCGCAGGTGCCCTCGCCTGCGTCGTTTACCGCCGAGGCATTAACCACAGAGGTAATCCCACCCCCACCCCTCCCCTAAGGCCCGCGTTGCAAACAAAACCGGTTATCGCATTCGACCCAACGGTCACCCAACTGTTTACTAGCCAGTAAATTTTCTCCCTAACTTACTGATGTCATAAGCCTTAGCGGCCCTTTGGCCTTGAACCCGTTTTTTGGCTTCTTGGAGCCAATTGCTAAATTGTCAAAGACTGATTTCCCGCCCGCCTGAGCGATGGGCTTTGCCAAAAGCTAAAAGCTGGTGGCTAGCGACTAATTTACCATTTATTCGCCTATGTGTCCACCGCGAAATCGTACACTGCCCATCGTCACCGACCCTGGCAAAGATGCTCCTGACCGAATGCGGCGCATCCAGACCGAAGCGGATACTGGACTCGGCAAGGCGGAGGAAGATGTCCGCGCTAGCTATATCCATTCGTTTGACAATTCTTTTCATCTCCAAGTCGGTGAGCCTGCCTTCACGCGGATCGTGAACCAGATCGGCTCGAGAAAACCAGAGGCTCGTATTTTCAAGGATGTTGGCGAAACGTTCGTGGGAAGCCCCTTTTTGCTCCCCCGCGATCGTCTCAGCTTACGCTACCTCTACTTCAAGAACAGTCAGGCCGAAGCATTGCTGTTTTTTCTCCGGAATTTTCAGCCCAACGCAAGCAGCCGAATTATGTGGGAGCAAAACTGTCACCCACGGTGTCCAACTTGCAGCAGGGTGAGACCCTGGCAGAGTCACACCAACAGTTTCCGAAGAGGAGATTCAGAATCGTGTTTATCGCAGCTCTCGCCGCTACCGTGTTCGCCAAAATGCAAATGACGGCTGTTTGGTTGTTCCAGAACCATGGAGAAATGCGCTTTGATCTCTGGGGTATGTGGACCCAGATGAACTGGCCGGCCCGCACCGTGGTGATAATCCTGTTGGTGATGTCCGCCTGGTCCATCGGCGTGATGATTGACCGCTGGATTGCCTACAACGCGGCCCGCAAGCAGTCTCGCCAATTCGCACCGGCGGTGGCCGGGGCGCTGCGTCAAGGCAGCCTGGACGAGGCGATCCGTTTGGCCGAGCGCAGCAAAAAGAGCCACTTGGCCAAGGTTGTGACCTCGGGTTTGCTGGAATTCCGCATGCAGGGCGAATCCACGGAAGTTCCTGAGGAGCAGATTGAAGCCAGCAAGCGCGCTCTGGAACGCGCTGAGGCCATTGTCCACGCTGAACTCGAGCGCGGCTTGAGCGGCCTGGCTACCATCGGCTCCATTGCTCCGTTCGTCGGACTGCTGGGCACGGTGATCGGCATCATTGATGCGTTCCGCACCATCCAGGAACATCAGGGCACCTCAATCGCCACCGTCTCCGGCGGCATCTCTGAAGCTTTGGTGACCACCGCCCTCGGTCTGTTTGTCGCCATTCCCGCGGTGATGATGTTCAACTACTTCACCAGCAAGCTGAAGGCATTTGGCGTTGAGATGGACAACTCTTCCAGCGAACTGGTGGACTACTTCCTCAAAAGAACCAGGGTTGGCCGGAACTGAACGGAGGCGTCTTGGTGCGAAGACGCGGACAGCGGAACCTCCAGCACGATCTGACGCGGCGTTCCGGCCGGGCACATCCCTGACACTTTTTCCTTAGGGTTGAGGGGACAGGGTGCAGGGGAAGGGGACGCTTCCCCTTTCCCTCTGACGGACAGCCCACGCAAAAGGGGACTTAATCAAATTCGTGGGGAGCCTCCCGGCTCCCCACAATCGTTCGCTTACACAACCGCCGTTTCCAAGATAGTCAGGTGCACGACTCGCCCATCAATCTCAACAATCTCCCCGACATACCTTGCAGCCGTGATGCCGAAGATGGCCACCGGCGGCTCGCCGTTGCCGGGTTTGTGTTCGTAGATCAGGTTGGTTTTGTAGTCCAGTCCCAGCACCTGGCGGACGGCGTTGACCGCGTTCTCCGGTTTGTACTCGAACACCTGCGTGTTGTCCGGCCCGCGCAGCAGTTCCGTCCCCATGCGCTTGACCGCGTCTTTGTGTATGGCCTCCCATGACGCCGAGAGGTCAAACAGTTCAATCGTCTTGCAGCCGGTCTCGGTGATCAATGCCAGGCCAACCTGGTTGTCATGCAGCCGCGCCTTGGACAGCATGGCGTCAAAGTTGCGGGCAAAGGCATCGAACTCCTGTTTCAAGTTGTCCGCGCCGGAGCCAAACACGCCTGCGTCGTGCCTGGCGGGCGAAACCGGCGGTGGAGCCATCGGCACGACGTCCGGCGGCGAGACCACATCAGCCACAAACATCTCTGGCTCAGGCCTGCTGGCAACGCGGGCGATGATTCCCGGCGCCTGCTTTGGCACTGAAGGCGCGCTCTGTGCCGCGACCGCGCCTTCCGGCGAACCCGACATGGTCCGCATGGACGCCGTGGTGTGGCGCACCGCGTTCCACATGGTGTGCTGGTCTTGCGGCCGGTAGCCCGCCGCGTACAGGGACGAATCCACTTCCAGCGGCGTGATGCCGCCATACTTGAATTCGGCCCCTGTGCGGATGCCGTGCGTCTGGTGGACGCAGCGCACGTCCAGCGCTACTTCCGTCCCGGGAAACAGGACGGCGCTGCGCGTCAGCGCCCGGCTCTGCGTTCCTTTGCCTTCAAAGATGGTCCCGGAGCGGACGAAAACATTTTTCTTCGACGCGTTCTTCAGGTTGATCCTGTTGATGGTCCCGCTGTCTGAGACCAGCACATTTTCCGTCTCCGGCAGGGTGACATACTGGCGTTCCAGCGAGGTCTCGCGCAAGATGGGCAGAATACAAGCGAGTGAAGATTCGTTCGGCCGCTCGGGCTTGCCGAACCTAAATCCCATGGATTCATCAGAAACTGCTCGCAGGATGGTAGACGAGGATAGAGCTTTGGGTGTCATAAAGGTTCTCCTTTTTTAAGGCGGATACTTCCGCCTGGTCTTGCAAACACAGTTTACACCCAGAAGTTGGTTGTCTGCTGGACTTGTCGTTGCCCGCCAGCCCGGCAAGCGACTTCCGCTCCCGTCTATCTCACCACCGTCTATCTGACCACCAGTGTTGCTGTAGTCGTGTGGCTCTGGGTCCCTGAGGTAGCTGTGATCGTGAGAACAAAGGTACCGGATGGCGTGCCCGATGACCCGCCTCCCGAAGGTGGTCCGCTTGTCGATGAACTGCCCCCGCCACCGCAGCCAATGCTGAAGACCACGAGCGCCACGGCAGGTAATGCCATCGCCAGCCGCCGGCGGCCTTTCAACATGAATGCCAGCAGCATGGTCATCAAGCCGGCGAACAGAATCATGGACCAAGGCGGCGCCGGCGAGCTTGGCGGAACCATCCATGCTGAAGCGCGCGCGGTGGTGTTGACGGCAATCTGTACCGTTGTGCTGGCGCCGGTGGGCGTGACTGAACTCGGCGATACACTACACGTGGCGGCTGCAGGCGCTCCGGAACATGTGAACGTAATGGTCTGATTGAAGCCGTTCAGCGGCGCTATCGCCAGGCTATAGGTAGCCGACTGTCCTGCGTTGATCGTCGCCGAACCAAGCGTTGCGGGCAGCGAAAAGTCCGGCGGCGGGATATTGACGATGACCGAAGCTATGGCGGTAAACGCACCATTCACGGCGGTGATGGTTGCCGTTCCATTGGCCACCGCACTCACCAGTCCTGTAGCGCTGACGGTGGCAACTCCGGCTTTGTTGGAGCTAAACGTAGTTCCAGGAACGCTGCTGAAGTCTTCCGAGGAACCATCCGACAAAGTGGCCAGAAAATGCAGTTGCAGCGTGGAGCCATGGACCGTAAGCGTAACGTTGGAATCGTTGGCGATTGACACCAGCCTTACGGCCACCACGGTGGGCGCACCAGGCACCGGCGGCGTGTTCGTGACCAGGCCATTGGTGAAGCCCGGAATGGCCTCCCAGTTTCCTTCCGTATCGTCGTTGAAGACCAGCACCTGGGTAGGCACCAGGTTGCCATCCGGGTCAACCGCGCTCCCGGTAAATGTATAGTTGATCTTGCTTCCGTCAAAGCTGGCCTGAGCCAGCTTGGACTTGGTGCGTGCATACACGTACTGGGCCATGTCTTGCATGAAGATGTGGCGGGCCCCTCTCGCGTTCAACCAGGCGGAAACATCATGGATGATCTGCTCTGACGCATTGTGATACGTCGTGTTAGCTGGCGGCGGCGCCAAGGCACACTGTGAAAACGCATCATCGTTGTTGTAGACCTCGGCCGGCGCCATGCTGCTGAAGAGCCGCCACGAATACCACTCAAACCTGGCGGTAGCAAAACCAGTCCCCTCGCCCTGCGCGTTACACCAGCTCATGTCGGGAATTTGCGCTACGCTTGGATCCAGGGCGCCCGAACCAGTAAGAAAGAACTTCTGCGCCGGGAGGCCGGCCCGGCTGCCGATGGTCAAGTCGTCAGCAAAGAAGAAAGAATAGGACTCGTCAGAAGCAAATACCGCGGCCGGCTTTGGCGGCAGCTGATAAATCCAGTAGGGACGGGCTTGCAGCCGTTCTTCCTGATAGCCGGGCTGCGCCGGGTCGGTGGTGTATGCAAAGCCGGGTTTGATGGTGGCGCCGATATAGCGCACACTGAACGTATTCGCCAGATCAAAACCGATGTTGTTCGAAAGGTTATAGAAATGGCCTACCCACCACTTGGAAAAGAAGGGGATGGTGTCGCTCCCGCCGTCTCCCTGTTGAAACTGCTGGATCGCCGCCACGTTGGCTTGCCACTCGCTGTCGGTCAGGGGTCTTGAAGTTGCATCCAGGCCGTGCCAGAACAGATCGCCCATCGCGCTGTTTCCAAAACCATGCGGGCTTATCTGGAGCTTACCGGCATTGATGTCCGTAATCACGTTGGCCCTGTCGGCATCGCCTGCGGGCATAAAGTTGAGATTCACCGAGCCCGTGACCTTCCAAGGTCCGCCGGTTCCCCCGGCAGCCGCATTGCCAGTAAGAGCGGGGTCATACATCTCGCGAATGCGTGTGTCCCAATTGCTGTCCAGGTTGTGGTCCATGCGCAGCGACCAGAAGCGCGGATAGCCGCGTATCACGAACGGTTTGCGCGCGGCCCACACCAGGCTGCGCCAGAACAGATCGTCAACGCCCATCAGGAAGCCAAAGCGGTCGGCTTGGAGGTAATCCAGCGTGCCGAAATTGACGGCCCGGCCTGCGCCGAAAGTTGTGGCGATGATGAGAGGATCACTGCCCAGTTCTGCTATCACCGTTCCTTGCGCCGGTTGCAGCACGGTTGCGGTGACTGTTTTCAACGCGCCATTTTGGTCGGCGTGGAAGTTGTAGACAAAATCACCTGCGGGCTCCAGGGTCTTCATCTGCAGCCCGGCGATGAAATGGGGCGTTGCGCCTCCCGCCGTTACCGCCAGCGGAACAGTAATCGCAGAGCCAGGCGTGCCGGACGAAGAGCCGGTCGCGTGAAATATCGCCTGGATGTGGGTAGCGGTACCTATTGCGGAATCCGAGTCAAGGTTGACGAAGCCCGAGCCTCCATTCACGGCCGCAGTGATCGCGGTTTGCCACGCCGCAGGCAGGGAAAGTCCGGAATGCCCCGCGATGATTAGTTGCCGGTTATTGAGGTCCACGGGCGGCGCCGCGGTGGAGACGTCAAACAGCTCGTAAGGAACCTGAAAATTCTCCAGATAGCGTTCCGTATAGCGTTGAAATTCGCCGGGGTTAGCTGGGTCCACGTTGAATGCTGCTTGGTTCGAGGAATTGACCAGCACGGCCGCAGTCAAGTTGACGTTCTGCGCAAGTACCGCGACGGAACTAGCAATCCATAAAGAAAGAATCAGTCCTAAACGTATGATTCGTGGGCCCACCGTGCACCTTCCTTACAGGAGCCCGGCTCTTCTCGTCGCGAACATGACTGTTCTGGTGTCGTTTTGACTTCCCGGAAGCGGTGTCCTGTATTGAACACTTTTTCATCCTGCACCAACCGCTTCCACCACCTTGCCCCGCTAACTTGCTTGGGCTCCCGGCATATAGAAGGGCAATCTTGATGCCGAACCCGCAGCCCTTGCGTATAGATCGGCTGTTCCGGTATCTCTATATTATTGATTGGCTTGAGAAAATTTTTGCAGACCAGGTGCAAAACCAAGACTCAGTGGTCTCGATTTAAGTGCAAATGTTTGCATATTTAGGCAGTGCTTTGCAGGAAAGCTGCCAAAGAATATTGGTGGAGCTAGTCGGGATCGAACCGACGACCTCATCGTTGCGAATTCTCCGGCCTGAAAAAGACAAGCTGAAACCGAAAAACTCGCGGTGATAAAAAGGGGCAGTGTTTATGCTGGTACAAGCATATTCCCTGCCCTCTCCGTTTGCCTGGACAACCCTTGGTATGCTCCGAAAATAGGGGTAGGGAACGCGATAGTTACGACACAAGTTACGACACAAACCTTGGAACGCTTGACACGTCCCGAAGCCGTTTGGGAGACTCCGGGGAATCCTGCCGTCCCATAACGGCAGGAACCCAGACACAAACGAAACGGAAGACCGTAACCAGACGGGCAGCGCCCGGTGTATTGAGCACCGAGCGCACCCTAACCAAAAATCACCTTCCAAAGAAAGGCGACCCATGGCTGTCCTTGATGTTACCCAAAAGGCGGAGATATACGAAACCCTGTCATCTCTCAATATGGCCTTTGCTGGGATCGTTCAGCACCTTCAAACGCTACAGCGAACCGGACTGTTCAAATCGAAAGCAGCAAAGTTGTTCCCGAGTTTTGCTCTTGAATTGCAAGCCGAATTTAACCAAGAATTTCTCGAAGACCTGCACCAGATTGAGCTTGACGATTGGGGTCGTCACGGGAAAGTCCGGCAACGCTGGGAAAAGGAACTCCGCGACCCTGACGATGTTTTGCTTCAGGCCGAAGAACGCAAAAAGCAGCTTGCCAAACAACGCAAGAAACCGAGCCGCTAAAAACACAACAACAACCTAACCAGACAGACCCGCCGGAAAAGGCGGGTTTCCTATTGATGGGTGTTGCGGTCTAAATGCCTCTTTGGCGTTCTCTCCATCCTCTGAGCACTCAGCCTGTCCTTGGTAGATCAGCCATAGGCCACAGGGATACTCTCTGTGACAGGGATGTTACCTATTCCTCGGACTCGTGAACCTGTGACAGGGATGTTACCGATACCGGGATGATCTCTGTCACCGGGATCATGCGTATGGAGAAACAAATCGCCATAGCTGTGAGTCTAATCATCAGGACAAGAAATTCAGCGCAAAATGTCATTCCATCACTCGCAAGAACCACGCGCAATCGCGCCAGAATCCCCTAGGAGAGACTCGAAGGGGCTGGTCAATCCTGTACGTTGCCCAAGCGGACTCTTTTGGAGACCTGTCCGGGGGCGGGCAACTTGGGAGAGTTTTGCAGGCGCACCGATGATTGAGTTTTGGGTTCCAAGAGAGCTGCCCCGTGATACGCGCGCGTGTATGGTACAGCTTGACCACTACGTCTTTCCTGCTTGTGAAGCTGGCCATATTGACCCCTCACGTTCACAGAGTAGCTGGCGAACCGCATGGCGCAACATGAGGGCCGCTGCGGGACTCCCCAAGCTTCGATTCCATGATTTGAGACATCACGCCATCACAGAGCTTGCAGAGTCTCAGGCCAGTGATTCCACGGTAATGAGTATTGCGGGACACGTCTCACCCAAGATGCTTGCCCACTATTCGCACGTTCGGGTAGACGCAAAACGCAAGGCGCTGGATTCATTGGCAAGCAGGCAAAACACGTCAAGACCGCAGGGTTACGACACAAAGAACGACACAAACCCCACCTTTGCAGCAGAGTCCAACTCCGCCACTAGCACACAAGTACCTGATTTATCTGGGTTTAACTTGGTGGAGCTAGTCGGGATCGAACCGACGACCTCATCGTTGCGAACGATGCGCTCTCCCAGCTGAGCTATAGCCCCACATGCGAAGGAAGTTTCTTCGAAGATGATTTTACCAGCGTTGCGCGCTGGGGCAAAATCTGGCGGGGTCGCCCCGCAAATGCGATCAGCGCGCGCGGCCCAGCATCCGGGCCAGGGCCCCGGGGAAAAACCGCTTCATGTAGACCAGCATTTTCTCACGGCCTGCCGCCACGACAATTTCTCTCTTTCCCCGGGCCACGCCCTGCAGGATCTGCCGCGCACATTCGTCCGCGGGCATGCCACGGGCCAGTTCTGGGTCCATCTTGGCGTGCGACGCGCCGTCGCCCTTGAGCGCGGAGAGGCTGATCTCCGTCCGGATGTATCCGGGGCAAACCAAAGTAACGCGGATGCCGTTGCGCTCTTCTTCCGCGCGCAGCGCTTCAAAGAAGCCGTGCAAAGCGAACTTGGTGGCGGAGTAGCCGGAGCGCAGGGGCACGCCGAACTTTCCCGCTACACTGGAGATCACCACGAAATGCCCGCTCTTGTTCTCCAGCATGGAAGGCAGGACGGCGCGGGTCAGCGCTTCCGGTCCGAAGAAGTTCACCTCCATCAGCCGCCGATAGACGCTCTCAGCGGTGTCTCGGGTCAGCGAGCGCTGGGTGATGCCGGCGTTGAGCACCAGAATGTCCACGCCTCCGAACATGGCCAGGGCCGCACGCGCGTTGTCCGGCAATTGCTCTCCGAGGGTCACGTCCATGGGCAGCACGCGCGTGTTGGGTTCGCCTCCACACGCAGCTTGGACGCGTTTGAGCTCGTCTTCGCGACGCGCAGAAAGAATGAGCCTGGCGCCCGCATGGTGAAACGCCATGGCCAGGGCTTCGCCAATACCCGAAGATGCTCCGGTGATCCAGACGCGTTTGTCTTTGTACAGAAACGTCATCTCACTTGGCTCCGGCGATCTCCACCGTGGCCGCGTAAACGAACTGCACGAATTTTCCGAAGCCGGCGATTTCCACGCGCTCGTCATTGCCGTGGACGCGTTTGATGTCTTCCGTGCTCATGAGAGTGCCAATGTCATAGGCCTGCACGCCGCGGGCGCGAAGCTGCGCGGAATCGGTGGCGCCCACCTGCATGATGGGGATGGTGGGCACGCCGGGAAAGACCTTTTGCTGGGCGTGCTCCAGAGCGTGAAAGCCGTCCGTGTCCAGGCCCGAGGGCGGCGTCGCCGGACGCTGATTGGCATTCTCGGCATCAACAATCCTGATGGCCGGGTCGCTGATCAGCTTGGTCAGTGCGGCTTTGAGCGCGTCCATGTTTTCGTCGGGCAGGGCGCGGACATCAAAACGGGCTTCAGCTTCCGCTGGAATCACGTTGGAACGGAACCCGCCCTTGATAATGGTCGGAACCAGGGAGGTGCGCAGCATGGAGTAGTACCCCGGCTCGTAAGCGCGGAGTCTCTGCTGGACTTCCGGGTCTTCCACCTGAGCATAGAGTTTTGCCTTCTGCGGCGGGCTGATCTGGGCCATGAGCTGGAAGAAGCGCCGCGTGGTTTCATTCAGGCGCATGGGAGCTTCCCAACTGGCGACCCTGCTGACCGCCGTAGCCAGGTGGGCGATGGCGTTGTCCATGCGCGGCGCCGAGCCGTGGCCGCTGGTACCCTGCGCCACCAGCGAAAATCCCCGTGGGACTTTTTGCGTGGTGGAAACCGCAACATACTGCACGCGTCCGTTCTCCTCCGGCACGTTGCCGCCTTCGTTCAAGGCGTACTCGCAGGCGATTTCATCCCAGTGCTTCTCCACCATGAAGTCAATGCCGAACTGCGTGGTGCCTTCCTCGCCGGCTTCGGCAAGGAGGATCACGTCGCGGTCCAGCGGAATTTTGAGACGATGCAGCAACAGGAACACTTCCAGGTTGGCGGCGTCCATGCTCTTGTCGTCAATGGAGCCGCGGCCGTAGAGGTAGCCATCTTTGATGATGGCGGCAAACGGGTCCATGGACCATTTGTCGCGCTCCACGCCCACGACGTCCAGGTGTCCCATGAGCAGCAGCGGTTTCTTCTTGCCGTTGCCCTTGAGGCGCGCGACCACGTTGCCGCGACCCGGCGCAGATTCGTAGATCGTCGCGGAAATGCCTTCCGCGGCCAGCACGCTCTTGATGTATTCGGCGGCGCGCGTCTCATTCCCTGGAGGGTTGCTAGTATCAATCTTGACCAGTTCGCCGAGAAACTTTACGGCCTCGGCTTGTGCTTTCTCGAAATCCGGCGTCGGCTGCTGGGCGAATGCGACGCCCACCGCAACAAGGCACATTAAAACCACGGAAATCGTACGCAGAATGTTTGAGGACATAGCGAAAGAGCTTAGAACCTGCGCTGCCCAAAGACAACCCTAATCCTCAAGGCAACTTCTCAATTACAATCTGAGGTTTCGACATTTTCATCAATTTCCCAAAGGGCGGTGATTGCACGTGCTTTATGCTTCCAAGCTACTGATGCTCTTTATGGCTGTACTCCCTTTGGTGGGCCAACAGCCCGGCCCTGGCCGTTCGGACCTCGACCGGCGCATTGAGCGCCAGGTGCGCGCGTATGCCGGAGTTCCGCCGGACGCCAAAGTGACCGTGGGCGAGCGCACTGCGAGCACGTTCAACGGCTATGACAGCGTGGCGGTGGCCATTGAACAGAACGGAACCAAGAAGGTCTTCGACTTCCTCCTCTCCAAAGACGGCAAAAAGCTGCTTTACGTAAAAGAGTTTGACCTGAGCGAGGACCCTTACGTCCGGACCATGAAAAAGATTGATACCACGCACCGGCCAATACGCGGCGCGCCGGATGCCAAGGTCACCATCGTGGTCTATGACGACTTCCAGTGCCCTTTCTGCGGACGCATGTACGTGACGCTGATTAACGAAGTCATGGCGCGCTATCGCGACAAAGTGCGCTTGGTGATCAAAGACTTTCCGCTCATTGACGTTCATCCCTGGGCCATGCGCGCGGCCGTGGATTCGCAATGCCTGGCGCAGCAGGACAGCGAGGCTTACTGGGAGTTCTCCGATTACGTGCACACGCACCAGCCGGACATTACCCAGAAAACCAATGCGCACGCGGCAGGAGCTGCGTGGCCGCTGGATTCAACCGCCGTGGAAATTGGGCAGAAGCACGGAGTCAACGCGGGGATGCTGCAGTCGTGCTTGGCGTCCCAGGACCAATCGCAAGTGCGGGCCGCGATGCGGGAAGGTGAAGAACTGGGTGTGAGCGCGACGCCGACTTTCTTCGTCAACGGACAAGAGAGTGAAGGCATCTTGTCCGTGGAACAATTACGCGCGCTGCTGGACCGGGCATTGAGCGAAGCGTCAGCGCCCGCAAAGTAAACTCCGGCCGCCTACGTTAGCTCCAATTTGCCTGCGGTCTCCTGGAGAAGCGATTCGATTCGACTGAGATCAGTTACGCCTGCCGGCAGCCCGCCCTGAGCCATGTCCGCTGATCCGCCGCCGCGCCCGCCGAGCTGGGCCATCACGTCTTTGAGCAGCGCGCCCATGTTGGATTTCATTCCGGCGCTCTGCGCGAAGACCAGCGTGAGTTGGCCGGCGCCGGCCGCCAGCAGGGCCACTACGCCGGCCTTTCCGGCAGTCAGTTTCTGCGCCAGCAACTTGATGAAGACCGCGTCGCGCTCCGGGAAAACTGCCGTGACGACGCGCGCTGAAGTCGCCGTGCCGGCCAGCATACGCTCAGCCTGAAATTCGGCCAGTTCTTCCAGAAGCTTGTGCTGGGCTTTGCCGGCGGACTTGGCTTCATCCAGCAATTTGCGGACTTGTTGCGGCAACTCGTGAATATGAGCGGATAGCAGCGCGGCGGTTTCTGTCAGCGACGAATAGTCCTCGCGCGCTGCAGCCACGGCACGCAGGCCGCAGACGAACTCAACCCGCACACCTTGCTTAACTTTTTCCAGTTTGCGCACCAGGATGCCGCCGATCTGTCCTGTGGCGCGCACGTGCGTTCCGCCACAGGCGCACAAATCAAAATTCTGGATGTCAATCAGCCGCAAGTCGCCGACCTGTTTGGGCGGAAGCTTGCGCAAGCCTAGCTCGCGGGCTTCTTCCAGCGGCACAAAGCGAATCGCGACGGGACGGTCTTCGGCGATGATCTCATTCGCCAGGCGCTCGGCCTGCTGCGCTTGCGCTGATGTAAGCGCGTTGGTCTCCAAATCAATCGTGCAGCTCTCCTCGCCCATGTGAAAACTGACGGTGGGCATGTTGAACAAACGGATGAACGCCGCTGAAAGCACGTGCTGGCCGGTGTGCTGCTGGACGTGGTCCAGACGGCGGGCCGCGTCAATGAAACCGTGGATCGCAGCTCCTGGCGCCAGTGCCGCCGAGGCACTCTGTTCAGCTGAAACGAAGTGTAGGACGCGGCCATCTTCTTCGTCGGCGACTTCGATTACCTTTACGTCGCTTTGATCAGGAAGCACGAGCCGGCCGGTGTCGAATACCTGGCCCCCGCTGGTCGGATAGAACGCCGTGCGATCGAGGACCACAGCGTGACGGCCATCGCGCTGCAGTGTTTCGACGACCTGGGCGTCAAAGTCGTAGAGGAAGGAATCGTGGTAGTAGAGACGGTCAGTCATAGCGGATTGCCAAAATTGCCAGTATTGCCAAAATTGAAGATTGGAAAACCAACTCTTGGTGGCCGCACAGCTACAGCAATTTCGGCGATTTTGGCAATCCTGGCAATTCTGGCAATCTTCTAATAAGGCTGAATAATCCCTCCAATATTCCTGTTCGCCGGCGCCGCCATGTGCGACTTGGGTTGCACGGCGCTGATCTTCAGAGCTTCAGCCGTAACGTCAATATATTTCAACCCGGAGCCAGTGTTGAAGAGCACAACTTTGTCCGTGGGCTTCAGGAAGCCCTGCTGGATCAGCATCTGGTAGGCGGGCAGGCAGGCGGCGCCCTCGGGCGACGCGAAAATCCCTTCCTGGCTGGCCCACTCTTTTACCGCCAGGAAAATCTGCTCGTCGGAAACGGAGATGGCCGTGCCGCCGCTCTGCTTGAGGATGTCCAGGATGATGTAGTCGGCATACGGCTTGGGTACGCGGAGTCCCGCAGCAAGCGTATGCGCGTTCTGCCACATCTCGGCGACGGGCTTGTGCTCATTCCACGCTTTGGTCACCGGCGCGCATCCTTCGGCCTGCACGGAAATCATCTTGGGACGCTTTTTCGCCGATGCCTTGCCCGTCTTCTGTTGATCAAACCAGCCCAGTTGCTCCATTTCTTCAAAGGCTTTCCACATGCCGATCAAGCCCACGCCGCCGCCCGTCGGATAAAAGATAGCGTCAGGCAGCTCCCAGTTAAGCTGCTCGGCGACTTCATAGCCCATGGTCTTCTTGCCTTCCACACGGAACGGCTCTTTCAACGTGGAGATATCAAACCAGCCTTCGGCCTGCTTGCGTTCGTTGACCATGCGCGCGCAGTCAGAGATAAGGCCGTCCACCAGCGTGACTTTGGCGCCGTAGGCCTTGCACTCGACCAGGTTGGAGAGCGGGACATCCTGCGGCATGAAGATGTTGGCTTCAATCCCGGCGGCGGCGCTGTACGCTGCGAGCGCGCTGGCGGCGTTGCCGGCGGAAGGCACTGCCAGCTTCTTCAATCCATATTGCCGGGCCATGGTCACGGCGGCGCACAAGCCGCGGGCCTTGAACGATCCGGTGGGATTGAGACCTTCATCCTTTATATAGACGTTCGAAATGTGGCGGCTCCGCAGCAGCGGGGTGAAGCCTTCACCCAGAGTTACGGGCTGGTCGCCGGGCAGAACGTCATGGTAGCGCCACATGGTGGCGGGGCGTCCGCGCAAAGAGTCAGGCGTGAACTTGGCCTTAAGCGCAGCAAGATCATAGCGGACGTAAAGCGACCCGCCGTCCTTGGGACAAATGGTCTGCGGCTGCTCGCCGCTGAGATGATCTCCGCACTTGGAACACTCAAGGTAAGCGATTTTCGCCATGGGTAAAGAGTTTAGCAAAAGAGCGGCTAGCAACTAGCTTTCGGCGCGTGAGAGGTCGAGAATGGTGAGGCCTGCAGGCTAATCGGAGGATGGCGAGCACATTCCGCTAGTCGTGGTATCTCTTCTCTCCCGCCGGTATCTCCACCTGCAAGCGGTTACCCGGTGACGGCAGCGGACACGTGGTGTACGGGTTGTACGCACACGGCGGGTTGTAGGCTTTGTTGAAGTCGAGTTCTACCTTGCCGTCTTTGGGCGGGTCAGTGTCCAGGAAGCGGGCGGCCGGGTAGGTATCTTTGCGGCTGGTCAGGTCGCGGAAGACGAATTCCATGGCGCCGTCGTCATCTTTCTCCCCTTCCAGCCGGTACTCTTTTCCGTTGAGAGAAAACGTGGCGTACCCGGCAATGATGAGGTTTTCTTTATCGCCGAGCACGGTTTGAATCGGCACCTGCCGCGGCGCGTCGTAGGGCGTGTAGCGCGCGGTGACGCGATAGGCTTCGTCGATCGGGAACCAGCGCAGCCCGTGAAATTCTTTGCGCAGTTTGCTGTTCTTGTCCTTCATGCGGATGGCAAACCGCTCGCCGCTCTTGTGGACGTAAAGCACCACGCCGCTGATGACCAGCCGGTCCTGGCGGGAATCGGGTTGCAGTTCGACGCCTTCGATGGGCTGGCCGCTCGGCGGCGCGCTGCTCGCGGCTGAGGGGGGCGGCGCCGTCCTGTTCGGCATTTGCCAGGCGATGTGCGTATCAGAATTTACGTGCACCACGGTTTTGCCCGCGTGAAAATCAAAATAGCCGGCCGTCGCCGGTCCAGCCCCCGCAGGCAGAACGATGTCACCGTGCGGATCAGTGCCGAAACGGTTCTGGCCTTCATGCAGCCAGAAAAGTCCGGACACGGTGAGCCATCCGTCATCGCTGGTGAGTTTGGTCTCGTAGTCCTGGCGCCACTTCTCCACCGATTGCTTGTAAGAACCATCCGGCGGCGCCAGACAAACCACCATCGCCAGAAGCACCAGGGCCACCGAGTCGCGCAAACTGAAATGGGGGAAGTTCATCGTTGTTACTTTTTCTCAGCGCCAGCTTCCTTGAGCGACTTAGGATCTGACAAGTTCCGGGGTGACGCTTTCTGCAACGCGTTCACCAGCAAGTGGCCGGCAGAGGTGGTAGCGACTTTGTGGCCGACGACCACATCGTGGGCCGAGACTTTGCGGCCGTAGACCTTCTCTGTCGCGCTGTTGTCAGCGCGCAGGGTGGAGCCTTCCAGTGAGACGCCGGCGAAAAGTCCGCGCGAGCGCGAGTAGGTAAGGATCTCGGCGTGCATGAGCACGTCCGTGGCAGCCTGTGCATCGCGGCCCTTGGGGCCGATGGCCGCTGCGGCATCAGCGCCCAGCTTGACCTTGCTCTTCAAAATGGACTCAAGGCCTTTGGGATTCACCACCAGGAGAACGAAGTCCGTAGCCTGGCCGCCGAGTTGGAAGCCGATGTTGCCGCCTTCCAGCGCGAACATGGCCGGAGGTCCCCAGGGACCGGTGAATGTGGCGCCGCTGCGGCAGGTCATGGCGCCGCGTCCGTAGCTGCCTCCGATTCCAATGGCCACCTTTTTCACCGAGGGAAAAACCAGCACGCATTCGGCGCGGTCCAGAATGCCCCGGGGAATGCTGTCCGGAATGTTGAGAATTTCAATCATGACTTCGCCCGCGTGCTTCAGGCGGTCAGCTTCATGTTCTTGTGCGAGAAGCGTGGTGGAAAGCAAGAGTGCAGCGGCTGCGCCAAGTAGAATGCGTTTCATTTTCTCATCTCCGTCTTCTTGGCCGGACCTGGCGCTGGCGAATGCGATACAACCAGGACACTGATGCGCGGGGCATACGGCCAACGTCTTTCGTCTCAAAGGCCCACCCAACGCGATATTGTAAACTGGTTGGCCTTACGGGAGGTCATGGGAATGCTTCTTCTTCGCAAACGTGCGGTCTTGCTGGCATTGATGTTGGCTGTTCTTGTTTCGTCGAGCAACGCGCGCGTGGCTCGCGTGGAGATCTTCTCGCGCGTTGACGTCCAGGAAGGCAAACCGTTTGGCGCGGTGGGCGCGTACGAGCGGATCATCGGACGCGTGCATTTTGCCCTGAAACCCGGCGACCCGCACAACTTGCAGATCGTGGACCTGGACAAAGCGGACCGCAATCCTGACGGCGAAGTGGAATTCTCCGCCAACTTTGAAGTGCTCAAACCCAAAGACATTTCTAAGGGCAACAACGCGGTGCTGTTTGAAGTGTCAAACCGCGGCGGCAAAGGCATCGTCTTCCTGATGAACGGCACCGAGGGCGAATTTGGCGACGGCTTCCTCATGCGCCAGGGATTCACCGTGGCCTGGCTGGGATGGGAGTATGACGTGGAAGACCTGCCGCAGCGCATGCGGCTGACGGCGCCGATCGCCCACCTGGCGGCGGGAAAAGAAATTCGCGGCTTGGTGCGCGGCGACTTCACTCCGTCAGAAAAGCGCATGGACTGGCCGCTGGGCCACATTCTTCTGGGTCCGAACGGCGGAGTCAGCTATCCGGTAGACGGCGTTTCCAATGCGCAAAACGTCCTCACCGTGCGCGACACGCCGACGGGCGCGCGGCAAGTCATTCCCCGGGCGCAATGGAGTTTTGGTCGCGACGTCAAGGGAACCACCGTCGCCGACCCGCGCTTTGTGCACTTGGCCTCAGGATTTGTTCCAGGCAAGATCTATGAAATCGTTTATGCCGCGAAGAATCCCGTCGTGGCCGGCGTGGGCCTGGCTGCAGTGCGCGATTTTCTTTCCTATTTGAAATATGACCCGCAAGCGGTAGCTCCGGTGAAGCGCGTCTATGCCGCCGGGATTTCCCAGACCGGACGCTTCCTGCGCCACTACCTGTACCAGGACTTCAACGCCGACGAGCAAGGCCGCCAGGTGATGGACGGCGTGCTTTCCCACGTGGCCGGCGCGGGGCGCGGCAGCTTCAATCACCGGTTCGCCCAGCCATCGCGAGACAGCCAGCCCATGTCCAGCATCTTTTATCCCACGGACCTGTTCCCTTTCACCGACCTGCCGCAGAAAGATCCGGATACGGGCGAGACCGCTGGGTTGCTGGACGCGGCGACGAAATCGAAGACCGCGCCGAAGATTTTCTTCAGCAACACGTCGTATGAATACTGGGGACGTTCCGCCGCGCTGATCCACGTCACGCCGGATGGCAAAGCCGACGCGCCCATCGGGCCGAACGTGCGGATCTATTTCTTTGCCGGCTTGCAGCATTTCTCGCGCGGCTTCCCGCCGGGCAAGAACATGCCGGGGGCGCCGGAATACACGGCGCAGCAGATGCACAATTCGAATCCGATCCAATGGTACTGGCGGGGTATGATCACCAACATGGACCGCTGGGTCAAGGATGGCGCCGAGCCGCCGCCAAGCGTGTATCCCAAGATCGCTGACGGCACGCTGACGCCGCTGGCCAAGTGGGCCTTCCCGAAAATCCACGGCGTCAACACGCCCACGGAATTGAACCTGGCCTACCGGCTGAACTTTGGCCTGCAGTGGAAGCAAGGGATTGTCAGCACGGAACCTCCGCACGTGGACGCGCCGTTCCCGGGATTCGTTCCCCAGCCTGACGCCACCGGCAACGATACAGGCGGCGTCCGCCTGCCTGAACTGGATGTGCCACTGGCGACGTACACCGGCTGGAACCTGCGTGATCCTGCGATCGGCGCGCCCGAGCAGCGCGTGAGCTTCCTGGGCTCGTTCATTCCTTTGGCGCGAACCGAGCAGGAGCGCAAGCAGGCGGGCGATCCGCGGGCGTCCATTGCCGAGCGTTACGCTTCACGCGACGACTACTTGAGCAAATTCAAGAGCGCGGCCGAGAAGCTCATCCAGCAGCGCTTTGTGTTGCAGGAAGATCTTCCAGCCATCCTGGCGCGCGGCCAGAAAGAATGGGAAGTGATTGTGGAAGGTAAGTAAGCAATTGGCAAAGAGCAATTGGCAATTGGCAAGAGCATAGAACCGCAGAGAGCGCAGAGAACCTTACCGCGGATTTGCGCGGACAATCGCGGATTGGGCACTCCCATCTTCAGGAAAGTTAAATCGCGCGCAATCCTGTGCAAACACCCCTCGGTTTGCGATATCATTCGCGGTCACCTTCCTACTACCTGCGGGAGCATGTCGAATGAAAACACTTCTCAGATTGATTGCCGTTGTTTGTTTGTCGCTGTTCTTCCAGGCCGTTCAACTCACGGCGCAGGATAAGCCTGCCGCCCCCAAGCCCGGGGCCAAAGCCAAGCCGGCCGCGGGCGCAGCGAAAAAGTCGTCGCCAGACAGCGCCAAAGCCGCTGAGGGCGATGCCGCCAAGTCTGATGCGGCGAAAGCTGACGCTAAGCCAAAAGACCCGCTGGAGAACCTGCGGTTCCGCAACCTTGGACCGGCGGTAGGCGGCGGACGCGTGACGGCCGTAGTCGGCGTGCCGGGCAAGCCCAACATCTATTATGCGGGCGCTGCCGGCGGCGGCGCGTGGGTCACGCAGGACGGCGGACTTTCCTGGAAAGCAATCTTTGAGAAGGAAGCAACGGCGTCCATCGGCGCGATCGCGCTGGCTCCCTCCAATCCCAGCCTGATCTGGGTGGGCACGGGGGAAAAGAACATCCGCAATGACGTGGTCACCGGCAAGGGCGTTTACTTCTCGCCGGACGCGGGCGCCACGTGGAAATTCATGGGGCTGCGCGATGCCGGACAGATTGCCGATATCGTGATTGATCCGCACGATCCCAACACGGTGTTTGTCGGCGTGCAAGGACATGCCTGGGGACCCAACGCCGAGCGCGGCGTCTTCCGCACCACAGACGGCGGCAAGAACTGGCAGAAAGTCCTGTTCGTGGACGAAGAAACCGGCGTGAGCTCGCTGATCATGGATCCCGGCAATCCCATGGTGTTGTTTGCCGGACTGTGGCGCATGCAACGCCATCCGTGGGCGCTCGATAGTGGCGGCGCAAGCGGCGGCGTTTTCCGTTCCGTGGACGGCGGCACGACGTGGAAGAAGCTGACCGAAGGCCTGCCGGAAGGCGCGACGGGGCGCATTGGCCTGGGCGCGGCGCCCTCGAACCCGCGGCACATCTACGCTCTGGTGGAAAACAAGAAAGGCGTGCTGTACGACTCCAACGATCTGGGCGACCACTGGAAGATGGTGAGCAACAACCATCAGCTTTCGGCACGCCCGTTCTACTTCAGCGAGCTGCGCGTGGCGCCGAATGAAGAGAACAAGATTTACTTCCTCTCATTCAACATCATGTTGTCTGAAGATGGCGGCAAAACCGCGCGGCCAACGTCGCGAGGCGTGCACGTGGACCATCATGCCATGTGGATTGATCCGGAGGATCCCAACCGCATCATCAACGGGAATGACGGCGGCGTGTACATCAGCTCGGACGCCGGCAAGACCTGGCGCTACCTGGACAACCTGCCGATCGAGCAGTTCTACATGGTGGCCGAGGACGACAGCTCTCCTTACACCCTGTGCGGCGGCCTGCAGGACAACAACGGCTGGTGCGGCCCATCGAACAGCTTGAGCCGGGGCGGGATCACCGGCTTTGAGTGGTACACGGTGGTGGGCGGCGACGGCGAATATGTTGTCCCGGCGCACGGCAAAGACACGCACATGGTGTACGCGGACTCGCAGAGCGGGTTCATCCAGCGGGTCAACAACGAAAACGGTATGTCCAGCTTTGTGCGGCCGTATCTTTTCGGCGTGCAGGCGATGAAACCCGCGGACCTGAAATACCGCTTCAATTGGACGTCGCCTATTGCGGTCTCGGCGACCGATCCCAACGAGCTTTACATCGGCGGCAACGTGCTGTTCCACTCCACTGACGCCGGCGCGCACTGGACTCCGGTAAGCCCGGACCTGACGCGCAATGACAAGACCAAGCAGGAGCCTAGCGGCGGCCCGATCTGGCTGGACATGAGCGGCGCGGAAACTTTCGGCGCGATTCTTTCCATCTCCATCTCCCCGGTTGATCCCAAAACAATTTGGGTCGGCACCGATGACGGCGTGGTGCAAGTCACGCGCGATGGCGGCGCCAACTGGACGAACGTGACGGCGGCCATCCCCGGACTGCCGCAGTGGGGTCGCCTGCAGCAGATTGAAGCTTCTCCGCATGACGTGAACGGCGCGTACATCGCGGTGGACTTCCACGAAGTGGACAACAACAAGCCCTACGTGTTCAAGACGCACGACGGGGGCAAGAACTGGATTCCCATCGGGCAAGGCCTGTCGCAGGACGATCCGGCGCGCGTGATCCGCGAAGATCCGAACCGCAAAGGCTTCCTGGTGCTGGGCACGGACACCAGCTTGTACACCTCGGCCGACGATGGCGGCCACTGGACGCAACTGAAGTCCAATTTCCCCACCGCTCCGGTTTATGACGTCAAGTTCATCAAAAGGACCCACGACCTGGTGGTGGCCACGCACGGCCGCGGACTCTTTGTGATGGACGACATCACTCCGCTGGAAGAGAGCGGCGGCGGCGTTGAACTTGCCCAGAACGAATTCCGTACCTTCCCCATGGCCCCGGCCGTGAACTGGCATTTCTGGAACAAGCATGGATTTGCGTCGGGCGGCTATTCCGCGCCCAATCCTATGACCGGCGCGGTGATCACTTACTACCTGTCGAAGGAAATCAAAGCCAACCCCGAGCAGCGGCGCAGGCCAGGCGGAGAGGGGCCGGTGAAGATCACCATCGCTGACAGCAGCGGCGCGGTGATTCGCACCATGTACGGGCCATCGAAGTTCGGCATCAACCGGGCATCGTGGAACCTTCGCTATGACGGCCCCAAGAGACTCAACTTCCTGCCGCCGCGCGAAGGCGATCCAGAAGAGGAATTCTTCTTCGATCCCAACACCGGCCCCACCGCGCTGCCGGGCACGTACAAAGTGTCAGTCACGGTAAACGGCAAAACGGAAACGCAGACGGTGGAAGTGCAGACCGATCCGCGCTTCAAGTTTGACGATGGCGCCATGCGCGCCCAGCTCAAACTGGGACTGGAGCTGCGCGACGAAGTCTCCGCGCTGAATGAAGCGCTGAACCGCCTGGCCAGCCTGCACAAACAGATCGGCAGCCTGCAGGAAATGCTCAACCAGGAAGAAAGCGCCGACGGCGCAACCAGCGTCGCTTACAAACCGGTGCTGGAAGAAGCGCGCGCGCTGGACAAGAAGATCACCGAGATGCAGAGCGCGCTGTACAACACTGACGTCCAGCCCGGCGGGCAGGATGACATCCACTACCTGCAGAAATTCCATGATCGCCTGCAGGGCGCGATGCGCGGCGTGATGGGCGGGTTCGGCGAAGCGCCGCGGGATATCCAGGTGGCAGAAGCGGCCGAAGTCCGCAAGCTGCTGGAAGACCACCTGCAACGCTTCAACTCGCTGCTGAACACGGAAGTGGTGGCGTTTAACAAGAAAGCCGTGGAACACGGATCAAGCACGCTTTTCGCCGGCGGTCCGGTGCAGATCAAGTCCGGGGCGGGCGCGGCGTCGAGCGCCGGGACGGGCAATGAGGAAGACGATCAAGACCAGGACTAAACCTTGAACCGTAAACAAAGAAGGCGTGACCTCAGAGCGGCACGCCTTTTTTGCTTGTCATCTTCATCGTTGTCAAATTGCCGGCGCTAGGAACGCAAAATCAACCAAGAAAGGGATGGACTATGACCAATTTCAATGTAGCAGCATCTTCTCGTCGAGGCCGCGGACTGATCGCCGTGCAGGTTGTCGCGATTCTGGCTGCCACCGTGGCGCTGAGCGTAGTCGCGTCTCACACCATGGCATCGCGAGTGCACGCTGCCGCGCAGGCATCCGTAAAAGAACGCCTGGTAGGAACGTGGAAACTTGTCTCCCGTGAAAGCCGGCTGGCGACCGGAGAGATTATTCCCGACCCGGCGCTTGGCGCCAAGCCTTCCGGCGTACTGATCTACGATGCCGCAGGCCACGTGGCAGCTCAACTCAGCCGCCAGGGACGCACCATGGACATCTTCAAGGACGAATGCGCTGAGATCACCGCTGTGAAGACTTCGCCCAATACGGCCAACACGGTTTTCGGTTATGACGCTTATTTTGGGACCTACACCCTGCACGAAGCTGAGGGCTACGTAATGCACCATCTGGAAAGCGCCCTTTGGCCGGGGAATATGGGCAAAGACATCAAGAGGTCCTTTACGCTGCAGGGCGACGAATTGACCATTACATTCACCACCACGCAAGACGGGAAAGCTGTCTTGCGGACGCTGGTGTGGCATCGCTGGAAATAATGGCAAAAACAAAGCCACCATGGAACCCGGACGCGCCCTTGCTGCGTATCTAACATGGGGACCCGTGCTTGAATCTAAGACAACAAAATTCGCTAACAAACCTGCGCGAGCGAGGTCTAACAGAGTTTCATGCTCATGCGCCAAGCGGTAATATCTTTAACTAGACAGTCATAAGATAGGCATTCGTTACCGAAAATTCGCACGGTCCTCAACCAAATCAAGGAGTTACCCAAGTGACAGCAATTCGCAGAATTCTGATGTGCGGGGTTTGCCTGTTCGCAGCAGCGGCGCTCGGCCAGACAGCAGACGAGTTGGTCGCCAAAAACATTCAAGCCCACGGCGGCCTGGACAAAATCAAAGCCATTCATTCCGTTCGCATGACCGCCAGCTTTGATGCCAGCGGGTTCAAAGCCGCGGTAGGACAGGAGCAGAAACGTCCTGACATGGTTCGCGAAACGTTTACCGTGCAGGGAATGACGCAGATCCAGGCCTATGACGGCGCGTCGGCGTGGCAGATTTCGCCTTTTGGCGGGCGCAAAGACCCCGAGCTCATGGGCGAAGAAGAGACCCGCGGCATGGTGGAAGACGCGGACTTTGACGGTCCCCTGGTGGACGCCGCGGCCAAAGGCAACCAGGTTGAATACATGGGCATGGACCAGGTGGATGGCGACGACGTGTACAAGCTCAAATGCACGCTGAAGAACGGCGACATCTTCTATTACTTCCTGGACCCTGACACCTACCTGGAAATCAAAGTGGAAAAGCAGCGCTTCATCCGCGGCGCGGTCCGCGAAAGCGCCATTGTGTTTGGCGCTTACAAGCCGGTGAATGGAGTGATGTATCCCTTCTCCATCGCCAGCGGCCCCAAGAACAATCCGGAGTCCGGCGGACGAATCACGGTGCAGAAGCTGGAAGTCAACGTTCCGGTGGACGACAAGCAGTTCAAGATGCCGGCCGCGCCGCCTGCTCCAGCGGCACAGCCCAAACCGGCGCCAGCGGCCAAGCCCAAAGCTTAACGCCCTGGAACCAGGCCCGGATGACAACATCTTTCCCCAACAAGAGAGGAAAATCCCTGATGATGAACCGCTGCTTCTGCTCACACAAACTGCTACGGATTTCCAGCACGCTGGTGTTCTGCCTGGCTGTGCTGACGACGGCCTGGGGCCAGACGGCCCGGCCAGCGAAATTTGATTCCGGCACCATCTCCGGCCTTCCTGCCCGGAACATAGGCTCGGCCACCATGAGCGGCCGCATCGCCGCGGTGGATGCGTACGATGAAGACGGCAAAGTCACGGTGTTTGTCGGCGCGGCCAGCGGCGGCGTGTGGAAGTCCATCAACGGCGCCACCACGTTCCGCCCGGTGTTTGACCGCGAAGACGCGCAGTCCATTGGCGCAGTGGCCGTGGACCCCACGAACCACAAAAATGTCTGGGTGGGCACCGGCGAGAGCTGGACGCGTAACAGCGTGTCCATTGGCGCGGGGATTTACAAATCCACCGACGGCGGCGAGAACTGGACCAGCGCGGGACTGAAAGACTCTGAGCACATCGCCAAGATCCTGGTGGACCCCGCCGACAGCAACACCATTCTGGCCTGCGCCACCGGACATCTCTGGGACGACAACAACGAGCGCGGCGTTTACAAAACCACTGACGGCGGCAAGACATGGAACAAAGTCCTTGCCGGGGCCAACGGTTCCAGCGGATGCTCCATGCTCTCACGCAGCCTGCAAGAGCCCAAGACCATCTACGCCACCATGTGGGACTTCCACCGCCAGGGCTGGACCTTCCGCAGCGGCGGGCCAGGCAGCGGGATTTTCAAATCCACTGACAACGGCAACAGCTGGACGGAGATCACCACCGGCAACAGCCAGGGCCTTCCGGAAAAACCTTATGGACGAATCGCCATTGCGGTGGCGCCGGGCAAGCCGAACGTTGTTTACGCCATGGTGGAGTGCAAGCAGAGCGCGCTCTATCGCTCTGACGACGGCGGTAAGACGTGGGCCAAGCGCGACGCCAGCGCGTACATGGTGTGGCGTCCGTTCTATTTCGGCAATTTGATCGTTGATCCCAAGAACGAAGACAAAGTCTTCAAAGTTGATCTGGGCCTGTTGCTCAGCGTGGACGGCGGCCGCAGTTTCAGCTTTACCGCCAACGCCCACGGCGATTTCCACGACGTGTGGATTGATCCCAGCAACCCCAACATTGTTTACGCGGGCGATGACGGCGGATTCTGGACCAGCATTGACGGCGGCTCGCGCTGGAGCCACGCTTTCAATCTTCCAGTTTCGCAGTTCTACCACGTCAGCGTGGACAACGCCGATCCTTACCACGTTTACGGCGGCCTGCAGGACAACAGCTCGTGGATCGGCGATTCATCGTATCCCGGGGGCGTTAGCAACTCGCGCTGGGAAAATATCTACGGCGGCGACGGTTTCTGGGTGTTTGAAGATCCCTCCGACCCCAACTACGTGTACGCGGAAGCGCAGGGCGGCTCCATTGGCCGCGTGAACCGCCGCACGCTGGAGTCAGTGAGCATCGAACCCCTGCCCGACTACAAAGAAAAGAAGCTGCGCTTCAACTGGAACACGCCCATCCACATGAGCCCCAATGAAAAGGGCACCATCTACATGGGAGCGCAGGTCCTGTTCCGCTCGCGCGATCACGGCCGGTCTTGGGAGCGCATCTCGCCCGACCTGACCACCAACGATCCGGAAAAGCAGAAGCAGGAAGAATCCGGCGGCATCACCGTGGACAACTCGTCGGCGGAAATGCATACGTCCATCTACTCCATCAGCGAGTCGCCCAAGAACGGCCAAGTCATCTGGGTGGGCACCGATGACGGCAACCTGCAGGTGACGCGCGATGGCGGCAAGACCTGGACCAACGTGGTGGACAAAGTGCCGGGGCTGGGCAAGAACTCGTGGGTCTCCACGGTGAAGGCCAGCCTGTACAACGAAGGCACAGCGTACGCTACGTTTGATCGCCACACCTTTGGCGACATCAAACCCTACGCCTACAAAACCACGGACTTCGGCGCCACCTGGACCGCGCTCGGCGTGCAGGAAAGCGGCGTACGCGGATACGCTCACATCATCACGGAAGACACGGTCAACGCCAACTTGCTTTTCCTGGGGACAGAGTTCGGCTTGTGGATGTCCATTGACGGCGGCCAGCATTGGGCCCAGTACAAAGGCAGCGGCTTCCCGGCGGTCGCCGTGCGCGACATTGTGGTCCAGGCGCGCGAATCGGACCTGGTCATAGCCACGCACGGCCGCGGCATCTGGATCATTGATGACATCTCTCCGCTGCGCAAGCTCACGCCGGACTTCATGGCCAAAGACGCCGTCCTGCTGGATGCGACGGCGCAGCAGTATCTCAACACCAACGGCGGCTGGGCTGAAGGCGATTCCACGTTCTACGGGCCGAACCGCAACACTGACGCGTTTATCACTTATTACCAGCACGGACGCCACATCTTCGGCGACCTGAAGATTGAAATCTTTGACGCCGACGGCAAACTGGTGGACACCGTGGATGGTCCCAAACACCGTGGCCTGAACCGCGCCACGTGGTCCATGCGCTTGAAGCCTCCGCTGGTCCCGCCTGCGGCGCAAGCGGCCTTCGGCGCGGCCACCGGTCCGCGCGTCCTGCCGGGAACTTACACGGTGAAACTCACCAAAGGCGATCAGGTGTACACTTCCAAGCTGAACCTGGTGCTGGACCGCCGCGCCACCTACAACTTGGAAGACCGCAAGGCGCAGTTCGAGCTAGCCACGAAGCTATACAAGCAACTGGGCCGCATGACCTACGGTGTGGACGCCATCACCGCGCTACGCGATGCCGCCAATGACCGCGCCGGCAAGCTGGCGCAGACGGACCCGCTGCGCAAGAGCGTGCAGCAGCTTGCGGACAGCGCGGACGGGCTTCGCTCCAAGATCGTGGCCACCAAAGAAGGCGGCGCCATCACCGGAGAGGAACGCATCCGCGAATACATGACCACCGTGTACGGCGAGGTCAACAACTACGATGGCCGTCCCACGGCGCAACAAGCGGCCCGCGCCGATTCCCTGGGACGCGAGCTGGAAGACGTGATCCACGAGTTTGAACAGCTCACCGCTGCGCAACTCACCAAGATCAATGATGGATTGCGCAAGAAGAAGCTGGAGGCGATCACGCCCCTGGCCCAGCCGCAATGGGAGAAGATGCACGCCGGCGATTCCGGCGGGCAACCCGGAGCGGCCATGCGCCGAAGCGGATGGGTGGAACGCGACTAAGAACCTGTTTTTGAAACCATAGAGGAGTTCCCGCTTGCGGGAGCTCCTTTATGCTTTGGTCGCGCCCAGATCGCCTTCGTAGTTCAGGGCCGCAATGCCCAGGAAGCGGGCGGATTCGTCCAACTCTTCTTCAATGCGCAGCAACTGGTTGTACTTTGCGATGCGGTCCGTGCGCGACGCCGATCCCGTCTTGATCTGCCCGACGCCCGTGGCCACCGCCATGTCAGCGATGAACGTATCTTCGGTTTCGCCCGAACGGTGGGACATCACGCAGGTGTAACCGTTGCGCCGCGCCAGATCAATGCAGTCCAGCGTTTCGCTGACCGACCCGATCTGGTTGACCTTGATCAAAATGGAATTCGCCGCGCCTTCATCAATCCCGCGGCTGAGGCGCTCAGTATTGGTGACGAAGATGTCGTCGCCCACCAGCTGGAGCTTGTCGCCCAGCTCGTCCGTGAGTATGCGCCAGCCTTCCCAGTCGTCTTCGGCCAGGCCGTCTTCAATCGAAACGATGGGATACTGCCGCGCCCAGTCCGCCCAGAATTTCACCATATCTTGAGACGACTTCACTGACTTGTCTGACTTTTTGAAAACGTACTTGCCTTTTTCCTTGTCGAAGAATTCGCTGGCTGCGGGGTCCAGGGCGAGGGCCACATCTTGTCCGGGGCGGAAACCTGCCTGCTGGATGGCTTCCAGGATCAGCTCAATCGCTTCCACGTTGGCTTTGAGCGACGGCGCGAAGCCGCCTTCATCGCCCACCGCGGTGTTGTATCCACGCTTCTTCAAAACGCCCTTGAGAGTATGGAAAACCTCAACGCCCCATTGCAGCGCGTCAGCGAACGTTTCCGCGCCCACGGGCATGGCCATGAATTCCTGAAAGTCAACGTTGCTGTCAGCGTGCGCGCCGCCGTTGAGAATGTTCATCATGGGCACCGGCAGAACGTTGGCTCCGGCGCCGCCCAGGTAGCGGTAGAGTGGGGTCTTCAGCGCGGCCGCACAGGCCCGCGCGCTGGCCATGGAAACCGCCAGGACGGCGTTCGCGCCCAGCTTGCTTTTGTTGGGCGTGCCATCCAGTTCAATCATGGTCTGGTCCAGCCGGCGCTGGTCGGTGGCGTCCAGTCCATTGAGCGCGTCAGCGATCTGGAGATTGACGTTGCCCACGGCGCTGAGCACGCCTTTGCCCATGTAGCGTTGCTGGTCGCCGTCACGCAGCTCAACCGCTTCGTGCCCGCCGGTGGAGGCGCCGCTGGGCACAGCCGCGCGGCCCATGGAACCGTCCCCGAGAAGAACTTCTGCTTCCACCGTAGGATTGCCGCGGGAATCCAGGATTTCACGCGCGTGGATGTCAACAATGCTTAAGTCCATAGCCCGCAAATTATACCCGAGAGCAGCGCTTGCGACGTGTGACGTCAATCGCCCGCGACGCGTGACACTGTCGCCGATCAAGGTTTCGCGCCAAGCGTTCTTCTGTTATGTTCATGGCTTCTGTTATGTTGTTTGCTTCGCTTGATTGTTTGCCCCAGGAGCTTTTGCTTATGACCGTTCCGCCACAACAACCCAATATTCAAATCACCAATGCGCCCGACTATCGCGATGGCTACGCCAACTCCATTCAAGTGCGCGTCAGCGTGTGGGACTTTCTGCTGATCTTCGGGCGGCTGCATCCGGTAAGCGCGGACCAGGTGGAAGTCCACAATTTTCAAGGCGTCTATTTGAGCCCGCAGCAAGCCAAGGCGCTGTTCACCGTGCTGGAACAGAACATTGTCCAGTACGAAAAGACGTTCGGCGAAATCAAACTGGATCCCGGGTTGGCCCAGCCCTCCGGCCAGATCAACTAGCCGCGCACGCCGCATGAGCGCCCCTCTCCAGCGCCGGCAGCCGGCTGCGTTACAGATTTTTCCCGTGATCTTCGTGGCCGTGTTCCTGTTGCACGCGCCCTTGCTGCGCCTGCCTTTCTTCTGGGATGAAGCGGGGTACTACGTTCCCGCCGCGTATGACCTGGTCCATTCGCACGCGCTGGTTCCCACCACCACGCTCGATACCGGACATCCTCCGCTCTCCGCCGCGTATCTGGCGTTTTGGTTTTCCGTGAGCGGATGGAAGCCCGCCGTTGCCCGAATTGCCATGCTCTTGCTGGCGGCCTTCGCGCTCACCAACGTTTTTCTGCTGGCGCGACGCGTCGCCAATACCGGAGTGGCGGTGGCTTCCACGATCGCGACCGCTGTGTATCCGGTCTTCTTTGTGCAAAGCTCACTGGCCCACGCCGACCTCACTGCCGCTGCGTTTACCCTATGGGGCATCCGTCTGGTGATGGAGCAGCGCGTGGGCATGAGCCAACTGGCGTTCTCGCTGGCCGTGTTGAGCAAAGAGACGGCCATCATCACACCGCTGGCTTTGGGAGCATGGGAGCTTTTTCGCAAAGACCACGTGCTGGACAAGATTTCGGATCAAAGCAAATCCTCCGCTTCCGCCGCAACAAGCCCAAGCCGCGTTTCCCGCGCGGCGATCTACCTGCTCCCGGCGATTCCTCTTATCTGCTGGCTGATCTACCACCATCATGTGACGGGCAGGTTCCTGGGCAACGCCGAATTCTTTCAGTACAACGTGACGCAAGCCCTGAGTCCGCTGCGTATTCTTCTGGCAATGGCCATGCGCGTGTGGCACCTGCTGGGAGCCATGAACATGCTGGCGCTGACCGCGGCCACGCTGGTGGCCATGCGCTTTCCCCCGGTGATGGACGCCGCCGGCGACGGCGAATCCATAGAACGCCCGCGCATCACCATTCCCGTGCAACTGCAATTTGCCGTGATCATGCTGGCGCACGTGGTCGCGTTCTCCCTGCTCGGAGGCGCCTTGCTCACGCGCTACCTGCTCGCCGCTTATCCGCTGGTGATCATCCTCGGCATGTCCACACTGCGGAGGCGCGTGCAACGCTGGGAATGGCCGGCGGCAATCATGATCATCTGTTTTGTGATGGCGCTGCTGTTTGATCCGCCGTACCGGTTCGCTCCGGAGGACAATCTGCGATACAAGGACTACGTGAACCTGCACGTCAGCGCGGCGCGTTTTCTTGCCGACCACGAAAAAGATGCCACGGTGCTGACCGCCTGGCCGGCCACCGACGAACTCACCAAACCTTATCTGGGATACGCGGCGCGTCCGCATCAGGTGGTGGCGGTGCGCGACTCTACCGCGGAAGAAGTCCTCAAAGCGCGGACGATGCGGGCCAACTTCCAGCAAACCAGCTTCCAACAAACCAGCTACCAGGTGGCATATTTATTTTCCACCAAATATGAGGCGGCGCCGTGGTTCCGGTCAGAAGCCTGGGAGCGGTTGAACCGGAAATTCTTTGACTACCACCGCGATCTCTCGCCGCAGGCCGCCGCCGAACTGCTGGGTGGAAAAGTGGTGTTTGTGAAGACAAGCAAAGCCGAGTGGGTGGAGATCATTGAGATGGAGCAGCCGTCAGTGGAGGCGGCCGGCAGGAAACCAGAACCGGAATGAAATCCTGCCGGGCCCGCGTGCTCATCTACGTATCCGTCTCAAAAAGTTTTGCGGTTAGAACATCATCCTGGCCAGAGCGAGATGGACAGGAGGGTTGTACCACAGATAAACCATGAAAGCGGACGTGACCACATCCGCCACCCGGAAGTGTTTTACTTGTAAATTCATCCCCTGGACTCCCTTTACAACTTCAGCTGGCCTTGGCCTCCAACTGTGCATGCACGTTGGCGAAAGACCGCTGTGTGCCGGAGCCGAGAACCCTCATCTTCTTCCAGTCGTAAGCAAATTCCTTGCCGCAATCCAGGCAAACCACGTACGTGCCCGTCTGCGAAGCCGCTTCCGAATGGCGATGTTCTCGCTTGCTGGTCAGGGGGAAGGTCGTATTTCTATGCCAGCACCCGAATAACGCGTCAATGATGTCCACAGTCTCCTCCAGATCCTGAGATCGCTTGCTCTTTTGGAAGTACCAGCCTCTTTGCGCTTCATCGGCAGGTCCGTCGTTGGGTCTTGCTGCCTGCGTCATGTAGCCTGCGGTATTTCCCTTACCTATCTAGTGTCCTTAAACCCGGTTTCGTTTCATCGGTTGTTCGATAATTGGTCCGAAAAGCATGACAAAAACTGTCATTCCGGCGATTTCACCGCTGTTTTCAATACGTAGAACGCCGGGGAAACGGATTTGTTGCGGAGGCGAAAGACAAGAATGGTTAAGACCAAAGGATGTCCTCATAATGCCCTGGTTTGCGCGCTTGGCCCCGCTGTTAGTTGGAACGGGCTGGGTCCGGATGCCGGCTCAGCGCTTGCTTGAGGCGGAGAAGGCGCGTGTAAATCCTCCCGGCCTTGCTGGCCACGACACGACTTTGAGGGATAACGGGGGAAAATGTCGAATCCAAGAAGCTTTTGATTATTGTTTGCCTCTGCAAAAACCTACTGCTAGAATGAAGCCGCCCCCTCCCGAAATAGGTACGAGATGACAACTGGAAAACTGTACGCCCTTCTGTCGTTGTTAGAGGCTGCTGAAAAAAAACTCCAGATACAATCTAGCCTCGACGCCATCGAAACTGCGCTTACCGATCTGACCAGCTCACCGGCAGAACCGCAGCACCAAGAAGCACTTGCCGATGCGCTCGCCTCACTCGAGGCTTCTGCACCTAAGTTGCGCGACGCAATCACGCCAACCCAAGCTGTTGATATCAACGCTATGGGTGGTGGGGATTTCTTTGATCCAGCCATGTCAAATAAGGTCAAGAACGCAGTGCAGACGAACGCGATGACTCCATCTGTGGCTCGCGACTACGTACAAGACCTGACCTCGAAAAGAGCGGGCTTTCTTGAGACTGTTCGAGGAGCAATTAAAAATCTAAAAACCCTCAAGCTCCAAGAGGCCCCCCTAGAGACTGGCTCCGCCGATATAGCGTTTTTGATTCCACGTGACATATTCAGTAATCACATTGGTTTGCTGGCCAAGGAATTGAGTTTCATCAATCGCTTAGTTGAGCACGTGAGCGAAGCTGTGACCGGTGAAGTTCAGCCCGCTGTACTACAACAGTTATCGTCTTCAGACCCGACAGTCGCAGTCTTGGCAGCCGTTCCTGTCATTTTGGCAATTGGCAAAGTTGTGGACATGTTTCTTGACTCGTGGAAGAAGTTCGAAGAGATCAGGACCATGCGGGCGAAGTTGAGTGACATGGGCCTTAAAGGACGAGCGCTGGAGGAACTGACGGAACACGTCGAAACCAGTATTGATGAGCTCGTTGAGGAATCAACCAAGCTGGTGCTGACTGGCTATTCTAAGGATGGGCGAAAATCCGAACTAGAAAATGGCGTTAGGACAGATATTCGTCGCCTCTTTGGGCAGATCGAGCGAGGCTTGAAGGTCGAAATCCATGTGAACACCGAGAATAAAGAGGGCACGGATCAGAACGTTCTTAGCGAACTTGAAACATTGTCGAGCAGCTTGACATTTCCTGAACCTGCAAAACATCCAGTGCTTCTCAGCTCGGGCGAAATCCTGGAGGGAGAATTTACTGTGACCAAGAAGACGACCACGCAAAAGAAAACCGTGGCGAAAAAAACAGTGGCACATGCAGATCGAAATGAGCCTAAGGCGACGAGCTGAGTGGAGGGGCCGGGCGGAGGCGAACCGCCGACCTAGAGTTTAGGAAACTCTTGCTCTAACGTCGGAGTCCGGGGGCCGGCCAACAAAAATGCCGAGCCTGAAATCCGGCTCGGCTGTTGGAATCTTCGTTTAGGTTTTTACGCGGCCTTTCCTTTGCTCGGCAGCGTTTCGATGGCTTTTACCACTGCGGTTGCGTAAGCGACAAACGCTTTTGCCTGTGCGAGCGTACCTTGGAGTTCTTCAGGCGTTGCTTTTGCAA
Source organism: Terriglobia bacterium (assembly GCA_020072815.1). Lineage (NCBI taxonomy): Bacteria > Pseudomonadati > Acidobacteriota > Terriglobia > Terriglobia bacterium. Next base: position 122,829 of record JAIQGE010000007.1, on the reverse strand, counting down.
GCGCCTGGTGCAATTCTTCAATCGATGGTTCATGTGGATGGTGAATCAGGTAGTAAATTTCCAAGGCTTTGCCTCTTAGGATCAACGCGGCCGGATCAATGGCCCGATACTCATCTATCTCCATACATTCCTCCTTTTCATTAAAGGCGTCAGCAACTGCTGATAAAGGCCTTTAATGGAGGGGCCGGGCGGAGTCGAACCGCCGACCTAGAGTTTAGGAAACTCTCGCTCTATCCAGCTGAGCTACGGCCCCAGTGAATCTTCTTCCATTTTATACACCGAAAGATGGGGCCTCGTCGGATTTTTGGCTTGCACCGCCGATTTGGCCCTGCTATTCTGACTTTGCTAGTAGTTGTTTAGCTCCCGTTTTTCAGCTAGTTCACCATGTATTGTGCCCTCCGGCTGGGGCAAAGCTAAGGATAACGATCTGGCCGTCGCCAATCTCTTTCAGCCGGGAAGGAGATTTGCGTCTTGGCAGCCCGTTCCCGTAATTCCGATCCTCTCCCCAATCCTCATCGGATTTTCACCCTGATAAAGGTGTACGCCGTGGAAGCTGCGGCCACGATCGTGTTCTTGTGGTGGTTGGCAAGAGAAGTGTGGCACACACTCACGCACTGACCCCACAGACCCGCGGAGCAGATCCCTCACGCTGCGCCGGCTCACCAAGGCTCGCCGTTGCGGTTCGGGATGGCACGTGGTACTGGATGCGGTGCAACTTTCGACTCCGTGCCGCGATTGGTTCGCGCGGCACTGCGCTCAAGACGACACATCCTGAGGCATGTTTGTAGGTTCAGGGCAATTCTGAGCGGTTCAATGTCCTTCTGCTCGGCGCCGCTGTCCTTCTTCGCACTTTACACAGGGCGAATGGATGGTAAAATAGAGAACAACCAGCCTTTAGCACCTAGCCATTAGCCTTTGGCTGAGCCCCGAAAATCCGGGGATTTGGCCCTGAACCCTATTGACTTTGACGCGAGCATGGGCTGAAGGCCCCGGCCGCCCAGGCGGCGGGAAACAGGTCTTTGAAAACCAAGCATTTAGCAATCAGCACTCAGCATTCAGCCAAGGCAAAAGCCCCAGCGACCCTCAGCCGATTGATTGGGATGCGATTGGGATCACCCGCGGCTAAGTCCTTTGTTTATTGGGACCATTGGGATGAATAGGGAGGGGTGGGGGTATACCAATCGCCGAGATCGCCGACATCGCTCGTCATCGCCGAAATCGGCAAAGCAGATTCCTCACTCCGTTCGGAATGACAAAATCATCGCCGGGGATGACTTGAGTTAAGGGCAATAATATACTTGGCAACTCCGCAGCTCTGACGGATAATTTAAGGGCCGTGACAGGGCGAAGAAAAAGTGCTTGATTTTCAGTAGGAATCCCGTACAAAATGAGTCTGCGACCTATTAGCAGTAGGTCGCAGACAATTGAATCGATATGTTGGGGTAGCGAAGCACTCATATAATCCCACCGCTCGTATTCCATTGTCAACCAAAAAGTTTCGCCGGTACTTGTGCCGGTGAGTCCTGGCCTATGTTGTATTTTGATGGGCTGATTGGCTCCCCAGCAGTGCGCTAACACCGCCGGGGAGTGTTACGAACCAGGGATTATGTTGCATCCCCTTTTGGTGAAACATCTTGGAAAAGAAAATTGTTCATCGCGATTCCGTTGACGGTCAGTTCGTCACTGAACGTTACGCTGACCAACATCCACGCACAACTGAGCGGCAGCATGTTTATGTGCCTGCTCCGAAACCTGCCCCTAAGAAAAATTAAGGGACACAAACCATAACACAAACTCCCCCGCCGGAGTATCGGCGGGTTTTATTTTGATCGTGCCTTTTGTTCCTTCTTGCGCTCTCTCCTGCGCTTTTCCTTGGCCTCTTCTTTGAGGATCACATCTTTTGGAACCTTCAGGATCGTGCGAAGCGCATTGTCCATGCGCTCTGCGGGCGTCCTGCCCTGAATCTCTGGCGCTGGTAGTGGTTTCATGTTGAGCACCTTTTATTCATTTGGATCAGCCTTCGCAATCTTCCGTTTTGATTTCTTCAAGGTGTAATGTGCCTTCGAGTCTCTCTCTATTCCCTTGTCATGGTGCCAGTCAAGAATGCCTTTCTTGACCATCCTCTGAAGAAGCGTCTTTGCGGAATGCCATTCACGCTGTGTCAGACGCTGTACCTCGCTGACATTGATTCGTCCGTGATCTGCGAGACGATTGACGACCATTCGCTCATGTTCATTGAGCTGCCGGGCGGTTTCTTCGCCAACTATGTTGCTGACATCGGCTACAACCCAAGCTCGGCGCTGCTTAACATTATTTCTGAGAGTAACTCTTACAAACGTATTGAATCCGCTTTCACTTTCCCTGAATTCTGGGCTTGGCAATCTCATGCGTGACATACTGTCCCGCATTCTTCGAGTTCCCTCATTCGCGGCCTTGACAAAGTCAAGGAAGAACATCGCTCCCATCAAATGGGGGTTCCGTGGATGGCTGTATTCGTAAATATTCTCAGGCGTCACAAAAGGCGGAAAACCACCAGGACTTTCAACCAGTAGCCGATCATCAAACATTCGGATGAATATGTTTTGATTCTTCATGCTGTAGGAGCGATGAACGCAGGCATTCACGATAGCCTCATACCACGCCCCCGGCGGATACTCAGGGTCGGTATAAAACTTTCCGTCAATAGAAGACAACTTAGAGAAAGTACGCAATTGGGTCTCAACGAGCTTTGTAGTTTCGCGTATCAAGGTTGGAACGTTGCCTTCAATGGTGAGGTCTTTAACCGCGTTAAAATTGCTGCCCGTTTGTTCGTGCTCACCCTCGAATCTCAGGAAACGAGTCTTGCAGCCGGGAAACTTAAGCAGTGGATCACGGGCGAACAGCAAGGCGCATGCGACATTAGGCTTAAATTTTTTTGCCGAATAAGTTCCCAGGCGGCGATTTACAAGTATCTCTTGATTAGAATGGGGCTGAGTGAAGGCAACCTGTTCCCGGACTTTCTCGCAGAAGCGTCCAATCAGTTCAAGATCGAAATCATCTGGGAATTTAAGGTCGATTGGTTCTTGCTCAAAATCCACCTCACCTTTTTCGTGCTCTAATTCTCTAATTTCCTTAGATGGTATTTCGTATTTTGATTCTCCTCGGCGTCTAAACGCTTTGCCTGCATTGGTCTTGACCACCTTGTCCTTGTTATAAAAAATCCTGAAAAGCAAGACGTAGTCATCCACTCCGTCAGTTCGCTTGAGCGTGATTTTTTTAATCTCGTGACGGGCGTCAGGGCAGAAATTATTGCCAGCGCATTCTAGTTCATTGATTCGTTCTTGCGTAACGCTTACACATCCTTTGGATACCGTGCCGTCATCCTCCATGCCGATGACAACAAGACCGCCATCGGGTGGCGTGTTGGCCCACATCGAGAAATAATCGCCCATGGCACGCCCAGGGTAGCCCGCTGGTTTCTTCTCGATTCTGCGATCTTCCTTTATCGCAGACAGAATCTCCACATCACCCTTTTCATAAATCTCGTCCGGCGTTGAAAGGCGAATACCTGCTGGTTTCGGGAAATCGATCTCATATTGGTCGTCCGATGGCGGCGCAATCACCATAATTAGCTCCCGAGAAAACCCTCGAGGGTGCTAATTATCTCACTGATTAGGCGAGGTTTACAGGAAATAAAACAGAGCTATAATTTAGACCGCTTCCCGCGTTTCAAGCGGTATGGGCTATAAATTCTCTGAAAGTCCCACCTTGCCGGTCAGTTCCTTATAGGTTACCCGCCGACCGGCGACCTGAGAAAGCAATGTATCAAAACGCTGACCGTCATTCACTGGCTTCTCTTTGCTCCCGCGATTGTTAAAACGGAATGCTTGCTCATCGGCGTAGCGGTCGAGATGGAACGGCTCAACTGCAACGTAAGTGCCGCGCAAAGTGCGTTTGAAAAGAGACCAGTAATTTTCGATTCCGTTCGTATGAATCTGCCCGTTCACGTACCCTTCAACGTGATTGATAACGTCATGTGCGAATTTATCAGCAAGGGCATATTTATAGGACGGGAAATCATCGGTAATGATGTGCGCTCCTGCTTCAACGTTGTTCAAGATTTTCTCTTGCAGAGTGGTTCGCTTCACATCGGGAATGACCATCGTCCTTACCTGTCTCATGTTCCTGTCCAGCATTCCCATGACGATAGTTTTTCCCGGTGCGCGCTGATTCTTGCTCCGGTCATTGCCAGCGATTGCAAGAATCCGCGCTCTGCGGGACTTGTGCATCCGGCGAGGGTCAGGGCCAACAAAAGTTTCGTCCGCTTCCACCGGGCCACCCTCAGTTCCGAGTTTCATAATCGAGCCGTTTTTCATTGCCAGCCGGATTCTGTGAAGCATGAACCATGCCGACTTCTGAGTAACGCCGATTGCGCGATGGACTTTGTAGGAGCTAACACCGTTTTTGCAATTGCAGATCATCCACATTGCCAGCATCCACTTATCCAGGGTGATAGGCGATTCCTCAAAGATGGTTCCTGTTTTGCAGGTAAACTGTCTCAGGTCGTGGTGACTGCTGCATTGCCAGCGGTTGTGCTTGGGCTGGAATTTGACGTTCACGCTTCCGCAACGTGGGCAGCTCACGCCCTCAGGCCAGCGGCGAGCAACAAAGTACTCGCGGCAACGGTCAGGATCGGAAAAGTAAACGATGGCCTCTTGGAGCGTCTTTAGTTCGTTTGCCATGCTTCAAGAGTACGCTAAATCTTTGGAGTTGTCAAGTATATTATTGCCGAGTTAAGTCCTTATTTTCCGGGGATGAACGGGGATGGGGCTGGCCGCGCGGAGCGCGGCATCGGGTGATCTGGTGATCGGGTCATCGGATGATCGGAAAGGCAAAACCTTTGCCGCAGATTGACGCAGATGACGCTGATCGGGAAAGGAAAGCGAGAAAAGCGCACCGCCAAGCGGCGCCACACGGTCGTCGCATGCCGATTGGCCCGCGGAGCAGATCCCTCACACTGCGTCGGCTCACCAAGGCTCGCCCGTCGCGGTTCGGGATGGCACGTTTGGTAGCCGGTGCCACACGGTCATCGGAAGCCCGCGCTCGTCTAGAACCCCGCCGGCCTCTCCCCCGCTACGCCGAAACTCTTCTCCAGTGCCAGGCCGGCGCGGACCACGGTCCCTTCGTCGAACAACCGGCCGATCAGCGTCACGCCGTGCGGCACGCGCCGCGGCGGTGAGAATTTGGGCAGAGGGTTCGCCGGGTCGGGCGCCCAGTCGGTGCGCGCCTCTGACACCTGGACAAATCCCGCGCGCAAGGTGAGTGAAGGATGTCCGGTAAAGTTGGTGATGGTCAGCATCTCATCGCGCAGGGACGGCACCAGCAGCAAGTCCACTTGGGAAAAGACGCGCGCCATCTCCTGGGCCACTTTGCGGCGCAGGCGGTCGCACTGGACAAAGTCCACCGCGGAAAGGAAGCGCGCCTGGCGGAAGACATTGGGCCAGGCGTCCGGCACCTGGACCTTCAACTGGTCAAGCTGGTGGTTGAGCGTGATTTCCTCAAACGCGGCCGCGGCTTCGGCAAACAGGATCACGTCCAGCGAGTCATACGGCCAGTTGGGGATCTGGACTTCCACCGGCACCATGCCGGCTTTCTTCACCGTCTCCAGGGCGGCGCGGTCCACGTCCGTAGCGGGATTTTCTTTCATCCAGCCGGGCAGGTAACCCACGCGCAGTCCGTTTACCGGCGCGCTGGCGTCGTAATCCAGTTTGCTGGGGACGCTGGAAAGGTCGCCCGCGTCCGGGCCGGTGATGGCATGAAGGACGAGCATAGTGTCTTCCACGCCGCGGGTCATGGGGCCCAGCTTGTCCAGCGACCAGCAGAGCGTCATGGCGCCGGTGCGCGGCACGCGGCCGTATGTGGGACGCAGCCCGGTAACCCCGCAGCGCATGGATGGGCCCACGATGCTGCCGCCGGTCTCGCTGCCCATGGCAAAGCCGACCAGCCCCGCGGCCGTCGCTGCGCCGGGGCCGGCGCTGGATCCGGAGGAGCCTTCTTCCAGCAGCCACGGGTTCATGGTCTGGCCGCCGAACCAAATGTCATTGAGCGCCAACGCGCCCAGGCTCAGCTTGGCGACCAGCACCGCCCCGGCGTCGGTGAGTCGCTTCACGACCGCGGCGTCGGCGGCGGGAACGCGGTTGCGGAACGGCTCGGCCCCGTAGGTGGTGGCGATGCCCGCTGTGTCCAACAGATCTTTGGCGCCCCAGGGAATGCCGTGCAGCGGCCCGCGATATTTGCCCGCGGCAATTTCCTGGTCAGCTTTTTTCGCCTGGGCCAACGCCAGGTCGCGCGTGAGCGTGATGACGCAGCGCAATTTCGGGTCGAAGCGCTGCAGGCGGTCGAGATAAATCTGCGTCAGCCGCTCGGAGGTCAGCTGGCGTTTTTCGATCCAGCGCGCCAGGCGCGTCAGCGGGGCGAAGGCAATGTCGGCGTCGCTTGCCGGGAGCGGTCCGGGATCAGACTTGCTCCAGACAAAGTGGTCGCGCAGCGGAAGCCTTTTTTCGCCGGGCAGAATCGGGTCCCACTGCGAGTACGGAGCAACCGTCGGCTCAATGGCAACTTTGTGCGGGCCGGTGCGCCGCTCATAGACCGGGGCCATCGCGCTGCGCCAGTTGCCGGCGGCCTGGCTGCGCTCCGCGGCAGTCAACTCCACTTGCATCAGCCGCTCGGCTTCAGCAAACGTGGAAGGCGACACTTCAGGACCCACCGGCGGCGCCGTGCCAAACGCCGGCGGCGTTCCCGGCGTGGGTTCGTTGGGCTTCACTGCGGGAGGCTTCTGTTCGACGGCCTTCTGCGCGGGCGATGTCTGAGTGGACGGTTCCGCGGATTTCTGCGCGTCGCCACGGGACGCGACCATCGTTCCCAACACGCCCAGCGTTGCCTGGGTCAAAAATTGTCTGCGCGACTTCGACATTGATTTCCTCCGCCGCAGATTATAGCTGGGCGGCTGGAATCAGGTGCGAAGCAGGCCTGCCGTCCGCGAACCGCAGACCGTCAGGTTTCCAGGCGAGTCAGCAATTTGCGGCTGCGGGCTTTCATCGCCGCCGTGCCGGTGCGGGTAGCTTCGCGCAGAATCTCCAGCACTCTGGGCCGGAGCCCCAGGTCGTCCTGCGCCAGGTCGGCCAGACCTTGCAGGGCGAAAGTCTTGACAATGGAGCTGCGGTCTTCCAGATAACGGTTCAGCAAAAACGCCACCAGCATCCGCTCCCGAGCATTCAGCGGAAGCCGAGGGACCATGGCCGCCAGATGCCAGCGCAACTCCTGCTGCCTGGCCTCCGTCATCAAGCCCAGCAGTTCTTTCTTGTAGGGCCCAAGGAGTTCACGCTTGGTTCGCGTGACTTTCTCGGCGGCGTCCGCGGCGCGCATGCGCACCGGCGGGTCGTCAGACCACAGACCTGCAATCAACTCAGGAAACAGTCTGGCATCTTGCAGCACCATGGCGGCTGCCTGGCCGGCGCGGCCAATCGTTCTGCGGTCTCCTCCTTGCAGGAGCTGGAGGATGGTTCTTCGCGGCATGGAGAAGCGGTCCCTGCGCCAGTTACTTCTTGTCCGGCTCGCCTTTGTTCTGTTCGTCCATGATCAGTTGCTGTATGCGCACGTCCATCCGCGACAGCACGTCTTCCATCTTCTGCCGCTGGCCGGCTTGGGTGGCCTGCATGCTTTCGCGCAGCATGGCCGGCTGCTCGCGCACAATTTTCCGTCCGGCAGGCGAAGAATAGAAAGCGATCAGCGCGGCTACGTCCTGCTGCGTCAGATGGCGCTGGTACACGGGAATAAGGCCGCGAAGCAGCCCGTCAAGCGACATCTTTTTGAATTCTTCGTCCACAATGACGCGGACCGCCTTGATCTGCTCCGGCGTGGGGTTGGCGATCTTCTCCCGCAGGGCCTGCTCCGCGCTGGATTTCAACTGGTCTTTCATGGCGCTTATCGTGATGTCCAAGCCGTCCTGGACGCGCATCAGTTCCAGCAGCTTCATCACTTCCTCAGCGCTGGGCTTGGCTGGATTGGTTGCCGGCGCGGCAGGATGGGCAGCGGGTGGCGAAGATTTTTGTGTTTGTGCCAGGGCCAGGCAGCTCAGGCTGGTTACAAGCAACGCGTGGCGGAACATTTTCATTGCAAATTCTCTCCGGTTGAAGGACCTTGAATAACGCTGGACAGGAAGATTAGATGCAGCGCACGGCCCACCCGTACGACAGAAAGTCGGATTTATGCCGGAAGCCGCTTGAGCAACGCCGCTGCCCGGCGAAACCACGGACGCTCACGCCGCTTCAGGTAGCCCGGCATGGTGGCCTTCTTGTTGGCGATCTTCTGTACCCACTGCCGGGCCTCCGCCAGTTTTCCCTGCGCGGCCAGCAGTTGCGCATAGTTGTACTGCGTTTCAGACAGCGTTGAAGTCTGGGTGACTTGCTCAAACAACGCCAAAGCCTGTTCCTGACGCCCGGTGTTGGCCCAGGCATGGGCCAGGAGCCCCGCAGCCCGCTGGTAATCGTAATTGCGGTCTTTGGTCGTCACCCGTTCCAGGTCTGTGGCCGCGTTGGGAAAATCGCCCAGCTCGATTTCGCACAGCGCCCGCCGGTAGAAAGGATCAGGCGAATCCGTCCGCGACGAAATAGCGCGGTCGTAACACTCTTTCGCCCGCTGGTATTTCCTCTGCTCCAGGTAAAGATCAGCCAGCTCTTCGTAATTGCCGGCGGACGGATTATCCAGCACCATCATCTCCAGCGCGGTGATCCGTTTGCGGTGCGAGAAAATCACCAATCCCTGCCGCAGCAGGCCCAGGTCCGGGAGGACCTCAACCACAATGTATGCCAGCGCGCCAATACCGCTGGGGCCTAGCAGGATGATCCACAGCCAATAGCCGTCCGGGCGGCGGCGGATGAAGTGGATGATGGCAATGACCTGGAAAATGATCCCGAATCTGTAGAAGCCGAATAGGCCCATGGCGCGAAAAACTATACCACAGCTATTTCGCTCCTGGGTTACTCGCTCCCGGGTTGCTCGCGCCTGGGTTGCTCGCGCCTGGGTTGCTCGCCCGAGGATGCGTGCGGTCGTACACTTCCATCACGTGGCTTACCGATAGCTGCGTGTACTTCTGCGTGGTAGACAGCCGCTCGTGGCCCAGCAGCTCCTGTATGGCCCGCAAGTCCGCGCCTTCGGTCAGCATGTGCGTGCCAAAGGCGTGACGCAGCGTATGCGGATGGACGTCCGGCGGCAAGCCCTTGGCCACCGCGATCTGCTTGACGATCCTCCCCACGCTGCGCGTGGTCAACGCGCCACCGCGCCGGTTGATGAACAGCCTCCGCGTGCTCTTGCCCTCGATATTCAGCGCCTTCTGCCGCGCCTGGCGATATGCTTGCAGCGCTTCTGCCGCCGCGCCTTCCAGCGGGACGTAGCGTTGCTTCTTCCCTTTGCCGCGAACCAGGATCACGCCGTTGGATTCCTCAATGTCGCTCAGCTCGATGCCCACCAACTCAGAGTTGCGCAGGCCGCAGCCATAGAGCAATTCAAAGATCGCGCGGTCGCGCTCCGGGAAACTGGAGTCCTCAGCCATCGAGCTATCCAGCAGACCATTCATTTCTTCCAGCGTAGGTACACGCGGCAGTTTCTTCGGCAGCTTGGGTGTAGCTACCAGCTTGGCCGGGTTCTGCTGTACCACGCCTTCCCGCGCCAGCCACTTATACATCGAGCGCAGCGCCGCCAGCGCCCGTGCCACAGACACTTTGCTTAAACCCTGGGCATGAAGCTGCGACAGGAAGCTGCGAATGAACACATGATCAATGTCTTTCCAGCGAATCTCCGGCCCCAGGTACTCGCCGAAGCGCTGCAGCTCATTGCGATAGGCGCGCAGCGTGTGCGGCGAGGCGTGCTTCTCCGCGCGCAGATGGTCCAGGAATTTGCTGCTTCCCTTCTTGATCTCCGGGCTGATCTGGACTTCGCGCTGCAGAATGGAATTTGGCTGCGAATTCGTTTTCGACGGCTTCGCTCGGTTCGCGGCAGCAAGAATTTGTTTCATCCCCGTCCTCCGCTTGCCGCCTTCTTCCCTTTGCCGCGCGGATGAAACTCGCGATACACGGTCTTCAGCCGGTCCAACGCCACGTGGGTATAAATCTGCGTGGTGGAAACATCGGCATGGCCAAGAATTGTCTGCACGGTGCGCAGATCAGCGCCGTTGGCGACCATGTGCGTGGCGCAACTGTGCCGCAGCATGTGCGGACTGGCATGTCGGCCTTGTGCCGACGCCGCGCTCACCATCTGCCATACGCGCTGCCGCGTCAGCTTGCCTCCGCCGCGACGCACAAACAGCAACGGCGAGACCCTTTCGACCAACAACGCCTCGCGTCCATCTTCTATATATGTACGAATCGCGTCCTGCGCCGCCCGCCCCAGCGGCACCAGGCGTTCTTTATCGCCCTTGCCGCGAACCAGGACGTGTCCCAGTTCCAGTTTCAAGTCTTCCAGCTTCACGCCGATGACTTCCGAAACACGCAGCCCCGCGGCGTAGAGCATCTCCAGCATCGCGCCATCGCGCTGTGCCAAAGCATAGGCCAGCTTGGAATCACCTTCCGCCTCGTGGGACGCCGAGGCCACCATGGCGTCAATCTCGCCCGTCGCCAGCGACTTGGGCAGCACCTTCCACTGCTTGGGAGAATCAATGTCCAGCGTGGGGTCGTGCTTGATCAGGCGGTCGAGGAGAAGATACTTGTAGAAGTGCCGCAGAGCTGAGAGCTTGCGCGCCACCGAGCGGTCGCTCACGGCGTTGGAAAACAACTGCCCGAGAAACGCGCGCACATCTTCCCTCCGCGCCTGCAACAATTCTCGCCGACGACCTGCGAGAAACTCGCTGAACTGCGTGAGATCAGATTGATACGCGCTCACCGAAAGCGGCGCCAGGCCTTTCTCGACTTTGAGGTAGTCAAGAAATCCAGTAATGGCGCGCTGTCTGGCGGAGGTCACGTCCTCAGTATGGCAGGGCCGCGGAGCGATGGTAAATAGCTATGGTGGTTACTGCACTGCCGAATACAACGAAGAAGTGATACAAGAAGGACAGGAGCTTACGATTGTATGAAGAGGAAAGATGGTGTCTCTGCCAAGAAGCCTACCTCACTAACGGGCCTACGCCTTACCAGAACAAGAGTGCAGCTTGCCGCGTCTGAGCCACAAGTTCTCAAGAACATTAGGGAGGAGTCAAAGCGCAAAGGCACAAGCAGCCTTACTTCGCTAAAAATTGACGCCATAATCAAAGCAGCGCGCGCACAGACGAAGAATCGTTGAGAACTCGTGTCCAAGATTTCTCAGAAAACCCCTTCGTGTTCCTTCGCGTCCTTTGTGTTTAACCGGTCTTCTTCTTCCCCGCCTTCTTCTCCGGCATCACGAACGGCTTGGCTTCGATCCCGTTCGCACGGGCCACGATCACCGCGTTCAGCGCGCCTTCCGGTGTCTCTTCGTGCTTGAAGAACGCGTAGACTTCGCGCGATTGCCGCTGCGTCTTGAACTCTTCGCTCAAATTGTCCATCTGGGCTTTGCTGAAATTCGGCAAACGCAGCCGGTAGTAGAGAAAATTGGCGGTCGGCTCTTTGGGCGTGGTGATCTTCTCGCTTTCCGCCCAGCACAGCGCAACATTTCTCTTCTTCAAGATGTCATATACCGCGTCGGTAAACCACGTCTCGTGGCGAAACTCAAACGCGCACTGGTAAGCCTGCGGCAACAGTTGGACGAACGCCTCCAAGAGCCCGGTATCGGCCTTCAGGTTCGGCGGGACTTGAAACAGGATCGGCCCCAGTTTGCCCGACTCGCGCATGGGCTCCAGGCTCCGCAGAAAGAACCGCAGTGACTCCTCCGCGCCTTTCAACCGCTTGATGTGGGTGATGGACTGATGGGCCTTGGCGGCAAAGCGGAAGTCCGGTGTCGTCGCATTCACCCATCCCGCGATGGCGCTGGCCGTGGGCATGCGGCGAAACGTCGCGTTCAGCTCAACCGTGTTCAGTTGTGTCGCGTAATACTCCAGAAATCGTTTGGACGGCAGCTTGTCCGGAAAAAACGCCGGCTTCCACGTGGGATACGACCATCCTGAAGTGCCAATGTGCAGGTCAGCCATGGCGAAGAGTATATTCCAAGTTCATTTTCATCACGGAGACGTGCAGAAGAATGAGTAAATGGGCAATTTGGTAATTGGGTAATTGAAAGTCGCATTGCAAAAGTTGCCAATTACGAAATTACGAAATTACCAAATTGCCCATTTACCCAATCTTCTCCGTGTCTCCGTGTCTCCGTGGTGGATTTGCTCTACTTGTACAGCAAGTACTTGGCCCTCAACTCTCTAAACTTCTGCAACTCATCCTGCCAGCTTTGGGCGATGGCCCGTGGGTCGTCGCCACGGGCCACGGCATCAACGATATCCTGGTTGGCGACGATGTTGATCAGCCGCTCCATCTTCCAGTCGTCAGGGAAGAGTTTTTTGAGGGCTGCCGCCAGCTCAATGCCCATCTCCGGCGCGTCGAGCACGCTGCGATCGGTAATAATAATGTTGACGCCGCCGCACGGCTGCCCGGCATAAGGCCCGGACGCCGGCGTGAAAGTCACCGGAACAAAACGCACGCCGGGGATCATCCGCGCGTTAAGCGCTTCCGCCAGCACGCGGGGCTTCACCCAGGGCGCGCCCATCACTTCAAACGGCGTGTCGGTGCCGCGTCCGACGGAGACGTTGGTGCTCTCAATCACCGCCACGCCGGGATACAACGCCGCTTCATTCACCGATCGCAAGTTGGGCGAGGGGTTCGTCCACACGATTCCCGTGGCGTCAAACCAGTCGCCCCGCAGCCAGCCCTGCATGGGAATGACGCGCAGGCGGGCGCCGATTTTGTATTCCTCGTTGTAGAACTGCGCCAGCTCGCCAATCGTCATGCCGTGGCGTATGGGTATGGGGCGATAGTTGGTAAAGCTCAAGTGGTCGTCGCGCGACATGGGCCCCTGCACAATGGAACCGGTGATAGGATCGGGCCGGTCCAGCACAATCACTTCGGTATTCGCCGCTGCTGCGGCTTCCAGCAGGTAGCCAAGAGTCGCGGGATAGGTGTAAAAACGCACGCCCGCATCCTGAATGTCAAACACCACGGCGTCCAGCTTCTTCAACTCTTCCACCGGCGGCCGGCGCTTGGCTTCAGAACTCCCGTAAAGTGTGTGCACCTGTATTCCGGTGACGGCGTCCGTGGGGTTCTCAACTTTCATGGTGTCCACGTTGCCGAAGATGCCGTGTTCGGGGCTGAAGATGGCCGCCAGCTTGATACCCGGCGCCGCGGCCAGCACGTCAATGGTGCGATTGCCTTGCGCGTCCAACCCGGTCTGATTGGTCAGCACGCCGATGGTCATCTCCGTCTTGTCGCCTTTGGCGGGGTCGCTTCTTAAAGCCGCGAAGTTGTCTTTCTCCAGCACGTCAATCCCCGTCAGCACGTGCCCGTTGCGCGTGCTCAGGTGGCGCGATGCCGCCGCCAGTTCGTTATACCCGGTGATGCCCAGTGACGGCTCTCGCGTCGGCGAAGTCACGTTCAAATCCAGCGTGGCCGCTACCGCCGTCGCCACGTGCGACCGCAACTGCACCACCGGGCCGGACGCCAGCCGCGGGTGCACCGAATTGGTCAGCAGAATGATGTAGGTGTTGGAGTAAGGATCAATCCACATGCTGGTCCCGGTAAATCCCGTGTGGCCGAAGGATCCCACCGGCAGCAGCGCGCCGCGGTTGGTGGAAAAAGGCGTGTCAATGTCCCAACCCAGCCCGCGGACTTCCACCGCGTTGGGCGGAGTCTGCGGCGTAATCATCTTCTCTATGACGTCCGGCGCCAGAATCCCCCGGCGATCTATCAGCGCCTGCGCGTAGATTGCAAGATCGCCGGCCGTCGAAAACAAGCCGGCGTGTCCGGCCACTCCGCCCATGCGTTCGGCTGTGGGGTCCTGCACCAGCCCGCGCAGGATCCGCTTGTTGTCCACGGAGAGCGTCTCGGCAATCTTGCTTTTGATCGAAGCCGGCGGGCGAAACATGGTATGCGTCATCCCCATCGGCTGGAAAATGTGCACTTCAGCGTATTTGTCCAATGAAAGTCCGGAGGCCTGCTGCACCAGTTCGCCCAGCTCCAGGAAATTGATGTCGCTGTAAACGAACTGCGCTCCCGGCGGGGCCTGCAACTTTTCTTCATGCGCCAGGCGGAACGCCGTTTCCTGGCCTTCCCACGGCGGGTTCAAATCCAGATCAGGCCGCAGTCCCGAATAGTGCGTGAGCATCTGGCGGATGGTGACGTTCTCTTTGCCGTTCGCGCCGAACTCGGGAATGTGGCGCGAGAACGGCTCTTCCAGCCGTATCTGCCCGTATTGCAGCAGACGCATCACGCACGGGGTGGTGGCCACCACTTTAGTCAGCGACGCCAGATCAAACACCGTGTCCAGCATCATGGGCTCGCGCTTGGGTGAGACCGCGCGATGTCCGAACGCCTTCTGGTGGACGATGTTGCCGTTATGCCCCACCACCAGCACGGCGCCGGTGATGGCTTCGTTGTTCACCTGCTCCTGCACCAGGGCGTCCACGGCGGTGAAGTTGCCCATTTCTTTCAGGACCAGCGGCTTGGGCTTAGACTTGGCTTTTGGCTTCTTGCGACCAGCAGCCGGAGCCGCGGACGCCACCGATGTCAGCGCGAGCACAAGAATGCTGATGAACAGGGTTACCTGGCGTAGTAATCTCATCTCTAATCTGAGTGTGTTATAAACCCAGAACAAAAGCAACTTAAGGAAGCCTCTGGACCAAGTTACGAACAGCCTGCTACCTCACGCCTTCGCCGGACAGGACGAAAGGTTTGCCCATGCTTTCGGCGTAGTCGCCATCGGAATCGAACATCATGCTTTTCCCGGAGCCGCCGTGGCCATCGCCCACCAGGGCAAGCTTGTCGCCCTGCAAGGCTTTGGGACTTTCACGTACGACACCGGCTCGCCTGCGGTGACGCCCGCCACCATCTACGATCTAGCGTCCGTCACCAAAGTGGTGGCGACCACCGCCGCCTGCATGGTTCTTTATGAGCAAGGCAAGTTCCGTTTGGAGCAGCCGGTAGCGGAGGTCCTGCCGGAATTCGCCGGCTACGACGCTCGCCGCGCGCAGGTCACCTTCCGCATGCTGCTGGCGCACTCCTCCGGCTTGCCCGCTTACGCCCGCATGTTTGAAGGCGCAACCAGCAAGAATGACATCTTCGAACAGGCCTTCCAGATTCCCTTGTCCGCCGATCCCGGCAGCCGGGCTGAATATAGCGATGTCGGCTTCATCCTGCTGGGCGAAGCCTTGGAACGCCTCATCGGCCAATCTCTTGATAAGTTCTGTAAAGAACAGATCTTCAATCCGCTCGGCATGGCGACCATGACTTTCAAGCCCGCCGCCAACCTGAAACCTCTCATTCCACCGACGCAAGATGACGTGACTTTCCGCCATGAAGTCGTCCAGGGCGAAGTGAACGACGAGAACGCCTGGGCCATGGGCGGCGTGGCCGGGCACGCGGGCTGTTTCTCCACGGCTGAAGATGTAGCCATTTTTGCCGAATGCATGCTCCGCGGTGGCGCACCGTTGCTGCAGCCCCACACTGTGGAACTTTTTACACGCCACGAGGAAATTCCGGCTGGAACCTCGCGTGCGCTGGGGTGGGACACGCCATCACTTCCGTCACAATCCGGCAGTCTTTTTTCTCCGCGATCGTACGGCCATCTGGGCTATACGGGCACGTCCTTATGGCTCGATCCGGAGCGCCATCTGTCTGTTACTCTGCTAACCAACCGTACTTGGCCGGACCGCGAAGCGCAGTCCATCAAGCAAATCCGTCCGGCGTTCCATGACGCGGTGATCGAGGCGATCAAGTGACCAAGCATCTGGGGACCGAGCAACCCAACCGGGCTTCGGCGGAGCTGGACACCAAATCAGCTCTGGAGATCGCTACCATCATCAACCTGGAAGACCGCAAAGTAGCGGCTGCCGTGGAGAAGTCTCTGCCGCAGATCGCGCTCGCCATTGACGCCATTGTGGAAACCATCCGCATGGGCGGACGCTTGATTTACGTGGGCGCCGGCAGCAGCGGGCGAATCGCCGCGGGCGACGCCTGCGAGTGTCCTCCAACCTTTAATACTGATCCCAAGACCGTGCAGTACGTGATCGCCGGCGGTGAGAAGGCCTTGACCCGCGCCACCGAACTCAACGAGGATTCCCGCGCCGCTGGGCGGCGGGCTATTTCCAAGCGCAAACCCAATCGTAAAGACGTGGTGGTGGGCGTGGCTGCTAGCGGTCGCACGCCGTACACGGTTGGGGCCATTGAGTACGCCCGCAAGCAAGGCTCCAAGACCGTGGCCGTGGTTTGCAATCCTGGTTCCGAGCTGGGCCGGGCGGCGGAGATCGAGATTGTCGCCGACGTCGGCCCGGAAGCGCTGGCCGGCTCCACCCGCATGAAGGCCGGTTCTGCACAGAAGATGGTACTCAACATGCTATCTACCGGAGCCATGGCGAGACTGGGCTATGTTTACGGGAACTTCATGGTCAACGTTCAGACCAGGAACAAGAAACTGGTGGAACGTGGACTCTCCATCCTGGAGCAAGCCGCCGGGGTGGACCGAAAAACCGCCGCCCGGGCCTTGAAGTCGGCAGGCAACCAGGTGGCGATTGCCCTCATCTCGCTCAAGACCGGCTTGCGTCGCGCGGAAGCCGGGAAGGAACTCAAGCGCGCGAAAGGCAATGTCCGCAGGGCAATCGTGGACAACCTGAATCAAACATCCGGGTAATTTAGAATCGGGTATTTTAGAATGAAGACGATTCCAAAACGGCGAGCGCTCCGGTCCGCGCCAATTCCGGGGGCCGGCAATCTTCCGGGTTCTCTTACCGGATTCAGGAAGCCGCCCATGAGCATGCGGGCGGAACTGCTGGACGAAAGCATATTCGCGTCTCTGGACGATAACCTTATGGACAGATTTGTCATTCGCGGCGGCAACCCCCTGGTGGGGACCATCCGCGTCAGCGGCGCCAAGAACGCTGCCCTTCCCGCCATGGCCGCCGCCATCCTCACCGATGAAACCGTCATCCTGGAAAATGTCCCGGACGTGCGCGACATTCAGACCGAGCGCAGACTGCTGGAGACCATGGGGGCAGAAGTTCAGCTGGCCTACGGCGGCGACCCGCATCGCACTTCCATCTGCTGCCGCAACTTGTCGAACCCGGAAGCCGCGTACGACCTGGTCAAAACCATGCGCGCTTCCACGCTGGTCCTGGGACCGCTCGTGGCCCGCACCGGACGCGCCCGCGTCTCCCTGCCTGGCGGCTGCGCCATCGGAGCCCGGCCCATTGATCTTCACATCAAAGGCCTGGAAAAACTTGGCGCCACCATCATGCAGGAGCACGGCTACATTGAAGCTGCCGCCGAACGCCTGCATGGCGGGCACATTATTTTTGACAAGATCACCGTCACCGGGACTGAAGACCTGATGATGGCCGCGGCCCTGGCGGAAGGCGAAACCGTGATGGAAAACTGCGCCCGTGAGCCTGAAGTCTCTGACCTGGCTGCCCTGCTCAACAAAATGGGCGCGCGCGTGGAAGGCGCGGGCACGTCCACGATTCGCATTCACGGCGTCAGCAAGCTGCGCGGAGCGCGGCACCGCATCATTCCTGACCGCATTGAGGCTGCCACCTTCATCATTGCCGCGGCCCTCACCGGCGGCGACCTCACCGTCGCCAACTGCGATCCCCGGCACCTGGGCGCGCTGCTTCACAAGCTGGAAGAGTGTGGCCTGAAGCTCTCACCCGGCAAAGATTCCGTCCGCGTCACCAACGGCCACAAGCTCCGGGCCGCCGACGTGAATACCGAGGAATACCCGGGCTTCCCCACGGACATGCAGGCCCAGTACATGACGCTGGCCACGCAGGCCGAAGGCAGTTCCGTAATCACCGAAAACATTTTCGAGAACCGTTTCATGCACGCCCAGGAACTGGTGCGCATGGGCGCCAATATCCGCGTGGAAGGCCGGCGCGCCGTGGTGCGTGGCGGAACGCCGCTGAGCGGAGCGGCTGTCCAGTGTTCTGACCTGCGGGCTTCCGCGTCATTGGTGATCGCCGCGCTGGTGGCCCAGGGCGAAACCATCCTGGACCGCGTCTACCACATTGACCGCGGCTACGAACGCATTGAAGAAAAATTGTCCGCCGTGGGCGCGCAGATCAAACGCATCGGCGAGATGCTGCCGCAGCGAACTCAGGCGCCGGCGGGTGTGGCGTAAGGGCCGCTACTTCCCCGGCGCATAAAAATAATAATCAGCCGTATACGCGCTCTTGGTTTCTTTGCCGAGATCGGACCCGCCGCAACTCGCGGGCGCCAATCCGCCCGTAGTATTCACCCGCTGAATAGTCGTGGCCTTGCCCAACGCTCCCTTCCCCGAATTGCTTGCCACGGCAACAAGCAACCACGGGATCGCGCTAGCGTCCGGCGCGTCGGCCTTTGCCAACAACTTCCCCGTAACCTCGCTGCCGTCCCGAAGCTTCCACGTTGGACCTCCGTAGTGGCTGCCGATCACCGAGCCCTTCTCGTCGCACAGCTCCGCCAGGGGCATCTTCAGTGTCCAGGCCGGTTTGCCGTCCGCGCCTGCCTGGCAAACGTAGATCTGGTAGCCGGTGGCGCTCACCTTGAGCACCAGCTCTTCTCCATCGGGAGCTTTCAAATTGTCAGGAACTGTGGGCGGAATCATGGGCTCATTACCTACCGCAAACTCGGTTCGTCCACCGCCAACGCATGTCGCGAAATTCGAACGCTGGATTCTAGCATTCTCCTCTCCCCTTCGCGCCCTTTGCGTCCTTTGCGGTAAGCCTGCTTCGGCTTTGCGTCGGTCGCGTGCTTTGCGGTAAAACTTCTATTCATGAAGATCAGCAAGAAAACCTTGAAGCTGGCCAACGCCTACCGCGTGGACCACGGAAAATCATTTCGCCTGAAAGATTTTGATCCGGCGGACACGCGGGACTTGTTTTCCAAAGAAAAAGCCGATGAGCTTCTCCGGCACGACATCGCTATGATGCAGGAGCTGCAGGAAAAGCTTTACGCCCAGGATGAATGGGCCGTCCTGCTGATCTTTCAGGCCATGGACGCCGCGGGCAAAGACGGCGTGATCAAGCACGTGATGTCCGGCGTGAACCCGCAGGCCTGCCAGGTGTACAGCTTCAAACAGCCTTCCACCGAAGAACTGGACCACGACTTCCTGTGGCGCACCAATAAGTGCCTGCCTGAACGCGGGCGCATCGGCATCTTCAACCGTTCGTATTACGAAGAAGTGCTGGTGGTGCGCGTGCACCCGGACTTCCTGGCCAAGCAGCACCTGCCTGCGCACTTGGTGGGCAAGAAGATATGGAAAGAGCGCTTTGAGGACATCCGCAACATGGAGAGCTACCTGGCGCGCAACGGCATGGTAGTGCGCAAGTTTTTCCTCAACATATCGCTGGAGGAACAGAAGAAGCGCTTTCTCGCCCGGCTGGATGAACCGGAGAAGAACTGGAAGTTTTCCGCGGGCGACGTCCACGAGCGCGACCGCTGGCGCGACTACATGCACGCCTACGAAGAGATGATCCAGAACACGGCCACGCCGGAAGCGCCCTGGTACGTGGTCCCCGCCGACCACAAGCGGTTCATGCACGCAGCGGTCAGCGCGGCGATCATTGAAACCCTGGCGTCGCTCGACCTGGAATTCCCCAAGGTGGACCCGTCGCGCCGCAAAGAATTGGACGTTGCGCGGGCGGCCCTGGTAAAGTCCAAGAAGTAATCGCCAGCCACAAGAACCGCCAATGAAGCGCTACTTCTTGGCCGCGTCCTGCGTGCCGGAAAGCGATTGCCATCCCCGCCGCGAGAGGTCCCAGAAGATCAGGTACCCCGCAGTCCCGGCGACCGCCAGCAGCAACAGCCCAACGAGCCATTCGCCAAACACCAGCTTGCCGATGCCGAACAGCGTGCAGTACACCATCAGGCAGCCCATCAACCAGTCAAAGGCGTTGGCAGTGACGTCGCGCACCTCGGTGAGCTCCGGGGCCATGGCGGCAATGCGCCGCCAGCCGTGCACGGTGGGGTGCACGCGCCGGTAGAACTGCAAAAGCTTTTCGTCGGGCTCCGCCGGCGTGAGAAACGTGGCGATGATCCACGCCACCGTGGTGCATCCGGCGGTCAGCAGCGCTTTCTTGGCGAAAACTACCGGCTCGTTGCCGGAGAACGGAACGTCGCCCAACCCCAGCAAGTGCCGCAGGTAAAGATTGTCCAGCAACAGCGTGACCATGGCCGCCACAATCATGGCGACAATCTCGCTCCAGGCATTGATGCGCCACCAGTACCAGCGCAGGATGTAAACCGCTCCGGTGCCGATGCCCAAGCTCAGCACAATTTTCCAGCCTTCGCCCACCGAACCAAGCTGCCCGGCGATGTATCCGCTGATCAGCACCATCAAAATGGTGAACGTCCGGCCCATGGCCACATAGTGGCCCTCGCTCTTTTCGCGCGCGATGAAGCGCCGGTACAAGTCATTCACCAGGTAAGAGACGCCCCAGTTCAACTGCGTACCCAGCGTGGACATGAACGCCGCCAGAAACGCGGCGATCATTACACCGCGCAGCGCCGGAGGCAGGTAGTCGCGCAGCACCATCACGTAGCCCTGCTGCGGGCTTTGCTCAAAAGCCGCGCTGGGATGCAGTCCTCCGTGGGGCGAGTAAACCGCCAGGGCCACCAGGCCGGTGACGATCCACGGCCAGGGACGCAGCGCGTAGTGCGCGATGTTGAACCACAGCGTTGCGCCCAGGGAATTTTTTTCGTCGCGCGCGCAGAACATGCGTTGCGCCACGTAGCCGCCGCCGCCCGGCTCCGCTCCCGGATACCACGCCGACCACCACTGCACGCCCAGGTACATCAGAAACGTGAGGACGGGCAGCGTCCACAGGGCGCCGGACGTCCAGCCCTGGCGGAAGTCGGGGAAGAAAGCCAGCGGGTCAGAAGTTTGCGCGCCATTTTGCCGCATCGCTTGGCCCACCACCTGCAACTGCACGCGCAGCGCGTGCATGCCGCCGATCTTCACCACCGCCGCCCACGCCAGCACGATGACCATGCCCATCTTCAACGCAAACTGAAAAAGGTCCGTGACCAGCACGCCCCACAGTCCGCCGATGGAGGTATAAATCCCGGTAAACGGAATCAGAACAAAGATGCAGATCAGCAGGGCGGAATGCTCCGGCGGTCCCAGCGTGTAGTGCAACAACGCGTGCCCGCCCACGGAGAGTTCCACGATCTTGCCTTCGGGCATCATGGGTCCCAGCAGCACGCTGATGATGCTGACCATGGCGTTGGTCACCCAACCCAGGATCAGGCAGTTCATGACCAGGCCCAGATACACGGCCTTGAATCCGCGCAGGAAGGCCGCGGGCTTGCCGCTGTAGCGAAGTTCGGTCAGCTCAACGTCGGTGAGTACTTCCGCGCGCCGCCAGTAGCGGGCGAAGAAAAATACTGTCAGCATGCCGCTGAGGCACGCGCTCCACCACAGCCAGTTGCCGGCGATGCCCTGGGTGGCGATCACTCCGCTGACGAACAGCGGCGTGTCCGCGGCAAACGTGGTGGCCACCATGGAGGTCCCCGCCAGCCACCAGGAAACGTTGCGTCCGGAGACGAAGAACTCTTCCGTGTTTCCACCGGAACGGCGGCGATAGTACATGCCAATCAGCAAGTTGATCAGCAGGTAGCCGGCAATCACCACCCAGTCAATCCAGGTCAGCGGCATGGTTCCTCCGTTGTTGCGGCGTGCATGTTGCGCTGTGGAACAAATGTAGCGGAGTCTGCGAGGTCCGCGGAGGACAAAATTCTGCGGGAAACCGCCTGATTATCACGAAGACGAGAAGGCGGGCGGCGCGACGCTATGAGTTCCCGTCTTGCAGGATCTTGATGTGCTCTTCCAGTGCCCGGCAGTAGTCGCGCTCCGCCTGCAGTTCGGACTGAAGCTTTTTCACCAGGCCTTCCAGCCGCATAATTTCCACTCTGAGCTTGGTGGTGTCGCTGGGATTCGCCGGACGCGCAGCGGGCGCTGCCGTTGGCGCCGCACTCGGATTGGGATGCGGAGCGATGAACGGGAACGCCGCGGTCACCGCCAGAGTTTGCGCGGGCTGGCTGGTCACGGCCGGTTGCATGGCGACGGCCGCGACTGCCGCCGGAGATACCGGCACAGGACGCGGCGCCGCAGCCATGGGTCGCGCTGCCACGGGTGTTGGGCCGGAGAAAATGCTGCTCAACGCCGCCGCCGCGACCGCCGGCACGGGCTTGGAAGGCGCAGGCGCGCCCAGGTTGAGAAGGTTCTTGACGCGCGCGATCAAATCTTGCGGCTGGAACGGCTTGCGCAAAAGCTCATCGGCCTTGACCGCGAATGCTTTTTCCGCCACCGCCCGGTTGACCACGCCGGACATCAGGATCACCGGCGTCTTTCCCAGCTCAGGATCGCTCTTGATGCTCAGGCAAACGTCATAGCCGTCCTTGCCCGGCATGATCACGTCCGTGATCACCACGTCCGGCTTGGTCCTGGCGATCTCTTCCAGAGCCACGCCGGCGTCATGGCAGGTCACCACGTTCATGTTTTCCCGCCGGAAGGCGATCTTAATGACCTCGCGCATGGTGGCGCTGTCATCAATAAAATAGATTGTGGGAGCCGGTTGCATCAAAAACCTCCCTCAAAATGTTCCTGTGTGGCTTCATCCACTTCCCGCAGGGCCTCCAGCAACAGCTCGGTGGCGTTGCGCAGCACGGTGCGGGTGGCCGCGCTTTCGCCGGGCAGGAATTTGTACGACCCGGTCTCTAGTCCGTTGCAGGTTTTCACAATGTGTACCACCGCCTGGTCGCCCACCAGGTCGCCGCTTTCGGCGTGGGTGACCGTTCCATTTTCAAAAAACACGATTCCGTCCAGTAATTCCGAGTTGATATACAGCGCGCCGGTATGCCGCGAATGCAGAAGCATCTGCAGGACGCCGGGCAGGTCCATGTGAGACAGGCTGCCGCTCAGTGCCGTATCCGACGAACCCAGCATCTGCACCGGCTGGAAGCCTTCGGTAGTGCTGCGCAAAAATGTCTTGATCTGCGCAGCGATCAGGTCCGGTCCCAGCCGCTTGTCCACGTAGTCGGCGCAACCGGAGCGGAACGCTTCCATCAGGCTCTGGTCACCGCCCTCACCCAAAGCAATCACCGGAATGTGCGCGTTCTTAGGATCGGCGTGCACCAGCGGCGGCAGTTCGTGGGCGTTGATTTCGCGCAGGTTGGTGGAACACAAAATGGCAGCCGGCGTGTCGTATTCCAGCATGGTGAGCGCGAATCCCGCCTGCGTGCTGTGCACCACCTCAAAACCTTCCAGCCGCAGAGCATCGGCAATGCGCCGTGCAACAAACACGTTGGCATCAATCAGCAGGATCTTGCCGGAGACGGAAGCCGTGGAAGGGATCACAGGGCCCCCACTTTGGCCGCGCCGAAAACATATTGCACGCGTTTTTCGATTCCCTGATAGATGGTTTCGATGGGCAGCACCTGGTCCACAGCTCCGGTCTTGATGGCTTCCTGTGGCATGCCGAAGATCACCGCGGTGGATTCATCCTGCGCAATCACGTGGCCCCCGGCGGCCTTTACTGCCTGCACGCCGCGGGCGCCGTCATTGCCCATGCCGGTGAGGACCACGCCGATGGTCATGTGTCCCGCGTAAACCGCCGCAGTTTCCAGCGCCACGTCCGCGCAGGGACGATAGCCTCCGATGCGCGCGCCATCGTCCAATACGACCCGGCCCGTGGGCGAAACCCGCAAGTGGTGCGAACCCGGACAAACATAAAGGTGGTACGGGACAATGATCTCTCCCGACTCCGCTTCCTTCACCTTGATCTGGGAAACTTCTCCCAATTGCTTGCTGAACTGCGAGGTAAAGTTGCCGGGCATGTGCTGTATCACGATCACGGCGCCGGGAAAATCTTTGGGGAAGTAAGGAACAAACTGCATCAGCGTGGCCGGACCGCCGGTGGACGATGCCATCACCACGATGGGAAATTTGCCGGCGCGCGACGGAGCAGGTGAACGGTCGTCGTGATGAGCATTGCGTGCCGATGCCGACGGGTCCGGCGCCCGGCCGGTGGCGTTGCGCACCACGCGCACCTTGGCGGCCATTTTGAGTTTGCGGCACAGCTCTTCGCGCACCGAACTCATGTCCAGATCAATTCCGCCGGAAGGCTTGGCCACAAAATCAATCGCGCCCAATTGCAGCGACTTGAGCGTGACCTCAGCGCCGTCGCGCGATTCCGAGCTGACCACCAGAATTGGATGCGGGTTGCTGCCCATGATCAACTTGGTGGCTTCCAGGCCGTCCATGTGGGGCATGTTGATGTCCATGCTGATCACGTCCGGCTTGAGGGCTTCCACCTGGCTCACCGCCTCGCGCCCGTCGCGCGCTTCACCGCACACTTCCAGTTGGGGATCAGAGGCGATGATGCCTTGCAGCACTTTGCGCATGAACGCCGAATCGTCCACCACCAGCACCCGAATTTTCTTGCCCACTTGCATACTTGCTGCTTCTCTATCGTTCTGCTGCCACGGCGGCCGCCGGCGTGCTGCTGCCCGCGCCAATCAGCCGGCCCACGGCGGCAATAAAATGGTCTTCCTGCACCGGCTTGGTGAGGAAGGCGGCGGCGCCTTCTTTCATGGCGCGCTCGCGATGTTTGGCGCCCGCGCGCGACGTCACCACCATCACCGGAATGTCGCGCGTCGCGGGGTCCTGGCGCAAGTGCGCCAGCAACTCATAGCCGTTGGTGCGCGGCATCTCCAGGTCGGTGACCACCAGGTCGCAACGCGTGTGCGCGACAATCTCCAGCGCCTCCATGCCGTCGGACGCCAGCTTCACGCGATAGCCGGCTTTTTCCAGCATTCGTCCCACAAACTTGCGCACGCTGATGGAATCATCAGCCAACACCACAACTTTTTCTTCCACCACAGGATCAATGGCTTCCTGCGGGATGGCGCCGTGGGCCACGGCTTCCGCGCCCGGAGCGAAGATGCGCGTGACGTTCGGAGTGGCCATGGCGGCGCTGCGCGCGGCGGCAATGGTCTCCACGTGTTCCAGGGCCTCGCCCGCCACCAGGCGGTTCACGTCCAGCAGCAGGATGAGGCTGCCGTCCGGCGCGATGGTGGCGCCCGGATACATCTTCACCTTGCGCAGGTACTCGCCCAGGCTCTTGATCACGATTTCATCTTTGCGGACCACGTCTTCCACGATCAGCCCGACCTGGCGGCTGCTGGCGTTGACGATCACCATGCGGAAGTAGCCGTTGACCGGCTGC
Source organism: Terriglobia bacterium (assembly GCA_020072815.1). Lineage (NCBI taxonomy): Bacteria > Pseudomonadati > Acidobacteriota > Terriglobia > Terriglobia bacterium. Next base: position 97,430 of record JAIQGE010000007.1, on the reverse strand, counting down.
ACCGGCTCCAGCCCCAGGGTGACGTCTACGCGGACAACTTCCATTTGCACATCGCGGACCACGGTGGTCAGCTTGCCTTCATCTTCTTCAATGTCGCTGGCCTTCACGCGGCGGACTTCTTCCACAAACGCCAGCGGCACGGCGAACATGGTTTCGCCGCAACGCACAAACAGCGCCTGGGAAATAATCAGGGTGAGCGGAACTTTCAGCGTGAAGCGCGTGCCCTGGCCCTTTTCGGAATCGACGTCAATTTCGCCGTTGAGCTGCGCGATGTTGGAGCGGACCACGTCCAGGCCCACGCCTCGTCCTGCGAGTTCCGTCTTGTGTGGCGACGTGGAGAAGCCCGGCTGGAACAGCATCTCCAGCAGCTCGGGTTCGGTGAGCGCGGCCGCGCTTTCTGGATAGACCATGCCGCGTTCCACCGCCAGGCTGCGGACCTTCTCGTAGTCAATGCCACGGCCGTCGTCTTCCACTTCCACAAAAATGTGGTTGCCGCGGTGATAGGCGCGCACGGTGACCGTGCCTACGTCGCTCTTGCCGGACTCGTAGCGTTCCTCGTCGCGCTCAATGCCGTGGGCCACGGCGTTGCGCACCAGGTGAATCAGCGGGTCGGAAATCTGCTGGATGATGTTGTTGTCCAGCTCGGTCTCGGCGCCTTCCAGCACCAGCTCAATTTTCTTGCCCACGGCCTTGGACGCGTCGCGTACCGTGCGCGAGAGCCGCGTGTACAGGTTGCCAATGGGCACCATGCGCGCTTGCGTGATTTCGTCTTGCAGGCGGTGCGCCAGCTTGGTGAACTCGTCAATGTCGCCGTCCACACGCCGCACAAACCCGCCCATCTGCGTCAGGACTTCTGAGATGTCGGCGGAGATTTCCGTCAACGAGCGGGACAGGATGCTGAAGTCATCGTAGCGGTCCATCTCCAGTTCGCTGAAGTCCGCCGGATCAGACGGATAGGAGAACCCGGTGTACCCGCCGCCAAAGCCCGCGATGTTGCCGGGGCCGGTGCGGAACCCGGCGGAGTGGATGCGGCTGAATTCGTATTTGTCCTGGAATTCCGCAACCTTGTCATTCATGCGCGTCTTGGACAGGTTGAGCACGTCGGCCAGGCGTTCCAGTTCGGCCAGGCGTCCGATCATGCGGGTGCGGTTGATGACCAGCTCGCCCACCGCGTTCATCATGCGGTCCAGGCGCTCCAGGGCCACGCGCACGGAGCGCGAATGCGGAATGGCCTTGAGAGCTTTGCGCGCGTCGTCCAGGGCCTCAAACTCTGACTTGGGAGCTTCCGCGGCAATCGCCCGCGCTTCAGCGTATTCGGCCAGCAGCTGTTCCTCTTCCGGAGTCAGCTCATGCAGCGGCAAAACTTCTTCTTCGGCAGGCGCGGCTGCCACCGGCGCAGGAGCAGCCACCAAACGGTCAATGCGCGCGAACAGCGGCTGCACCGCGGCCTGCATGTGGGCATCGTCAGACCACTGGTGGTAAAGAAACTTCTTGAGGACGTCAACCGCTTCCAGGCAGATGTCCACGATCTCCGCGCTGGGACGCAGCGCGCCATCGCGCAAACGGCCGATCAAATCTTCCGCGCGGTGCGCGACGTGCGAAATCCGGTGCAGCCCCACCTGCGCCGACGAGCCTTTCACCGTGTGCATGGCCCGCAGCAGGCGATGGATCTGCTCTTCGCCCGGATTGGTCTCCAGCGAAAGCAGGCAGTCGGTGACCACTTGCAGATGCTCTTCCGCTTCGGGAACAAAGAACTCCAGAATCTCCGCCGGGACCTGGTCGTCCTCGGGCATCACGTCAGACGGCATGGCTTCGGACGGCAGGACGTCTGCCGGCGCAACGTCGGACGGAGCTTCGTCAGGCGGCACAGCGTCAGCCAACAAAGCGTCGTGTTCAAATTCCTGGACGTGAGCCACAGGAAATTCTTCGCCGCGAAGCTCGATGGTTTCTTCGGGGGCGCTCCGCTCAACGGGCTGCTCAATGTCTTCGGCTTCTGCACGCTCCGCAGAGGTTTCCGCGGGCTCGACCGGCGCCGGGAACGCAAACGGGTAGCGTTGCTTGAACGCTGCGATGTCTTCGTCGGATTCCCCCGCGTTGGCGCTGATCATGATGAGATCAGATTCCAGCAAGGAGACCGCTTCCGCAATGAATTCCAGCAGCGGGGCCGCGGCATCGGCGGCGATGGTGGCGTTCATCGCGTACTGAAAAATGTGGGCCAGTTTGCCCGCAATCTCTGAGAACAACGGGAATCCATACGAGGCAGACGTCCCGGAGAGAGTGTGCGCGGCAATGTACAAGCGCTCCACCTCCTGCGCGGGCGGGTAAGCGTCCTGAAGAATGCCGGAGTACTCCCGCAGGAACTGCAGTCGCTCAGACGCCTCCCCCAGGAATATTTCTACGAATTCTGCGCCGTTCTCGTTCAAGCCCTCTCCTGCAACACCGCAGGCCGCCGCAACGCGGCCGGCTTCTGGTAAATCCGTGAATCGCGGAACACGTGCGATTCAAACTTCACGTCCGCCCGGCTCACCGACTCGGCGTGCCCTAGAAACAGATAACCGCCGGGCTCCAGGTAATCAAAGAACCGCTGCACCAGCTGCGACTGCAGCTCCGCGGAAAAATAGATCAAAACGTTCATGCAGAAAATGCAGTCGAATTTGCCCATGTATGCCACCTGCGCCAGGTTCATGGGCGCAAACGTCACCAGGTTGCGGATGCGCGGCTTGATGACGTAGTGGTCGCCGGAACGGGAAAAACTCTGTTCGCGATGGCGCGGCGCCACCGGCTCCACTTCACGCTGGTCATAGATGCCGTGCTCGGCGTGCTCCAGCGCCTGGCGGCTGATGTCCGTGGCCAGGATGTGGATGTTCCAGGTGTCGGCGAACTCCAGCGCGTCAGCCACGGTCATGGCGATGGAGTAAGCCTCTTCGCCCGTGGCGCACCCGGCGCTCCATATGCGCAGCGAGCGCGGGCTTTCCCAGAACTTGCGCATGTGCAGTTCCGGCAGCACCTTCTTTTCCAGCGCCTCGTAAATCGCGGGATAGCGGAAGAAGGACGTCTCCTGCGTGAGCAGGCGCTGCAACAGCGAATCGTATTCCACGTTGGAACTGGTAATCAGGCGCAGCAGGTCACTGCCGTGGGCCACCTTGCGCTCCGCCAGGTGCTCGTTCACGCGCGTGGTGAAGAAGCGTTCGCGGGAGTTGTCAAAAAGAATCCCGGACCGCGCCTCAATCAGGCCGCGAATCTCGCTCAGTTCGTGTTCGCTCGCAGTTGCCACTTAGTGTCTGCCTCTAATCCCTTGCTTTTGCGGCTTCGTTAGCGCCGCGTGGTCGCTCCCACCAGTTCCGGACGGCTGTCATGGCTGGGTGGCGCTCCACCGCCGACGACGCGGAATTGCGACAACGCTTCATTCAGCTGCTCTGACATGTGCACCAACTGCTCCACGGTGCGCGATGTCTGGCGCGCGCCCTGCGATGTCTGCCGCGTAATATTGGAGATGATCTGCATGGCGTTGGCCACACCTTCCGTGCCGCGCACCTGCTGCTTGGAAGCCAGCGAGATTTCCTGCACCAGTTCGGCCGACTGGCGCACCACGGTGGAGATGGCGTCCAGCGCGCGTCCGGCCTGGTCGGCCAGCTTGGCGCCGATTTCCACTTCCTTGGTCCCTTCTTCCATGACCACCACGGCGTCATTGGTTTCCGCCTGGATGGCCTTGATCAACGCGGCAATGTCCTTCGTCGCGCTGCGGGAGTGTTCCGCCAGCTTGCGGACTTCGTCGGCGACCACGGCGAACCCGCGGCCGGCTTCACCGGCGCGCGCGGCCTCAATAGCGGCGTTCAGCGCCAGCAGGTTGGTCTGTTCGGTAATGTCATTGATCACGTTGACGATTTCAGAAATTTCCAGCGAGCGGTCGCCCAGCGCCTTGATGCGTTTGGCCGTGGCCTGCACCGATGAACGGATGCGCTGCATGCCTTCCAAGGTGTCGCGCACCGAGCGGTTGCCTTGTTCGGCGGCGTCCAGGGCGCGCCGCGCGGCTTCCGCGCTGGCTTCGGCGTTGTTGGACACCTGCTTCATGGACACCGTGAGCTGTTCCACGGCGGACGACGTATTGGTAATTTCCTGGTCCTGCTGCACCGCGCCGGAGGACATCTCTTCCGACGCGATCAGGATCTCGTTAGCGCTGGACTGCACGTCAATAGCGGCTTTGCGCACGCGCTCCAGCACTTTGCAGAAGTTATCGAGCATGTAGTTGACCGAGTCCACCACGTTGCCCAGCGCGTCGGTGGTGACGTGCCCGCGCAGCGTGAGGTCGCCGCGGGCGATCTGGCTGACGATGGTCAGGAACTCGGTGACGCTCTTCTGCAGGGCCTCCTGCGCTTCCTGGTTGTACATGGCGCGGGAAGAATTCTCGGCGGCGCGATTGAGCTGTTCCGCCAGCAGGCCGAAATCGTCCGGGGTCTCCACCGCGGCGCGGGCGCGCAAATCGCCCTGGGAGAAGCGCTCGGCGAATTCGGAAATGTTCTTCATCGGCGTGAGCACGCGGTTGTCAATGGTGAACAGCGTGAAGGTGCCCGCGGCCAGGCAAATGAAGAAGGCGAACAGGAGACGGTATCCGGCGGCGGCTGGCAAGCTGCCCAGGTTGGCGATCGAGACATGCGCGATCTGCCCGGCGTCATACGCCAGCAAGAGGACGGCAAACAGCGCGACCACGTCCACCACGATCAACCGCCACAGGGTTACATTCAAACGGCCTTTCATAACTATCACTCCTGTCGCTCCGCTCCAAACCGCCACAGAGCTTTCAAAAACTTAACTACCACGCAGCACTTGTCGCAAGCCGCTCAGCGCGCCAATCGGCTGCGCGGCTTTACCAAATCCTCAAATCACCGGGACGGGAAACGTCTCCGTCAACTTCTTCAAATCCAGGGCCAGGGCCAGGCGATCGTCATGGCGCAGCATGCCGCAGCAGTGCGGGACCTCGAGCGGCGCATCGTCCAGCGAAAGCGGCTCCGTCGTGCTGCAGGTGCCGATGACTTCGTCGGCGGCAATCCCAATGCGCACCACGTCGCGGTCGCCTTCCGCCTTTAAGCTGGCCACCACCACGTGCTTGGGCGTCAGGTCCGGGCGGCGCCCTTCTGTAAACGCAATGTCCACCACCGGGACAATCGAGCCGCGCAGGTTGAAAATCCCCATCAAAAAACTGGGAGCCAGGGGGATCCGCGCCAGCCGCGGCCATTCCACGACTTCTTCCACGTCCAGTACGGAAAAACAGAATCGCTCGCGCCCCGCGCGGAAGATGCAATACTGGCTAGGCTCGGGCTCGGGCTCCACGTAAACCTGCCCGGCGTCACCTTCCTGCGCGCCTTCCACCGGCGCCGCTGCGGCGTCTTCCAGCGGAATCAGGTTGGGCTCAGTCAAATCAAGCGGCTCCGCAGGTAATTCCACGGGGACCGGTTCGGGTTGGAGTTGTTGTTCTTCCATGGTCTAGCCTGTTACACCTTGACCGCGCCAATAAACTTTCGAATCGCCACCAGCAGTTCGTCAGCGGTGTACGGCTTGGTCACGTAGCCGTCCGCGCCCTGCTCTTTGGCCCAGAACTTGTCGCTTTCGTTCTTTTTGGAACTCACCATCACCACCGGAATGCGCGCGTATTCGGCTTTGCCCTTCAGTTCGCGGCAGGCCTGGAAGCCATTGCGCTGGGGCATGACCACGTCCATCAGGATCAAGCTGGGACGCTCGCTGTCAATCATCTGTTCCAGCCGCAGGGGATCATGCACCGCCACGGACACGTACCCCGCGCGGTCCAGTACCGACTGCATCAGTTTGACCTCAGCCGGCGAATCATCAACGATCAGAATCTTGCTCACTTGCAGACAGACCTCAGCCCAAAGTTATCCGGTAAGGAATACAGCAATTGCGCAGCCACGCCGCGGGTGTGGCCCGGTATCGGCGCAACTGAGGTAAACTTAAGCACATCTTAGACTTAACTTGGTTCAGGCTTGAACCTTAGGAGCCCGCAAAGCCAACCTGAGACGGCCGGCTCGTCTCACTGTGAGACTATTTCTCATCCATGATCTTTGTGGGGCACGATTTCGCACCGTGCACGACTGCCGGCAAAGTCGGTTAGCCAGCGATTTTGTGGCTTTCCTCAATCAGCGCCAGCAGGCGCTTGCTGGTGGCCGCCAGGTTTACCGCCGCATCAATATTCTTGAGCTCTTTGGCTTCGGCCACGCTGGCTTGCATCTTGTCGGCCTGGCGTTGCGCGATCTCCAGCGCCGCCGTCAGGTCAGTCGGCTCGCCTTTTCGGTGCCGCTCCAGGCACACATGCAGGATGGTGCGGGCCGCCACGGTCCGTTTCAGCGCGTTCGATAGATCGTCGGTGCCGAAGATGAATGCCTCCGCTTCCCAGGTGGCAATCAACAGCTTGCATCCACCCAGGGTAATGGCGGAAACGGTGGGCGCATGCTTGGGCGGCACAGAAACCAACTGCGCCGTGATGTCTGCGACGCAGCGCTGCAGATCGTCATTTTCTTCAGGGTTTTGTTCCGAGACGACCACGTCGCCAGATTTGTCAGCCTCGGAGGTCTTGGGTGTTTCTTGCTGCGCAGGCGCCGGATCTTGCACGATGGCTACCGGCGCGTCCCCTGCGACGTTAGCCTTCTCCACGGTTGGCGGCGGCGGTGGAGGAGGCGGCGGTGGCGGTGGTGGCGCGGGCGATTCGAGTGCCACCGACTCTGCAGGAAGCGCGGCTTCAAGACTCACGACTTCGGGACCCACTTCTGCAGGCGCAGCCGAAATCACCTCAGCAGGTACGTGGACCGGCTCAATGGGCGCCTGATCAAGATCAATTTCGCGCACATCGGCGGATTCGAAAGAGCCATCTCCAGCCGGACCGACGGCCATTTCCGCTATCGCCGGCGTTTCGGGGTTGGCCGTTGTTCCAGCTGCGGCGTGCGCGGTGTCCACCGGCACGGCGACCAGCGGCATCAGCTGCGCCGGATCTTCACTGCCTTCCAGCATTTCTCCGCCCTGACCGCTATGGCGCGCATGGGCTTCCTGCAGCTTGAGGCGCAACGCATGGCGCAGCAGGATCAATTGCAAAAACGATGAGCCCCCGGAATACGGGGCGCGAAACGGTGTCTTCCACTGGTGCACCACGTGACGCACCTGGTCCAGGGATTCACTCTCGGTCAAGCCGGCCTCGCGGCAGTCCAGCGTGGTGTATCCCATCCTCTCCAGTTCGTTCACCGCGCCGCGGATGGCGTGCAGGTCCAGATGCATGGCCTTGAAAAACGCGCGCCGGGCGCGGAAGTTGAAGCGGGTGAACGCCACCAGGTGGCCGGGATCAAAATACTTGTCGCCCACCGCAAGCTTCAGTTCGCGGACTTCCAGCAGGCCGCCGGAGTTTTGCAGGTCTTCCAGGCAATTGCACTCGTTCAGCTTCTGCAGTTTGTCGTCCAGGCCGGGCGCCCAATCGGGGTATGCCTCCGGAGTGGCTCCCAGGGCCGGCTCCAGCACCTCGGCCACTTCGTCCAGGCTCAGCAGTTGTTCGTTGATGCCATGCGGCGCGCAGTGGGCGAAGTACTGCACCAGCAGAAAATCAATCTTCTCTTTGTCCGATTCCGTTTTCTCTTTGCGGTCCAGGTGGCGCTTGATGAGGTAGCGCAGGTTTTCTTCATTCTGCAAGCTGGTGCTTTGCAGCAACTGGCGCAGTTGCCACACTTGGACGTGCGCGTCCATGGTTTCAAACCACTGTTGCACGCGCTCCATGGTTTCCGGGTCAGAGCTGTCCACGCGGCTGTCCAGCTCAGGACACGACGGCTGGCCCAGCTCAAACATCTGGTCCAGCTCCGCATAGATGGCGTGCAGGCGCCGGGATATGCGCCAGAATTCCGTGATTTCACCCGCACTCAAAGTTAAAGTTGTCACCTTTAGTTGGTCCAGGTCACTTCATCCCGCCGCACGCGCGCACTGCCGGCTGGAAGAGTATCAAAATTGTATTTGCCAGATTGCGTCCCCACCTGTGTTCCCCTCTTGCGAACCCCTGGCTCGCTGGGGGCGAGCTTAGCTGAAACACTTAAATGCACGACCCCGGCCAAACTCCCCTGATGAGTAACTCGTTGATTCTGCGCATCAAAGGAGGTTTTCCAGAGGCGGCGACCGCCCACTTTGTCTCAAGATGAAACAAGAATCTCACTTTCCGGCCCACAATTGGCCGCTCCCTGGCCGACGACGAGAGCGTGCGCGTCGGTTCCCGGGTCTGCTAACCTAGAAATAGAAGATGTCCATGAATGCCAGTCCTGACAAGCCGGTGGTGATCTATGACGGCGCCTGCGGAATCTGTGCAGGCAATCTCAAGTGGCTGTATCGCCTGGACACGCTCAAGAAGTTTGACGCCACGCCCTATCAGGCCGACGACCTGCTGAGAATCTTCCCCCACTTGAATCTAGAAGAGTGCGAACAGACCATGCACCTGGTCTTTCCCAACGGCAAGACCTACACTGGCGCCGACGCTTTCCGCCAGATCTTTCTGCGCATGCCGCTCATGTTTCCCGTGGGACTGCTCCTGAGCATCCCTCCGCTGCCCTGGGCGTTGCGCAAGCTTTATCCGATTCTGGCCCGCAATCGCTACCGCATTGGCGGGACGTGTGAGGTCCCCGTGGCCGACCCCAGCAAAGCAGAGCACGCGGTCAAGCCCAGATAAGTAACGGCGCGGGCTATGACGCCGCGGCGGTACGTTTTCCCATAGCAATGTTGTAGCGCTTGAGTTTGCGATACAGAGTTGCACGGCTGATCCCGAGCATCTTTCTGGCCAGCGCTTTGTCGCCGTGCACCTGCTCGAAGACCCGCTGGATGGTAGCCCGTTCCAGTTCTTCCAGGTCGCTGTCGTTGTCCGAAGCCGGACGATCGGAGTCTCCCGCGAAGGTTTCAGGTTCCGCGGCGCGATGCGGCTCGCGCGCCCGCAGTGCCGGCGGCAAATCTTCCACGCCAATGGTGTCCTGGCTGCCCAGGGCCACCGCGCGCTCAATGCAGTTTTCCAGCTCGCGCACGTTTCCCGGCCAATCGTACTGCAGCATGCACTTGTTGGCGTCCGGCGAGATGGTGATGATCTTGCCCGGGGCAAACTTGTCCAGGAAATAATGCACCAGCGCCGGAATGTCCGACTTTCTCTCCCGCAGCGGCGGCAGATGCAGTGTGACCACGTTCAGGCGGAAGTAAAGGTCTTTGCGGAACTTGCCTTCTTTGTAGGCTTGCTCCAGGTCACGGTTGGTCGCGGCGATCACGCGCACGTCCACTTTGACTTTCTGGTTGCTGCCCACCGGCCGGACTTCTTTTTCCTGCAGCACGCGCAAGAGCTTGGCCTGCAGCTCCATGGAAAGCTCGCCGATTTCATCCAGAAAGATGGTGCCGTTGCTGGCGGTCTGGAACAAGCCTTCCTTGGACTTGTTGGCCCCGGTGAACGCGCCTTTCTCGTAGCCGAACAGCTCGCTCTCGATCAGCGTAGGCACCAGGGCCCCGCAATCCACGGCGACAAACGGCCGCTTGGCAAACGATCCGCGATAATGCACGGCGCGCGCTACCAGTTCTTTGCCGGTCCCGCTTTCCCCGGCGATCAGCACCGGCGTGCGCGTATCTTTCAGGCGGGCCACCATGCGAAAAACGTCCTGGATCTTGGACGAAGAGCCAACGATTCCGGTGAGTTCCATTTCCGCGTTCACGCGGTCGCGCAGGAACTGGTTTTCCGCCACCAGCTTGACCTTCTCTTCCATGCGCTGCAGCAGCAATTTGAGCTCTTCAATGCGGAAAGGCTTGGTGATGTAGTCATACGCGCCCAGGCGCATGGCCTGCACCGCGGTTTCAATGGAAGCGTGGCCGGTCATGATGGCGATCTCGCTGCGCGGCAGGAGCTGCTTTACGCGCGGCAGGAACTCCAGGCCGCTCATGTTGGGCATCATCAGGTCAGCCAACACGATGTCCGGCGCGTAGGTTTCCAGAAAGCCCATGGCGGCTTCCGCGCTTTCGGCTTCCTTGCAATCAAACCCCAGAGACGCGCCCACGGTCACGCAGAGCCGCCGGATACTCTGGTGATCGTCAACAATCAGGAAGCGGACGCGCAAATCGTCATTCACAGCTGGAATTTGCCTTTCCAAAAATCTTTTCCACTGTCCCCATCAGTTCCTGGACGCGGAACGGTTTCTCAATGTACGGCACGCCGGTGCTGACCAGCGCCTTCATGGTGTCTTCATTGACCGTGTCGCCGGTGATGAACAGCATTCGGTTGCTCAACTCCGGCCGGTGGGCCACGATCCAGGCATGCACGTCCGCCCCGCTGGCCCCGCCCGGAGTACGCATGTCTGAGATGATGCCGCTGAAATGCTGCGTCTCCAGCAGGCGCAGGCCCTCGGCCGCGGAATTGGCCGTGGCGCAGACATAGCCGTTGCGTTCCAGCGCCATGCGGACAAAGTCCATCACCGAGCGTTCGTCCTCAATCACCAACAGGGGTAACAATTCCGCAGTCGCATTCTTGTTCGAACTTGCTTGGTTCACTCTTGCTTACTCACGCTTTCTGGCCCCGCTTTCGCAACTACTGCCTGGCTCCGGCCACCGTCATCAGTTTCAAATCAGCCTTGGTCCGGACGGGCAACCGCACACTGAAGGTGGCCCCCGGCATATCTTGATTGTTGGCGCAAAGGATCTCGCCTTCGTGCTCGCGCACGATTCCGTAACAAATGCTCAATCCCAGGCCTGTCCCCTGGCCCACTTCCTTGGTGGTAAAGAAGGGGTCGAAAATGCGCTCGGGATGGCGGATGCCTTCACCGTTGTCATGGAACAAGATTTCCAGCCAGCCGCCATCGTGCAAAGTTTCAATTTCAATCACGCCGGGGCGTCCGGTGGCGCGGACCGCGTCATAGGCGTTATTCAGGATGTTCAGGAAAACCTGCTGCAACTGGTGCGAATCGCCGATCAGCTCCGGCAGGCGCTCATTAAACTTCTCGATAATCTGCACGCCGTGGTTGGAAAAATCGTAAGCGCGCAGGGCGATGGTCTTGCGCAGAATCTCATTGATCTGCAGGCGCTGCCGCTGCGGCGGGCGTTGCCGGGCGAAGCTCAGCAGGTTCTGCACAATTTCCTTGGTGCGCTGCGCCTCTTCCAGGATGACCTGAAGGTCTTTGCGCGCGCTGCCCGGGACTTCAGGGTTTTCCATGAGCAAGTCAGAGAAGCCCATGATGGCGGTGAGGGGATTGTTCACTTCATGGGCCACGCCGGAGACAAGCTGTCCGACGGCCGCCATTTTCTCGGTGTGCATGAGCTTGGCCTGGATCATGGACGCGTCGGTGATATCGGTCATCAATGCGACCACGCTGGTCACGTCGCCGCTTTCGTCGCGCATGGGGCTCAGATTGATGGAGAACTTTCCCTGCGAGCCGTTGCCGCGCACGATCATCACTTCCAGGTTGTCCACCTGCATGCCGTGCAGCGCGGATTCAAAGCCTTCCGCGAACATCGGCTTGTGCTGCGGCGCGACAAAACGGTCCAGGCGGTGCCCGACCAGTTCACTTTGATCAAAGCTGCCAGACTCCGCGCACCGCCGGTTGGCGTAGCTGACCAGCCCCGCGGTGTCGGCGACCATGATCATGGTCTGGGTATTGTTGAGGATTTTGCCGGTGAAATCGCGCTCGCGCTGCAACTGCGCCTGGAAGTTCTTCACTTCGGTGATGTCCAGGAACACGCCGCGATACTGCAAAGTCTTGCCCTGGCCGTCGCGCACCACGAAGGCATTCTCCAGCGCGTGGATGATGGAGCCGTCGCGGCGGCACAGCGTGACCTCAAAATTACGCACCGCGCCGTTTTCATTCAGCTGGCGAAGGATCTCTTCCCGCTGTTCGGCGGAAAGATAAACCTGGTTGGTCAGGTCCAGACGAAGCAGCTCATCGCGGCTTTCGTAGCCCAGCATGCGCACCAGCGCGTCATTTACTTCGATGAAATGACCTTCCGGTGAAGCGAAGAAGACGCCTTCCTGCACGTTGTCAAACAATTCGCGATAGCGGCGCTCGGCCTCGCGGCGGTCGGTGATGTCTTTGAGCACATGGACGGTCTGCAAACCTTCATCCAGCGCCGCGTGGATGCGCGAGGTGGAGACCAGATAGCTGCGCTCCAGCACGGGATGCAGGTATTCGTCCGAGTCGCCTTGCTCGCGGCAGAACGGACACGGGTGCGGCGAATCAGAGGTGATGGCGGTGAGCGCGTGCATGTTCAGGCCAATCAGCTCGGCCGGACGCACGCCGATAAACTCCGCCAGCGAGCGGTTGACCTTCAGCACCTGGTGCTGCTCGTCATGCACCACGATGAAGTCGGAAATGGAATCAAAAATTTCCGCCCATTGCCGGCTGGACTGGGTAATGCGGGTAAACAGCCGCGAATTCTCCAGCGCCACCGACGCATGCACGATCAGCGCCTGCAGCAGGTTCAGGTCGTTGGGCAACAGCTCACGGCTGATATCGGCCAGCGCGAGGATGCCGAGCAAGTCCGACTCGGTGCCTTCCAGGCGGACCAGCGTTAGGCTGTGCCAGCCCAGACTTTCCGCCAATTCAGCGCCCAGGGCCTGCACCCCGCTGCCGGTAATCTTCATTTCAGGATTGCTCTCGGCAAATGCCGACAAGGCGCCGTTCAGCCGGCGCAAGAGGTCGCGCTCCGGCTTGTCGCCATAAAAGCAGACGCTCTCAACCTTGTTGCGTTCGGCCAGGGCCAGCACCGCGTTCTTGGCGCCGATCATGGCGGCCACGCGCTCGGTAAAGTTCTTGACGAAGTCCGGCAGGCGCAACGCCGAGCCCAAGTCCAAGGCCATCTCCATCAGGTCTTCCGCGCGCTTCTTGTGATGGTCGGCAACCTGAAGGTTGTGTCCCGCTTCCAGCGCCATGGCAACTTCGCCGGCCAGGGCGCGCGCCCGCCGCAAGTCTTCTTGCGTGATAGCAGGCTGGGTGATGGCCGCGTGTTCTTTCTTGTCTTTTTCCGCCAGGCCCTTGTCCAGAAAACCCAGCACGCCGAAAGGCTGGCCGTCGCCGGAGACGAGAGGTACGCCCAGGTATTGCTGGGCTTTGCCGTGCCACTTGAGCAGTTGGTTTTTTTCCGGTACGGGCAACTGGCTTACGTCGTCGGAGAGGCAAGGTTCCCTGGTTTCCAGCACGCGGCGACCGGCGGCGGTAAATTCGAGATCGAGCTTTTGCGCGGCGCCGTTGCTCGATCCCCAGCGCAGACGGCACCCGCCGGCTTCGATCAAGGCGACGAAGGCGCGCTCAAAGCCCATGAATTCCGCGGCGCGCACCACAAACTTGTTGAGAAACGGACTTAGGCGTCCCGCGCTGCCCAACTCAGCGGAAATCTCCAGCAACTGGTTGAGTTCGTTCTGCTGCGCGGCGCTCACGCGCGACAATTCGGCGCTGTCCAGGGCCAGGCGCGCCATGTTGCCCAGCACCTGGAAGGCAGATATCTCCGAGGGCGCAAAAACCTCTCGTCTCACCACCAGCAAGGCGGACGAGGTTTGCGAGGTAAGCAACGGCAGCCCCATGCCGTGGTAGATTTTTTGGCCTTCGGAATCGCGATAGGAAAAGCGGAAGCCCAACATCCGCTTTTGCTCCATGGCTTGCTTGGCGAACGACGTGGCGTGGGCCAGCAGCGCTGTCGTTCTGCTTCCTTCTTTCATCGCGGGTGACACGGCGGCCAGCTTGTAGCCGGCGCCATCGCGGACCACAACTCCAGCCACGTTGACGGCAAAGGTCTTGCGCGCGGTTTCCGCCACAAACTCCCGCAGCGCTGCCAACTGTCCGCTCAACGCGGATAACTGCGCGCAAGACTCCAGAACTTTTTCAATCGGGGTCCCGGCCTTCGGCCTCCCTTTCGCCGGGGATGTTGGGCGGATGGGTCGAGCTTTCTTACGCGGCTTCATTCAGGTTTAGGCGACCTCTGGTCTGTTCGACCACTCAACTTCTTCGCGGGGGAACCCTGAAGTTACCTTGGAATCTCATTTTGAGTCAATAACCAATCGCGCAAGCAGTATCAATGAGCAAAACGGGAGGTCAAGTCTCATGCTGAGACTTCGGTGTGAGCGCATGATGCCTTGGTGAGACGATAGCTTCGGTTGCAAGCGCTATGGCCACACCAGCGTCCGACCGGATGTCATGTCGCCTGCTTATTTTCAGGTACTTGCACGTCATACATGCCGAAAGGACTATGACCATCCGGGCATGGCACTGGCCTTGCACTTAGAACGACGGGGCAATCCCTGACTTGTAGAAAGCCCCATCCTCCATGGCCGGCTAGACAATCCCGGGCCGGGTCGTGGACGGAAAGAAAACACGCGAAGGCTGCAGAATCGGCGCCGGCGCGTGGAGGTTGGAAGAAACATGCATACCATCGGCGGCAAACTGTACGTCGGCTTCGGCTCGATCCTGGTGATCGTGCTGGTGATGTCCCTGGTGACCCTGGGCACAGTCTGGCACGAGCAGTCCACCAAAGCGACCTACCAGAAATCCATTTACATGGTGGAGGGAGTCTCCAAGCTGGAGAAAGCCCGCAATGACAACCGGCTGCGCTTGCGCAACTTTCTCCTGAACGGCGATACCCGGGAAGCGGAGTCCCTGACCCGCGGCCTGATGGACGTAAACCAGCGCATCATGGAACTGAGAGAACCCAGCGCGTCGCTGGGCGACAACTCCTCCCAGGCCCGGCAGTTGCTTGACCGGCTCTCCGAGACGGAAAAAGACTGGGTGGCAACGTTCGCCACTCCGCTGATTGAAAAACGCCGCCAGGTGGATGCCGGCAGCGCTACCGTAGCCGAATTGCAAATCGCTTATCTGCAGTCCACGCCTTCTCCCGAACAACAGAAAAAAGAAGAAGAGGCCATGAGCCAGCTCTACGCGATTGTGAAAAGCGCTCTGGCCAACGCGGAAGCCTCAGACCAGACGGCGAGTTCCCTGATCAAATTCATGACCTTGCTGGGGATGGTAACCATCATGGGCCTGGGCGCGTTCATCGCCCGCAATGTGGCCCGCTCCATCACCACCCCGCTCTATCAGCTCATTGCCGTGGCGGGGCAAATTGCCGACGCTGGAGACCTGGACCAGAAAGTTGAGATCAAAGGCGCGGACGAAGTGGCGCAACTGGCGCACACCTTCAACAACATGGTGCTGTACCTGCGCGAGATGGCCGGACTCTCGGAAGCCATTGCAGGCGGCGACCTCTCGGTGGAGATCACCCCGCGCTCCAGCCGTGACACGCTAGGCACGGCCTTCCGCGAAATGACCCTGGGGTTGCGCAGCATGGTGAAGAACGTCCGCGACAGCGCTTCGCAAGTGGCCGGCGGCTCCACGCAGGTGGCGCAATCCTCTGATGATTCCGCCAAGATCAGCGTGCAGGCCGCGTCCGCCATTGATGAAGTCACCAGCACCATGCATGAGATGAGCATCAACGTGCAGAACATGGTGAAGAGCACGCAGATGCAGGCTTCCAACGTAAGCGAGACCTCGGCTTCCATTGACCAGATGGTGGCCAGCATCCAGCGCGTGGCGGACACTGCCAAGGTCCTGCTGGACATTTCGCAGCGTTCGCGCGACGAAGTGCACAGCGGCATTAACACCATGGAGAAGGCCACCGACGGTCTGAGCCGCATCAATTCGGCCATCAGCTCGTCGGCGGAGATCATCTCCGCCCTGGGCCAGCGCGCCGACGACATCGGCAAGATCATCGGCGTGATTGACGACCTGGCGGAGCAGACCAACCTGCTGGCGCTCAACGCCGC
Organism: Terriglobia bacterium; assembly: GCA_020072815.1. Lineage (NCBI taxonomy): Bacteria > Pseudomonadati > Acidobacteriota > Terriglobia > Terriglobia bacterium. The sequence goes on along the minus strand of JAIQGE010000007.1, from coordinate 81,637 downwards.
CATTGAAGCGGCCCGCGCCGGCGAACATGGCCTGGGCTTTGCCGTAGTCGCCGACGAAGTGCGCAAGCTGGCGGAAAAATCCGCGCAGTCCACGCGGGAAATTTCTGAACTCATCCAGAGCATCCAGAAGGAAGCCCGCAAGGCCGTGGAGAACATGGAAAAATCCACCAGCATTGTGAACGAAGGCATTTCGCTGGGCGGGGATTTGAGCAGCGCGCTGAAGAAGATCTCCAACGTGGTGTCTGAAGTTTACAAATTCGCGCAGGAAATTGGCGCGGCCACCAACGAGCAATCGCACGGCTCGTCACAGATCGCCAAAGCCACCACGCGGCTCAATGAGATCACGCATGAGATCAACTCGTCGGTGGAGGAACAGGCTTCCGGCGCGCAAGCCGTGGTCCGCGCCATGGAAAAGATGCGCGAACTGGTGCAGCGGTCTTCGTCCGGGTCCACGGAACTGGCGGCCTCGGCGGAGCAGATGTCCAAGATGTCCCGCACCATGCTGGACTCCATGGACCGCTTCAGCCTGGAAAACGCCGCCAACGGCAATGGAAATGGCGATGGCCGCAACGGATCTTCCGTCCGCGGCGAGCGCAACGGCCGCACGCCAGAGATGGCCGGCGCGACCTACAACTAACGTCCGGAGGAAGATGGCATGGCCAGAGAACTGCATATCGTCGGCTTCCGCATCGGACGGGAGACATTTGGAGTGCCCATTGCGCTGGTGCATGAGATTGTGCGCGTGCCGGAGATCACGGCGGTCCCGGATTCGCCGGGCTACGTGGAAGGCGTGATCAACCTGCGCGGCAAGATCGTGTCGGTGCTCGACCTGCGCAAGAGGTTCGGAGAAAAACAAGTTGTCAACACCAAGAAGAACCGCATCCTGGTCAGCGAAGTGTCGGGCAAAATGGTGGGACTGATTGTGGATTCGGCGTCCGAGGTAATCAAGCTTCCGGAGAGCGACGTGCAAGCGGCGCCCTCGGTTTTTGAAGACGGTGAATTGAATTACGTGACCGGGGTGGGCAAGCTGCAGGGACGCCTGATCATCCTGGTTGACCTGAGCAAGATATTGCAGAAAGGCGAACTGCGCCGCGTGGGTGAAAACACGGAGCCCCAGCCCGCAGCCGCCGCAACGCTATAAACGAAGAGTTTCCCAGGAGTACGATGGCTACGACCAGCATCCCGGTCCAGATCACTGACGCCGAATACAAGCTGTTGCAGACGCTCGTCTACCAGGAATGCGGCATGTACTTTGACGAACGCCGCGCGCACTTCTTGCAGGACCGGTTGCAGCGCCGCTTGAAAGTCTGCGGGCTGGACACCTTTTACGCCTATTACCGGCTGCTGACCAGCCACCACGGAAGACAGGAACTTGTTTCTCTGGTGGAGAACCTCACGGTCAACGAAACCAGCTTCTTCCGCAACCGTCCGCAGCTTGAGCTTTTCCAGAAAAATATCCTGGAAGACCTGCTGCGCCGCAAGCAGGAGCGCCGCGACTGGACCTTGCGTTTCTGGAGCGCGGGCTGCTCCACGGGACAGGAGCCCTACACGCTGGCCATGCTGGTGTGCGACGCCCTGGCCTACTACTACCTGCGCAACCCGTTGCCTTTTGAAATGCCCAGCCCCAAGCCGCTGATTCCTCCGCCGTGGAAAGTGGAGGTGCTGGCTTCAGACATCAACTACAGCGTGCTGCGCACCGCGCAGGAAGCCATTTATCCGGAAAACATGATGGAAGGCGTGGAGTACGGTTACCGGCTGCGCTACTTCGACAAGGTGGGCGACCGCTACGCGCTCAAGAACACGTTGAAGGAGATGGTCCATTTTGATTTTCACAATCTCAAAACCGAGTTCCTGCCGCAGCGCAATGACGTGATCTTCTGCCGCAATGTGATGATCTATTTTGACGAAGCCGAGCAGAAACGGCTAGTCACCAAGTTCCATCGCTGCCTGAACCCTGAAGGCTACCTCTTTATCGGGCACGCGGAGAGCTTGTTTGGCCTTTCCGACCGCTACCGCATGATCCACCTGAACAACGGCACGGCGTACCAGCGGCTGGAGGTGGCGTCCTGAATTTCTTTTCTGACGAGCGGGCCGCGGAAATGCGCGAGCTCTTCTTTGAGGGCGCAGCCGAACTGCTGCAGACCCTCAACGACGTTGGCCTGGAGCTGGAGAAGCATCCTGGCGACCAGGAGATCCTGCGCGAGGCGCGGCGCACCGTGCACACGCTCAAAGGCGATTCCGCCGCCTGCGGCTTCCAGGAATTCAGCGCTTTGGCGCACCAACTGGAAGACGCGTTAACGCCGGAAGTCGCCGCGCAGGCGCGCGAAGCGCTCGCGGAAGCGGTGCTCATCGCCGCCGACACATTCAGTTCCATGCTGTCAGCGTATCGCGGCAAGCTGCAACCTCCAGCGGGAGAAGAATTGCGGCAACAGATCCTGGCGCTCACCAGCAAGCGGGCGGGAGGCGTGGCGCACAAGCTGCAGGCGCGCTTCGCCTGGAGCGAGTACGAGCAACTGGTCATCGCCGACGTGCTGGACCGCGGCGAAAACGTTTACAACATCGCCTTCAGCATTGATCCCCGCTGCCCCATGCGTACGGCGGCCATGCAATTAGTCCACAATGTGTTGCAGGAGTGCGGCCGCGTGGTGGCCATGGTCCCCGAGCAAAGCATGCTGCCCCACGATGTGGACGTAGTAGAAGCCGTGGTCGCGGGCCAGCGCACACAGGAATGGATTGAGCGGAAGTGCCGCATCCCTTCCGTGGTCTCAGAAATCCTGGTGCAGCAAGTACGCAAGACCGATCACGTCAGCGACGATGTGCTGGACATTGTGGAGCACGTAACATCTACGGACGAAGAATATCCCGAGTCGTTCTTTGCCGAGGAACAAGTCCCTGCGGCCGTTCCGGCCGCGCCCAGCGCGAGCCAAAACGCAGCGGCGCCGCAGCCGGCGGAACGCGCGGCCAGCCCCTTCTCCGCCACCAGCGAGAACCTGTTGCGCGTGGACGCCGAGCGCATTGACACCGTCATGAACTTGGTGGGCGAGCTGATCATCGCCAAGAGCATGCTGCATCAGACGGTCAGCGACTTTGCCAAACGTTTTCCCAAGGACCCGCTGAAGATGAAATTCGCTGACGCCCTGGCCTTCCAGGCGCGCATCATGAACGATCTGCAGAAGTCGGTGATGAAGATCCGCATGGTGCCGGTGGAGCACCTTTTCCGCCGCTTCCCGCGCGTGGTGCGCGACGTGGCCAAATCCTGCGGCAAAGAAGTGGCGCTGGTGATCACCGGGCAGGACACGGACTTGGACAAGAGCATTTTGGACATGCTGGCTGAGCCGCTGGCGCACCTGGTCCGCAACTCGGTGGACCACGGCATTGAGTCGCCGGCAGAGCGCATCAACGCGGGCAAGCCCGCGCAAGGCACCGTCCGGCTGGCCGCCTATCATCAGGGCAACCAGATTGTGATTGAAGCCGAGGACGACGGACGCGGCATTGATCGCGACCGGTTGGTGGGCAAAGCCGTGGAACGCGGCATCCTCAGCCAGGCCGACGCCGCCATGCTCAGCGAACAGGAAGCGCTGAACCTGATCTTCCATCCCGGGTTGAGCACCGCCGCGCAGGTCACCTCCATCTCCGGGCGAGGCGTGGGCATGGACGTGGTCAAGACCGTGCTCGACCGCTTGAAGGGCTCGGTCACCACCAAGAGCACCGCCGGCAAAGGGACCACGTTTTGTCTCAAGGTCCCCCTGACTCTGGCCATCATCAAAGCGCTGCTCTTCCGCGTGGCCGACCGCACATATGCCGTCCCGCTGGCCGCGGTGGTGGAGATCAGCCGCGCCAGAAGGAGCAGCGTCCATCGCGTGGACAACCATGACGTCGTGCAGTTGCGCGACGAAGTGTTGCCTCTGCTGTATTTGCGCGGAGCGCCGCCGGAAAATGACGGCGACGAAAAAATGTTTGTAGTGGTGATCACGCTGGGCGACCGCAAGTTCGGCCTGGTGGTGGACCACCTGGTGGGTGAAGAAGAACTGGTCATCAAGGCCCTGGACGACCATCTGGTAGCCACAGACATGGTCAGCGGAGCTTCCATTTTGGGTGATGGCACGGTGGTGCTGATCCTGAATATCTCGAGCGTGGTTTCCCGGCTGGGCCGGACGCCAGCGATGGTGGGGGCCACGGCATGAGCAAGGTCCGCGTACTGGTGGTAGACGATTCGGCGCTCATGCGGAAACTGATACCGCAAATCCTGGCGCGCGACCACGAGATTGAAGTGGTGGGCACCGCCATGGACGGCGCGTTCGGGCTGAAGAAGGTCCACGACCTCAAGCCGGACGTGATCACGCTGGACCTGGAAATGCCGCGCATGGACGGAATGGAAATGCTGCGCCAGATCATGCGGCAATCGCGCGTGCCCACCATCGTGGTCAGCGCCCTCAGCACGGAAGGCGCCACGGCAACGTTCAAGGCGCTGGCCCTGGGCGCGTTCGACTTTGTGGCCAAGCCGCATGACGCAGCGTCCGCGCACATGGACGAGATTGCGTACGACCTCATCAGCAAGATCAAGGCTGCGTCCAAGGCCAAGCGCCGGAACGGGCCGCAAGTGCTTCCGATGGATGATGCCAGGCCGGCCAAAAAGCCGCTTCCCCGCTCGCGCAAGGATCCGACCAAAATCGTCGCCATTGGCGTTTCCACGGGCGGGCCCAACGCGCTCCAGTACCTGCTTTCGAAATTGCCCGGAGACTTTCCCGGCAGTATTGTTGTGGTGCAGCATATGCCGGAAGGATTTACTGATCTGTTTGCGCGGCGGCTCAACGAATGCAGCGCCCTTGAAGTGAAAGAGGCCCAGAGCGGCGACCTTTTGACGGCGGGCCGGGTGCTGATCTGTCCCGGCGACCGCCACGTAAAAGTTCGCCGCATGACGCTGGCCGGCACGGTGGTGCTGACCGACGAGCCGCGCATCAACGGGCATCGGCCGTCGGTGGACGTGTTGTTCCGCTCGGTGGCGGCGGAGTTTGGCAGCCGCGCCATCGGCGTGTTGATGACCGGCATGGGTGATGACGGCGCCGCGGGCATGGGTATGATCAAGGACGCGGGCGGAATGACCATTGCCCAGACGGAAGAATCTTGTGTCGTCTTCGGAATGCCGAAGGCGGCCATTGAACGCGGCTTTGCCACGCGGGTGGTGCCGCTGGACGCGCTGGCGGACTCGCTGGCGATTCACTGCAATCCCGAACGCATGAACAGGACTGTGCAAGTATGAAAGACGTTGTTGCAAGGAGTGAGAATATGGACCAGTTTCCCTTATTGCTTCGCAAGGACCACAAACCGATCCGGTATCTGGTGGTAGATGATTCGGTTTTCGCGCGCAAGAACGTCGCCAAGATGGTGGAAGCCTTCGGCGGTGAAATTGCGGGCGAAGCCGGCGATGGCTGCACCGCCATCACCGAGTATGACCGGGCCACGCCGGACATGGTGCTGATGGACATCACCATGCCGCAGATGGAAGGCATTGAGGCCGCGGAACGCATCGTCCGCGCCCACCCGGAAGCGCGCATTGTCATGGTGTCTTCGGTCGGCTACCAGGAAAACATCGTCGCCGCGCTGCAAAAAGGCGCGCGCCACTTTGTGCAGAAGCCGGTGAAGGCGGAAATCCTCTACGAAGTGATCAAGTATGTGATGGGGGATGACGCCGTGGTGACCACCGCGGTCGCCCAGGAGAGCTGAGTCCATGAAAATGGAGCTGATTCAACCGTTCATCAACGCGGCGGACGCCGTGCTGGCGGAGACCTTGCAGTCCACCACGCGCATCGGCGAGGTCACCATGGATGAAGATGCGTATCGCCGCAAAGGCATTGCGTCTCTGGTGACCATCAAGGGCGATATTGAAGGCCGCATCATTTTTGACGTTGATGCGTCCACCGCGGCCAAAGTCGCCAGCCGTCTGTCCGGATCGCCGATGCAGGTGAGCGACGAGGTAGCGCGCGAAACCGTGTGCGAATTGGCCAACATGGTGACCGGCAGCGCCGTCACCGCGCTCAACGACCAGGGTTTTCAATTCAAGGTCTATCCGCCGGTGGTCCACCTGGACGAACTGGGGGAAAAGAGCAATGAGGACCAGGAATCACTGGTCATGTGCTTTGATACTGACAGCGGCCACGTCTTCATGAACATCGCCATGCGCTACAATCGCCGCCGCCGCGCGGACCGGCGTCCCTCTTAAGGTTCCATTTCCTTGCAACGGTCTTGAAAAAGAAAGGCGGCTCTCGCCGCCTTTTCATTTTTGCCTGGAAATTCCGGCTACGGAATCATCCGCACCATGAACGATTGCTGCGCCGGACACGGCAACGGCACCGTCTTATTAAAGTTGGGATCCAGGGCAGCTACGCAGTTGAAATCCTGTTGCGGGGTGTGGAAACTCGGCGGCACGCTGCTGACCGAGACATCCACCGGAGGATGGAAGATGGCATTGGTCGCGGTGCGGATGATGTCCATGGACGGCGTGGAGAACGTCCTGTCAGGAAGCGGCGGCCCCGGCAAACAGGGCAGCGCGATGCAGCCTCCGCCGGTGGTGGTGCACGGGGCAACGGTGCAGCTCGGGTTATGCATGTTGTCTTTGATGGTGGTGGTATCATGCGCGCCCACCACATACACTCGCGAACTATCGGTGGCCGAATCTATGGAAACCGCTCCCGGGGCCACGGTAATGATGCCCGATTCGTGCAGCGCCACGGCGTCAATCACGCTGACCCGGTTGCCGGTGCAAAGGGGAAGGTGGGCTGCGTCGAGAAGATTGATGTGATTGGTCCCAGCGGGGCATCCCCCCAACGCGGCGTACGCGCGCGTGCCGTCGGCCAGCACGGTCAGGGACGTGGGCGCGGCGGTAAGGATGATATCGGTAATCTTGCGCGGCAGCACCTGGGGAACGGCCGCCAGATCAATGTCATTGGCTTTGATCACGCTTACAGTGTTGTCGCCGGTGTTGTTGACCCAAACCCGCTGGTTCTTGCCGTCAAACACGGCAAAGTTCGGGGATGACGCAGCTGACAAACCCACGGGAATGTTGGCGATCACGATGTCCAGGAGAGTGTCAATCGCGCTGACCGTGCCGTTGCCCTGGTTCACGATGTAAACATGCGAGCCGTCCGAACTCATCACGCCCCACACCGGCTGCGCACCCGCGCCCAGCCCGATGTTGCCAAGGACCGTGTTGTCCGTAGTGGAGATGACTGTGAGATTATCGCTGCCGTGGTTGATCACGTAAATTTTGCTGTTGTTGGCGGCGCCCACCACCGCCACCGGCTGGCTCCCCACGGTAACAGTGGCTGTGACCGCCAGCGAGTTCGATGAAATCTCGCTCACGTCACTGCTGACGCTGTCAGCCAAGTAGAAATTGCCAGTGCTGCTGGCCGCGCCCGCAATGGACCCGCTGGCCGTGGCGGGCAGCGTGACGATATTGGGATTGATCGCATTGCTCAGCAGGCCAATGTAGCTGGTGACCGTCTTGTCGCTGTTGGTGATAAAGACGCGGTTGATGTTCTTGCTGAAAAACACCGGGCTCGGACCGGTGGAAACTATGCCCACCTCGGTGTCACCCAGGACGTCAATGTGCATCATGCTGCCGTTGCCCGCGGGATTTTGCGACAACACCACGGCGTGCGTGGTGCACCCAGTGCAAGGGTCGCCTCCCGGGGCAGGCAGCGGCACAATGAACTGCCGCAACGTGTCATTGCAGCCGGCCACCAGCGCTACCGTCAGTGCCGTCAGCAATATCAGCCAAACGGCCTTGGTTCTTGAGATCATTAAGATGACTCCACCGGACCTACCGGGATGAACGAACTAAACTGAGATTATTGCGAGGAATTCATTGTAGCGGGTTATCCGCCCGGCGCAAAGACGTTCCCGGCATTTTCGTATAACATTCGGCTTGCCACAGCGTAGTCCCCTTAATCCGCACGGGCCTGCTGTTTCGAACGTATCGAATTGACGGCAGCGATTGGGCAGCTGCGATTGCGGCAGTTTAACAGCCGCTGCGAAGGCGGCGATTTAACAGTTATGATGCAACCATCGCGCAACTTGACCGCTTTCCCGGAGGACCACGCTGGCTACCACTGGCCGAATCAAGCCTGACGACTGGGTCGCCCTGGCTGCCGCCGCGGGCCTGATCGTGGTGTTTGCCTGGCTCGATCACGCCCGGCTTGGGCTCGCACAACCGGCGCCCGTCGCCCGGCATCTCCTGATTGCCCTGGGCCTCACCACGGCCTTCGCGCTTCTGGGCTGGCTGGCCAGCGGAGTGGACGCCTCCGGCGGGCTTGCCGGGTTCGCCGTCGCCCTGGTCTTTGCGGCGCGCGACCTTGCGATGTTCTGGGTCTTGCTAGTGGTCTTCGCCGTAACCCTGTTGGCGACCCGTTCCGGCGCGGACCGCAAACGGCAACTCCGCGGCGGCGAGTACCCGAACGGCGACGAAGTTCAATTGAACGAAGTCCAAAAAAGAGATGACCGGCGCGGGCGCTCAGCTTCCCAGGTCATGGCCAACCTGGGCGTGGCGGGGCTCATCGTCGCGGTGGCTCCCTTAGTTTCTCCTGCGGTCTGGCCGGTGCTGGCTCTGGCGGCATTGGCTGAAGCCGCGGCCGATACCTGCTCCAGTGAAATCGGCATGGCCTTCCCGGGCAAGACGGTCTTGATCACCACTTGGAAATCCGTCCCACCCGGCATGGACGGTGGCGTCAGCCTCTATGGCACGGCGGCTGCCCTGCTGGCCGCTGGGGTCGTCGCGGGCACAGGACGCCTGCTGGGACTGGTGCCCACGCACCTCTTGGTGGCGATCGTTCTCGCGGGCTTTCTGGGATCGCTGGTGGATAGCCTGCTGGGCGCGCTGCTGGAACGCCGCGGCTGGCTCAACAATGACGCCGTCAACCTGCTGGGTACGGCCACCGCGGTGGGGATTGCCTGGGTGATGGTTTGGAATCTTTGAGACGTCCCGCTGGGATTCGCGCTCATTCGCGCAAATTCGCGGCCGTCTCTTCTTCTCGCTCTATCACGAAATATGCATCAGCCACATCGTGTAGCTGGCAATCTCATGCCATGCGGCTTCCTGGCGTTTCAGAAAAGTCTGCGGCACGGAGTTGGCGCGAGGAGCGCCATAGACCTGTGTCACCCCTTCGCGGCCCATCATCTTTTTGATGCGGAAGATATGGTAGGCGTCGCTCACCGCCAGGCAGGAGTGCATGCCGTTCACGTACATGATGTTGGCCACGCGTCGCGACGACGCTGCCGTGTCCGGGCTTTGCGTCTCGGCGATGAGCGCGCGGTCGGGAATGCCCAGCGTCTTCAGGTAGTCGCGGCCAACTTCGCCTTCACTGTAACGGGGATCGGCGCCGGCGCCGCCGGTGGTGATGATCAGCGGAGCCATGCCGTGGCGATAGAGTTCGGCCGCGTGGTCCAGCCGCGCGCGGTACACCGGTGAAGGGCGTCCGGCATACTCGGCGGCGCCAAAGACTACGATCACGTCGGCGTGGCGGGCTTCATCGCCCGACGCCCGGCGCACCACGAAAAAGTACACTAGCCCCAAGTACGCCAGCGCGGCCAACAGCAACGCCAGCAGCCATTTTGTCTTCCGCTTTGCGGCCATTAATTCAGGAATTTCTGCAATTCACTTTCCGGGATGGCGCCCTGGCGCAGGATGGTCACCCGGCCCGGCTCGCTCATGTTGATGATGGTGGAGGCCACGTCGCGCGGGCTGGGGCCGCCGTCCACGATCAAACCAATCTGCTTGCCCAGTTGCTGGCGGACGCCGTCAGCGCTGGTGCACTCGCTGGCCCCGCTGATGTTGGCCGACGTGGCGGTAATCGGCACCCCGGCGGCGCGGATCACCTCCACCGGAATGCGCGCGGCGGGCAACCGCAGCGCCACGTTGCCGGTATTGGCCGTCACCTTCAGCGGCAGCCGTTCTGACGCGTTCACGATGATGGTCAGCGGGCCCGGCCAGTACTTGCGGGCGATCTCGTAGAACTCCTCCGGCAGGTCGCGCGCCAGGTATTCGGCCTGCTCCACGCTCTCAATCAGCAGCGAAAGCGGCTTGTGCCGGCTGCGGGACTTGACGTCATAGATCAGGTCCACCGCGTGCAGGTTGAAAGGGTCGGCGGCCAGTCCGTAGAAGGTGTCCGTGGGCATGCCGGCGACCTGGCCCTTTTTGATCTGGTCAGCCACATACGAAACCATGCGCGGGTCAGGATTATCAGGATTGATTTTTACGATTTCCGCAGTCAAAAAACAGCTCCTCTGGAGGACGGGTGACGGCCCTTGCTGCTTCCGGGCGCGTTCCGGGTAGGTTCGGCTGCCCCGGACAAACGACTAAGAATAAACGGTTTTTGGGAAAAAACCTAGGCCCAGGTTATGCTTTCGGCTCCCCCGACGCCCGAAATTTGACCTCCGTGATACCATCTTCCGGTCGTTTCTTCGGCCAAAATCTCAGGTTCGTCTGTGTTTGCCTGTCCAGGCTGGCGCCGGCGCCCGAGAAAAATAGGGAGCGAGAGGCAATCTAAGTCCTGATAGCCCTTCGTACCTCGGAAAGATCGTTAAACGAGGCCGGTTGTGTAGTCTAGGCCCCCCGGAAACAGACAACACGTAAGACCACTTAAACGAAGGAGACTGACTGAATATGACGAAATCGATTCGCGCACTGCTGGTTGGCGCTGCACTGACTGGGTTCGTTGCGGGCACAAGCCTCGCCGCTGCTGCAAAGACCAGCGACGACAAGCCCAAGGCCGCCGACTCCGGCAAGAAAGCCACCAAAGAGAAGGTTGACAAACACTCCTGCAAAGGAAAGAACTCCTGCAAAGGCAAAGGCGGCTGCGGGGAAACCAAGGGCAAGAATGACTGCAAAGGCAAGGGCGAATGCCGCACCGACGGCAAGCCAATGAAAGAAGCCAAGAAAAAGTAACGGGTCTCTCACTCTCTCGGAGGGCCAGATGGGAAAGCCCCCTGGCCCTCTGAATTTTTTAAACGGACTCATTCATTCCTGACTTATGCCTGCTAATCGCTTCAACGGCCACACCGACTACGGCGTGGGCATCGGCCTCCGCATCCCCCACTACCGCCACATCTTCGAGAAGAAGCCGGTGGTGGACTGGTTCGAAATCATCTCAGAAAACTTCATGGTGGATGGCGGCCGCCCGCTGCACACGCTGGACCAGATCCTGGAACGTTATCGCGTGGTGCAGCACGGCGTCTCCATGTATTTTGGTTCGGCGGAGCCCCTGAACCGCGAACACCTGCGCCGCCTCAAAACCTTGGTCAAGCGCACCAAGACCCCCTGGCTCACCGACCATCTCTGCTGGGGCAGCGTGGACGGACGTTACTCCCACGACCTGCTCCCGATGCCCTACACCTTCGAAGCCGCCAAGCGGACGGCGCAGAAGATCCGCGAGGCCCGCGACTTCCTCGAAGTCCCCATATGCGTGGAGAACGTGAGCAGCTACGCCGAATATCACGTCTCGCAGATGACCGAATGGGAATTTTTGAATGAAGTCGTCGAAGACGCCGACTGCGGCATCCTGCTGGACGTAAACAATATTTACGTCTCTTCGCGCAACCACAATTTCAATCCTTTGGATTATCTCACCAGCGTTTCCGCCGACCGCGTGGCCCAGATCCACATCGCCGGCCACTCCAAGTACGAAAAATACATTCTGGACACGCATGACCACCCGGTGATTGATCCGGTCTGGGAGCTCTACGCCAAAGCCATTGAGCGGGTTGGCCCCACGGCGACGCTGCTGGAGTGGGACGATGAGATTCCTTCCTTTGAAGAAGTCCACAAGGAAGCGCTCAAGGCCAAACGCTTTATTCCGGACAAGGCAGCGGTGGCATCGTGAGGGCGCGTCATCAGTCCGGCGGCGCGAATGAACCTGGCGGGGTTATGAATTTAGAACAACTCCAGAGCGCGGTGTTTGACGTAGTGCGGCAGCCGCTGACCGATGACGAACGCATGCGCCCTACCATGCTCGACGGGCGCTCTTCGCGCGAAATCGCTGAGGCCATCATCAAGCCCAATGACCGTCTGACTTCGGTGGAGCGCCTGGAAATCTACAACCGCGTCTACTGGTTCCGCATCCTGTCGTCGCTGGCGGACGATTTTCCCGGCCTGAGGGCGGTCATCGGGCAGAAGAAATTCGACCAAGTGCTGCTCGCGTACCTGACGGAACTGCCGTCGGAGTCTTTCTCCCTGCGCAACCTGGGCGAGCGCCTCGAAACCTGGCTGCGCGCCCATCCGGAATTCACTCCCAAGCACGAGCGCCTGGCCCTGGACATGGTGCGGCTGGAGTGGGCCGATATCGAAGTCTACGACGCCGCCGAGCTGCCTGCGCTGAAGCAGGAAGACCTGGGCAATCTGGGCGAAGACCCGCGCTTCCACCTTCAGCCCTATCTGCGGCTGCTGGACCTGGCATATCCGTGCCGCGCAAGCGAGGCCACCGCGCGGCCCTGCCTCGCGCCAAGCAGATCTATCTGGCGGTCCATCGGCAAGAGAACGTGGTTTACTTCAAACGTCTAGAGCCGGAGGCATTCGCCCTGCTGGGCGCGCTGCGACAAGGCAAGACTCTGGGCGAAGCCATTGAAGTCTCCGTGAATTGGAGCAATCAAAAAGTGGAGCACGTGACCGGACAGCTGCACGGCTGGTTTGCCAACTGGTCGTCGCTGGGCTGGTTCTGCCACGCTCCCCAAGACTAAGGACTTTCCCAAGACTCAAGACTAAGGACGAACGGAGAACGCCCCAGCCAATGATCAAGAAAGCTGAAGTCGCCTACGCGTGGTTTCTGAAGATTGCTGACGGCTGCCAATCGCCCTTTCTTCTGTTGGTCCGCCTGTTTTGGGGATGGCAATTTTGGCAGTCCGGGTGGGCCCACCTCCACGACATGCCAAAGTTCGTGGACTTCTTCATCAGCCTGGGGATTCCCGCGCCATCACTCAACGCGCATTTCGTCGCCGTGCTGGAATTCGGCGGCGGCATTCTGCTGGCCCTCGGTTTGGGATCTCGCCTGATTTCCCTGCTGCTTGCCGGGGACATGCTGGTGGCCTTCATCACGGCGGATCGCGAAGCCCTGCTCTCCATCTTTTCTGACACTGACAAGTTTTACGCCGCGGCCCCGTACACGCTGTTGTTCGCGTCTTTACTGGTGCTGTTTTTTGGACCAGGAATGTTTTCGCTGGACACCCTGGTGGCCCGCTATTTCAAGAAACGCCAGACTGCCGCGGCATAGCGCGGCACGCTACAATGAGCGTCTGGTGACATCCCTTGCCGCATTCTCTCGTCCGCGAAAGCTAAGAGTATTGCTGTTCCCTATTCTGACGCTGGTCGGCCTCAGCGGAGGAACGGCCGGTCAGAAATCAGACGCACAACTACTCATCCTGGCGGTTCCGAGCGGGAAAATTGAGGTCACGCTGCCGGACGAGCAGCTCAGCATCGCCCGCGATGATATTCTCGCCTGGATCAAGACGGCAGCGCGCACGGTTTCGACGTACTACGGCCGGTTCCCTGTGCCGCACCTGACCCTGCGCGTCCGCACCGACGACCGCTCCGGCGTCCATCGCGGCGTTACCTACGCTAAAGACGGCGGACTGATCCTCATCAGCGTGGGACGAGACACCAGTCTCGACGCACTGAAAGATGACTGGACGCTTACCCACGAGATGGTCCATCTGGCATTTCCTTCCATGGGGGACAACCATCACTGGATTGAAGAAGGCATCTCCACTTACGTGGAGCCGGTGGCCCGCGCGCAAGCCGGCGGTCTTCCCGTGGACGAAGTCTGGCGGCAGTTCATTCGCGACATGCCCAAAGGCCAGCCGCAATATGGCGACCACGGCCTGGACAACACCCCAACCTGGGGACGCACGTACTGGGGCGGCGCCATGTTCTGCCTGCTGGCCGACGTGCGCATCCGCGAGCGCACCCACAACCGCAAAGGCCTGCAGGACGCCTTGCGCGCCATCCGCAACCACGGGGGCGTGATCAGCCAGGACTGGGACTTAGAGAAAGCCCTGGCCATCGGCGACAAAGCCACCGGAACCAAAGTTCTGCAGGAGCTGTATGCGGAGCTGCGCGACAAGCCTTCCCCGGTGGACCTTGACGAGCTTTGGAAGAAGCTGGGCCTTGCTCTTGACGGCCGCGACGTCCATTACGACGACCAAGCGCCGGAAGCGGCGATTCGCAAGGCCATCACCGCGCGCAAGTAGCGCGAAGCACGCACGTCTTTCACGCGGTCCCCCGCAATCGGTATGATTACATCCAAATGCCCGCCACTGACGACACACGTTTGCGTCCCATCGCCAGCCGCCAGAACGCGCTGGTAAAGGACCTGCGCAAGGCCTTTACCCAGAGCGAACCCACCAGCGAAGGATTCATCGCCATTGAAGGCATCCGCATGATTGAAGAGGCCCTGCGCAGCGGGCTGCGCTTCCAGGCCATCTTCTTCAGTGAGAGTGCGCGCCACCACGCCACGCGCCTGATGCCCCAAGTTTCCAGCCACACGGAAGCTCTCCTGCTCCCCGATGACATTTTTTCCAGCGCCGTGAGCACGGAAACGCCGCAAGGCGTGGCCGCATTGGTGAAGCTGAAGCCCGGCAAACTCGAAGACTTGCTGGAACAGGTGAACGACAACTTTCTCGCCGTGGCCGCCGCGGGCATTCAAGATCCGGGAAATTTGGGTACCATTATCCGCTCGGCGGAGGCTTTTTCCGCGCGCGGCGTGCTGCTGGGAGAAAACACCGTGAGCGCATTCAACACCAAAGTTGTCCGCGCCAGCGCGGGGAGCCTGTTTCGCGAACCGCTGGTCCGCGTGAAACTCGCTCCCGCCATCGCGCAGATGAAGCAGGCCGGCGTGCGGGTGCTGGCCAGTTCGTCGCATAAGGGCAAGGCGCTCGATCAAGCCGACTTCACCGGCGCGCTGATGATCGTGATCGGCAATGAAGGCGCAGGACTGCCGGCGGAAATTCTCGCCGCAGCCGATGAATTGGTCACCATTCCCCACTCAGCGCGGGTGGAGTCATTGAATGCGGGGATCGCGGCTTCAATATTTCTGTACGAAGCGGCAAGGCAGCGGCAGAAAAACCTTACGGCTGATGAACGCTGATGACACAGATAAGGCAAACGCAAGATGCTTTGCCGCGTGTCCGGGGATCCTCGCTACCCCACGGACTTCGCGTGGTGGGGCAGGCGGCCTGGCTTGCGCGGCGAGCAGCCTGCAACGGGAGCAGAAGGCTCTCCCCCACGAGCGATGCCGGCAAGCGAATTCGAGCGACAACAAATAAAGATCAGCGTCATCAGCGTTCATCAGCGGTAAGGTTTTTGAATCGGTTTTAAGGCCGGCTGAGTGTTCCCGCCACGGTGTCGGCAGCGCAGGGGCCGCCTTGAACGAACATCGAGACATTCAGCGTCTTGGCGGTCGCGTCGGTGGCGTCGGCCTTGAAGTTGAAGCCGTTGGCCCCACCTTGAAAGTTGCCGCTGGAGTGCGCGCCAAACACCAAGCCGCCGCCAACCACAGAAAAAGTGGACGTGGTAAACCCGCACGCCGCGGGAATGCCGCCTACCGTCGCGTCACCGCCCGTGAGTTCGATGAAACCGGTGGTCAGGACCGTTTGTGAGAGGGCGCCCGACCAGCTAATCGGCACGGCTACGCCACCGTGCGTCAGCGTGAGCGTGCCGGAGTAGACGCCACTCAGGTCCTGCATCTGGACGCCGGTGGCCGAGCCGCTGGCCACGCAGCCGGCAGTCCCGGTCATGGTGAAAGTGGCGGCGGAGATGGTCTTCCCGTCGGCGCTGACCGTGCCGTCCAGGTTAAGCGACGCGCCCGCGGCGGACGCAAACAGCGATAAAGCTCCGCCCGCCTTAATTGAGCCGAACACGTTGAAGACGCCGACCTGGCATGAGGTGACGGAGTCGCTAAGGATGATCCCGCCGGTCACATTTCCGGCGGTGGTAGCGAGAGGTCCGCCGATGGCGCCAAACGTTCCCAGTTGAAAGCTGTAGTTGCCGCTAATAGGCGGCAACCCCTGTCCCGGAAGTGGTGTTGGCTGGCCGCCTCCGCAGCCGATGCAGAGAGACAACGTTGAGGAAAGCAGCACGGCACAAATCAGCTCGCCCAGCTTGCGCATAAGACCTCCATTGCGACTCCAGCCCAGACCTGGAAGAAGAGACCTGCCACCAGCAAACCACTCTCCGCAGGCAACCCCGCGGCTGTGATGGTGTTTATAATTTGACGACATCTGCGGTCATTTGGTCATCAAGAACCTATGGGCTTGTTTCAACCACTCGCGGACGCACCGCAATCCAAAGGCGCGCGCCCCCTCGCCGACCGCATGCGGCCGCGCACGCTGGACGAGTTCGTGGGACAGGAGCACATCGTGGGCCCGGGCAAGCCGCTGCGCCTGCAGATTGAGCGCGACGATCCCGGCTCCATCATTTTCTGGGGGCCTCCGGGGACGGGCAAGACCACGCTGGCGCAGATCATCGCACACATGACCAAGGCAGAGTTCATTGAGTTTTCCGCCGTGCTCTCCGGCATCAAGGAAATCAAACAGGTCATGGCGGACGCGGAGAAGGCCCGCGCTTACGGAACGCGCACCATTCTTTTCATTGATGAAATTCACCGCTTCAATCGCGCCCAGCAGGACGCGTTTCTTCCCCACGTGGAGCGCGGCAACATACGGCTGATCGGGGCCACCACGGAGAACCCGTCGTTTGAGATCAACGGCGCTCTGCTTTCGCGCTGCCGGGTGTACATCCTGAATCCGCTGAGCGAAACGCTGATCGTCACGTTGCTGCGCCGCGCGCTGGAAGACCAGGAGCGCGGTCTGGGCAAGATGAACGTGCGGGCCGGCGAAGCGGTCCTGCAGCAGATCGCCGCTTATACCAGCGGCGATGCCCGCGCCGCGTACAACGTGCTGGAAGTGGCGGCGGCGACCGCTGGCGACGGTGGCGAGATTACTGAGCAGATCATTAAGGACACGCTGCAGAAGCGCGTCCTGCTCTATGACAAGTCGGGCGAAGAGCATTACAACCTGATTTCGGCGTTGCACAAGTCCGTCCGCAACAGTGACGTGGACGCGGCCCTTTACTGGCTGGCGCGCATGCTGGAGTCGGGCGAAGATCCGCTGTACATTGCGCGGCGCGTGGTGCGCATGGCGTCAGAAGATATCGGCTTGGCGTCGCCGGAAGCGCTGAACCTGTGCCTCTCCGCCAAAGACGCCATTGATTTCCTCGGCATGCCGGAAGCGAATCTGGCTCTGGCCCAGGCCGTCGCGTACCTGGCGCTGGCGCCCAAGTCGAATGCGCTTTACGTCGCCTACGGCGAAGTTCTGGAGGACGTGGAAAAGACCGCGGCCGAGCCGGTGCCGCTGCACATCCGCAATGCTCCCACCACGCTGATGAAGAGCGCAGGTTACGGCAAGGGCTACCAGTACGCGCACGACCTGGAAGAGAAAGTCGCCGACATGCAGTGCCTCCCAGACAACCTGCGCGACCGGCGGTATTACCATCCAACGCAGGAAGGCCGGGAAAAACTCTTGGCGCAGAGGATGGAAGAGATCAGAAGGTTGCGTGAGGAAGCGCGGAAGAGCAGCTCAACCACAAAGGACACGAAGGAAGACAAACGGAAGAGAAAAGAGTAGCTCGTCAAACGCCCAGGCGTAGCACGGCGCCACCGCGCCGAAGGGACATAAGGCCCGGCACCCACGGGAGCAAGAAGCACGTAACACGCCGGGAAAGGGGATGGCGGAGCAGATTCCTCGGTCGCTACTCGCGCGCTGAAAAAAGCGCGCACTCGCTTTACGCGACTCTCGGAATGACAAGACTTAATCAGACTTTGTGTTCGATGGTGTCTTTTGTGGTTAAGCTATGCGGACTTCGCCGCAATCCACCATTTCCTCAGCGCCACCAGAGACCATACGGCTTCCACAACTCCAAAGGGCCACGCGCCTTGCAGGAAGCCATAAACCGAAGCCAGGACGCACGATCCAGCGAACGCCAGGATGAACCAGCGGCTGCGCTTCTCCAAGGCGTAGAAGACCATCATGGCGGAGACGGCGACGAGTCCAAAAGCTGTGAGTGAATTCACGCAGACGTCCTTTGAAGGAGCTTCCTGAATCGGGCTACTTCACACGATAACCTGGGGGCTGCGAGCGCGGCCCCTTTTCTTCTCCGTGCCTCCGTGTCTCCGTGGTGGATTGACCGGTGATTCACCTGAACCGTGCCCGATGCTCCTTCAGAATGCACTTGTCCATCACCACAAAGATTCCCGCCTGCCGGGCCTTCTCCGCGGCGCGCTCGTCGATCACGCCTTCCTGCAGCCAGATGGCGGGGACTTTGAGGCGGATGGCTTCGTCCACGATATCGGCGACAAACTCCGAGCGGCGGAACACGTCCACGATGTCAATCTTGTTTTTGATGTCGGAAAGTGACGGCACGGCCTTCTCGCCCAGCGCGCCTTTGATTTCCGGGTTCACCGGAATGATCTTGTAGCCATGGCTTTGCATGTAGGCGGAGACGCCGTAACTGGGCCGCAGCGGGCTGTCCGAAAGCCCCACCACGGCAATGATGGTGGCGTTCTTCAGCAGGTTACCGATTTCGTCAGTGGCGCTGGGGTTCATAGTTTGAGTGTTCAACTTTCTGGACGTTCAATCGTTTACGGCAGTCGCCATCGGGCTCGCGAGCGCGGCTCCAGCCTTGGGCGGAAGTCGCGGCGTCATTTCATCTTTACTTCGTAACTTTTGAAAGGAATGTCCGCGTTGAAATACAGCGTGACGGCCTCGCCGGATTTCTTGTCTTTGGCCTTCATGACGTCATAGGAATGTCCTTTGTCATGCAGCAGCGCCTGACCCTGCGGCTGCAAGCCGAGCATGCTCAAGACCACATACTCTTCGTGGACAGTAACCACAACATAGGCGGTCTCCGGGGTCTTGCCGTCGCCGGAATGCAGGATGGAGTCGACCAGTCCCTTGAACACCGCGCGATGAAACTCCGCCTGCTTGACCTCGCCCAGTTCGCGACAAGCCGTGAACGCATAGAAGTGTGCGTCCAGATCAGTGTAGTTGTTCTCCAGCACTACTTCTGCAGTCTTGATCACCTGCTTGAATTCCCGCGCCTTGAAGGCCTCGCTCATCTTGGTTGATTCTTCAGACGTGTCTTTGGCGTTCTTGAACTCCGGCGAATCAACGTAAGAGATGCGCAGGCGGGCAAAATCCACAGATTGGTCGCCGCTCTTCACCCGGTCGCGGAGAGCGGCATACTCGGAAGGCTTATGGGCTTGGGCGCGGACGGCCAGCGGCACCGTGAGCGCAGTCAACGCCACCGCTACAAGCAAACAAGATTTGATTCTGCGCCGCATATTGATTGTGACCAGAGCGTCTGGCGGGCGAGCCGCCCGTTTACTCCTCGCTCTTGATCTTGCCTCCTGAGAGGGATTTCTCCTTATAGTACTTCTGCGCCACCTTGCGAATGGTTTCAGAAATGCTGCGGCTGTGCTGCATGCCCTTCAGGTCGTACACCAGCAGCATTTTCACCAGAGGCAAAGCAATGTCCAGGGGGCAGCGGGGATTCTGCACCAGATTGCGGACCACGTGATAATTCTTCATGTAGCGGCGGTTGCGCGCGATTTCGCGAAACACGTTCTCCCCCAGGTTCTTGGCCGAAGCAAACGTCTCCACTTCAGGGTCCGTCAGTTTGGGCGAAGACAGCACGGCGTTCTGCACCACGCGGGCGCCGTCGCGAATCAGAATGGCCCTCTCTTCCTTGTTCCCGGTAAAGGCCAGCTTCACGCGCTCAGAAGCGCTCAGGCGGGAAACCTTCTGGAGCGGGGTCAGCTTCTTCTCCGCTGCCTGGCGGGCCGTTCTCTTGGTTTGCGCCGCCAGCGCCGCCAAGGCCAGATGGTCGGAAACCGGCGAAGGTGTTATTTCTTCCGCGCCGTCCGCCGCGCCGGGGGAAGCTGCTTCACGGGCCGCTTCGTGGGTTTCCTCGTGGACTTCTTCCGCGGGCGCGCTTCCGTCATCTTCAGGCAGCCCTTCACCCATCAACTGAAAGGCTTTGCCTTCCTCGGCGGCGACTTCTTCGGCATGCTCCTTGAGCCATGCGGCGTGCGCGGCAACGGTCTCCGGATCGTGCTCATCGCCATCCGCGTGCGGGCTCGCGGCCTTCACGCCAATCTCCACGTCCGCCGGGCTCTCCGTTACCGGGCCACTGGCGGCGGCGATTACGCTCTCCGCCAATGCGCCACCTTGGAGTTCCGCGAGTTCGTCCGGCATGACCCGCGGGTTGGTGGAGAGCGATTCCATGATCGCCGGTGAGCTGCGGGCGCGCGGGCTGGCCAGCAGCATGTGCACAATCTCCCGCGGACACGCGGCGGCAAGCTCCATCAGCATGGATTCGGAAATGGCCGGGTTTTCGATCATGGCCGGCATCAGCGCCGGACGCCGGTTCTCTTCCACCCAGAAATATCCCAGGACTTCCGGCGGCGCGGCACTGTCTTTCACAATTTCCATGGCCGCGTTCAGGTCCCATCCGGCCAGCGTCAGTTTGGCGTCCTGGCTGAACACCGGGTTGTGGGTGAGGTACACCAGGATTTCCAGCATCTCCCCGGGAGGGACGGGCAGCGCGCCATTTGCCGCGGTGCGCATGGCGCCCGCGGGTAAAGCGTTGCGTTTCATCTGGTCCAGGATGCTTGCCATAGGCCTGCGCTATTATCCCTGATTTCGCCGCGCCATCAGATAACCGCGAATGAACGGGCGCAAATCGCCGTCCAGAACGCGGTCCACGTCTCCCACTTCGAGCTTGGTGCGATGGTCCTTCACCATCCGGTAAGGATGCAGAACATACGACCGTATCTGCGAACCAAAATCAATCTCCAGCTTGGTGTCTTCCACTTTCCGCGTGGCTTCACGCTTCTTCTCCAACTCGTACTCATAAATCTTGGAGCGCAGAATCTTGAAGGCCTTGTCGCGGTTCTTGTGCTGGGAGCGTTCATTCTGGCAGGCCACCACGATGCCCGTGGGAAAGTGGGTGATGCGTACGGCGGAGTCGGTGGTGTTCACGTGCTGGCCGCCTTTGCCGCCGGAGCGGTAAGTGTCCACGCGAATTTCTTCCGGCTTGATATCCACCTGGATGGAGTCATCAATTTCCGGCGAGACGAACACGCTGGCGAAGGAGGTATGCCGCCGGCTCTGCTGGTCAAAGGGCGAGATGCGCACCAGGCGGTGCACGCCGATCTCGCTGGTGAGCAGGCCGTAAGCGTAGTCGCCGGTCACGGTAAACGTCGCCGACTTGATGCCGGCTTCCTCCGCCGGCTGCAGTTCCGCCATCTCCACGGGAAATCCTTGTCGCTCCGCCCAGCGCAGGTACATGCGCATGAGCATCTCCGCCCAGTCCTGTGATTCCGTCCCGCCGGCGCCGGGGTGGATGGTGACGATGGCGTTGCGCATGTCATTTTCGCCGGAGAGCAGCGTTTGCGTTTCCAGCTTCTCGGCGATCTCCCGCAGGTCGTTGATTTCTTTTTGCAGTTCGGCGGTGACGGCTTCGCCTTCGCGGGCCAGATCAAAATAGGCCCGGATGTCTTCCATGCGGCGCGCCAGATCGGAGTCCATGGCCAGGGAATCTTCCAGGCGTTTGCGCTGGCGCATGAGCGTCTGTGAGCGCGCCTGGTCAGTCCAGACGCTGGGATCGGCAACTTGTTTTTCAACTTCGGCTAATTGCGCTCGCACGGAGGGCGAGTCAAAGATAGCTCCGCAGGTCCGCGACTTTGTCGCGCACGCTGGAGTATTCGCGTTCGAGTTCTTCCACCATAGTTCCTACGCCGGGCGGGCTTCAATCATGGTGGGCGCCCGTATGCGCCACCGCAAAAACACCGCCAATATTGAGATTACCACACAGCTCCAGGCAAAAACGTCGCCGTAGCGGGCGTACACGGTGATATCGCTGACCGGGGAAAACGGGGCCACCAGGGCGGTGCGCACGTTGCGCTCCGCGCGCGTCACGATCCGCCCGTAAGGATCAATGGACGCGGTGATTCCGCTGTTGCTGTCAATCAGCAGCCAGCGATGGTTTTCAATCGCCCTCATGCGGGCCATCTGCAGATGCTGAAAATCCGCGCCGGTTTCGCCGTACCAGCCGTCATTGGAAATGTTGATCAGCACCTGCGCGCCGTTCAGGGTGAACTGCCGCACTTCATTGGAAAAGATGGACTCATAGCAAATCACCACCGACGCGCGGGAGCCGTCCAGGTCAAACACCTTGCGTTCCGTCCCCGGAGTAAAGTTGCCCACCTCCCGGGTGAGCTTTTTGGCGAAGAACAAAACGTCTTTGAAGGGGACAAATTCGCCGTAGGGGACCAGGTGGATCTTGTCATAGCGTCCGGCAACGCGGCCTTGCGGGTCCATGACCAGGGCGGAGTTGTAGATGTTGGGCTCGTCGGCGGCGTTTGCAACCGGCGCCACGCCGGTGGCGCCCACAATCATGTAGGACTTGGTGTCCCGCGCGATCTCCGTCAGCCAGTACTGCAGGCGCGGGTCGGAAATGATGAACGGCGCGGGCGATTCCGGCCACACGATCAGCCCCGGCGCGTGCCGGACGGGCTGTTTCTTCTGTTCTTCCACGCTGAGCAGCGCCAGCGCGCCAATGGTCTGGTCGTAATACTGCGGCGTCCACTGCACCAGGTCCAGCACGGGGACGTTTTCCTGCACCAGCAGGGCCTGTCGCGAAGCGGCGAACGGCTCAGGCTTGGCGAACACGCCCATCTGCAGCGCGATGGCCGCGGCCACCGCGGAAATCAAAAGATTGATGCGCCGGCGCCCCATCAGCAGCAGCCCGGCAACAAACGCGCAGTTCACCAGGACCACGGTAAAGGTCAGCCCGTAAACGCCGGTGACTTCGGCAATGCGCGCATAAGGAATGTTGTCCACCTGCGCGCCTCCCAGCGGCAGCCAGGGGAAGCCGGTCACGCGGTCGCGATAGAGTTCAATCGCCACCCAGAAGAACGGCGCCAGGAACAACGGCCGCCGGTTTCCGAAGGACGACCGCCGGGCCATCAGCACCACCAGCAGTCCAAACACCGCATGGTGCAGGCCGTAAGCCAGGGCGGCGGCAATCATGATGGGAATCACCGCCAGCAAATTCAGCCCGCCAAAGCTGGTCATCACGCCGTAGACCCAATAACACGTGCCGAAATACCACACGATGCCGCTGGCCCATCCCAGCAGGAAGCCTTGCCACAGCGTGAACGGCCGCAGCGAGCGCCCTTCAGAATCCACCACCGCGCCTTCGCCTCCAGGGCCGCGCAGCAGCGCGTACAGCAGCGGGACCAAGGCTATCCAGCAAAGAAAAAACAGGTTGATCTTGGGGAAGACGAGAACTTGCAGCCCGCCGGAGAGCAGGGCCAGGTACCATGCCTTGTTGGGAATGGCTCGCACGCGTAGGCGATTTTAGCAAACCCAGTTTGTTTTGATTAAGCGCAGGCGCGGGACTACAATCAAAAGCGTGCATTTCGTGGTCCACTATGTCTTGCCGGTGTTTCAATATTTCTTCCTCGCGGGGCTGATCGGGGCGATACCGGTCATTATTGTTACAGCCATCAAGACGGCCCATAGCATGTTTGAGGGAGACGAACCGGTGCGGGACCACAAGGTATAAGCGAAGAAAATTGAGGCGTGAGCGCGGTCCTGCAAAACCAAGATCAACTGGTTGGCAGCGGCCGTTATTTATTTTCTAAAAATGTCAGCCGGCTCCGGAGCAGTCCCGACACAATCGAACAGGGTCCGCATCGTGGTCGCCACGTCGGTGATGCTCACGTTCATCTCCTACTGGCGCGCCGCGGCCATTGTCCTCAATGACCTTGGTTCTTCCGCTTTTTACGCCGGCGGCATCGCGGAACAGGCGGTCGGCAAGGCCGCGCCCTGGTTCATTCTGGGCGTGATGCTCTTCGCCTTTGCCGTGCGCTCGGTGTACGTGGAAAGCTGTTCCATGTTCACCCGCGGCGGCGTGTATCGCGTGGTGAAAGAGGCCCTGGGCGGAACGTTTGCCAAGTTGAGCGTCTCCGCGCTGATGTTTGACTACATCCTCACCGGCCCGATCTCCGGCGTCTCCGCCGGCCAATACATTGCCGGGCTGATCAACGAGCTGTTCTCCGCGGCAGAAGTCCACGGCTGGGTGCCGCGGGCCATGCACCACATGCTGAACGGCCACGCTCTCCACATCAATGAGAATTACGCCGCAGCGGCCTTTGCCCTGGCCGTGACCATCTATTACTGGTGGGAAAACATCAAGGGCATTGAGGAGTCCAGCGACAAAGCGCTGCGCGTGATGCAGATCACCACCGTCATGGTGGTCATCCTGTTGGTGTGGGCGATTTACACGGTGATGAAGAACGGCGCTTCCCTGCCCCCGCTGCCCGTGCCTGCAAACCTGAAGTTCAGCGACGAGGCGCTGGGCTTCCTGAAAGGGACGGACCTGGCCAAATCGTTCGGGCTATTCGGGATTCTCATCGCCTTCGGCCACTCCGTGCTGGCCATGAGCGGCGAAGAATCGCTGGCCCAGGTGAACCGCGAAATCGCAAGTCCAAAGCTGCGCAACCTGAAACGCGCGGCGCTGATCATCGCCGTGTTCAGCTTTGTGTTCACCGGAATCGGCTCCATGCTGGCCGTGATGATCATTCCGGACAGCGTGCGGGTTTCGGTTTACAAAGACAACTTGATCAGCGGCATGGCCATGTATATGGTGGGGCCGCATATGCTCAAGCTGATCTTCCGGGTATTTGTGGTGGGCGTGGGGTTCCTGATTCTCTCCGGCGCCATCAACACCTCCATCATCGGCTCCAACGGCGTGCTCAATCGGGTTTCTGAAGACGGGGTCCTGACGGACTGGTTCCGGCGCCCGCACCGGAAGTACGGCACCAGCTACCGCATCGTCAACTTGATCGTTGGACTGCAGTTGATCACCATCCTGGCCAGCCGGGGCAACGTGTACGTGCTGGGTGAAGCCTACGCTTTCGGCGTGATCTGGAGCTTCACCTTCAACAGCCTGGCCATGCTGGTGCTCCGCTTCAAATACAAGGGCGAACGCGGTTGGCGCGTGCCTCCTAACATCCCGTTCCCCATCGGAAGAGACAAGGCCACCGGCAAGTGGAAGACGGTTGAACTCCCCGTGGGCCTGGCGTCCGTCCATCTGGTGCTGCTCTCGACCGCGGTGGTGAACATCTTCACCAAACAGGTGGCCACGGTGGCCGGGCTGGCGTTTTCCATCGGGTTCTTCTTCATCTTTCTGGTCTCAGAAAAGGTCAACAAACGCAAGTTCGCGCACGTTGAGCAGCAAATGAAAGAGCACTTCCAACTGGTGCAGCAGGACACCATTGGACGTGAAACGGTCCAGGTGCGTCCGGAGAACCTGCTGGTCACGGTGCGCGACTACAACACGCTCAACCACCTGCGCTGGGCGCTGGAAGTGACCGACACGCACGACCAGGACATTGTGGTGATGGAGGCCCGCCTTACCGGCTACGGCTCCGCCGAATACGACCTGGCCATGGAACAGATCTTCAGCGACTACGAGCAGACCTTGTTCACCAAGGCGGTTTCCATCGCGGAGAGCTACGGCAAAACCATTTCCCTGCTGGTGGTCCCGGCGCGTGACGTCTTCTCGGCGATTGTGCAGACCGCCAGTTCCATGGAATCTTCCGCCGTGGTCTCCGGACTCTCCAGCAAAATGACGGGCGAAGAGCAGGCCTTCCGCCTGGGCCAGGCCTGGGAGGCCATGCCTGAACCCAAGCGCCAGTTCGTGTTCCAGGTGGTGCGCCCTGACCAGTCCGTGGAAAGCTACCGCATTGGCCCGCACACGCCAACCATGAAGACTGAGGACGTCCATCTGGTGCACAAGATCTGGCTGGACTTGAAGAAGTTTCCGGGGACGGAAGAGATCCATCACTCGGACATCATCACCCTGGCGCTCACCCGCCTCTCTCGCGACTACAACCTGGACAGAGACGACGTGCTGAAGAATCTAAAGCGGAGTAGCCGCGCAGCCTCGACCGCCACCACCACCGCCACGACCGCGTCCTTTGTGCGCGAGCCCGACACCGTGGACACCCAGAAGCGCACCGACGATCCGCGCAAAGACCGGCCCATGCCTCCCATGACCGGGCCGAAATAGCGATTTACCGCAACGGGCGCGAAGGATTTCACCGCAAAGGACGCAACGGACGCAACGGGGTGGGAAGTCTTTGTTGATTCATGTCGCGGCAGAAAAACTTCGACCAAGAAGCGATCTTTGCCCTAAAAAGAAAACATCTCTCTCTTCCGTTGCGCCCTTTGCGTCCTTTGCGGTAAATCAGGCGTGAATGCGCGCGGCCAATTGTTCGCGAACAAACGAGACAATCTCCGGCGTCACGTACGGAGGAGGTTCGATCAGAAACTGCGGCTTGCCCGCAAGACGGTCCATGGAAACCAGGTCCCACTTGGCACCACCCATGCCCATGCCATTGGCCTTGTGCAGGATCACCGCGTCGGCGCGGTCCAGAAACTCGTTGGCGGAAACTTTAAAGTCCTGGGTCCCGGCGTCGAGCACGCTGAGGTAGAGGTCGGGCTTGAGGAAGCCCATGATGCTGTTGGATTCCATGATCACGTTTTCCGCGCCGGCAATCTTGCGCTCAATGTCGGCGATGGCTTCACTCAGGCGGCCTTGCCGCGTGCGCACCCATATGGAGCGCTTGGCGCCCGCGACCAGGTAGCGCGAGGTGTCCGTCTCGCCGCTCAGGTCTTTTTCGTCGCTCAAGGCGCGGAAGTGGTCGTCTCCGGTGTCGCAGTCGCAGGGCTTGCCGTCGGCGGAGCAGACACCGTGGCCGAACTGGGTGATCTTCAGGGCGGTCCAGTTGAACTCCGGCAACGCCGCGATCAGACCCGCGACCACGCTGGTCTTGCCCACGCTGCGCGAATGCCCGCCAATGACGACTAGTGCCATGGCGCTATTTTCGCAGCTTTGGAGAGCTTTAGAAAGAGCCAATTCCACCACGGAGACACACGAAATTGGTAATCGGGTAATTTGGTAATTGGGTAAGGTAATTATCCCTTGACATCAAGTAGAATGCAGGGCATAATGTTTGTGGTGAAAAGATCATGAACCGCAGACAAACAATTCCAAAGCACTTGCGCTATACGATCAATGATTTTAACGCTCAATTCCCTGATAACGATAGCTGCCTTGAGCACCTCAAGGAACAGCGGTTCCCCGGCGGGATTGCCCACTGTGAGAAGTGCGGAGTCGAGCGGAAGCATCACCGCGTTACGGGTCGCCCTGCGTATGCTTGCGGTCACTGTGGAACGATGATTTCCCCGATGGCGGGAACAATCTTTGCGAAGTCGAGCACGTCTCTCCATCTCTGGTACTACGCTATGTATTTGATGGCTTCCACTCGTTGCGGAATTTCGGCAAAACAGATTCAGCGGGAAACTGGAGTCACGTATAAAACTGCATGGAGAATGTTCAAACAGATTCGTTCGTTGCTGTCCGAAAACAATGACACGCAATTGGAGGGAGACGCCGTCGAAATGGACGAATCTTACTTTGGCGGAAGAAACCGCAGAGGGTCTAAACCCGGTCGCCCAGGAATCAAGAGCCATAGACAGTGTGTGGTGGGTATCGTGGAACGCAATGGACGTGCTCTTGCGCTGACCTCGGAGAACGCAACAAAGCAAAATCTGCATCGCATTGCACAAGAGCGAATCCTGCCTGAGTCCACAGTGTTCACGGACGATTGGATGGGCTATGGCGGGTTGGCTGAGGCCGCGAACGTTACGCACAAGCGCATCAATCACTCCGAGAAAATTTACGTCCTAGGTGACATTCACACCCAAACGATTGACGGCTTTTGGAGCCTGATAAAACGCGGCATCGGCGGCGTCTATCATCAGGTTTCAAAGAAGTACCTGCAAAGCTACTTAGACGAGTACACGTTCCGCTACAACCGCAGAGATCAGGGGAATTTGATATTTAATGCTTTTTTGGAGAGGGTTTGCGAGAGAGCGGTTTAGCCGCTCTCTGTAAGATTCCGTGGAATGATTGGCGTGATATCGGTCGCATCTTCTCAGCTACCTCTTGAGAAGGCGCGAATTTAGCTCGGGGTTGATCGCTCTTTGAGTTGCCGCTCATGTAGCGTTCTCCTTCCCCTAGTTCGTGATTTTAGCACGAACGGGAAGGGAGAAGTGTCCTCACTTGATCTCGCCGGCGAACATACTGACAACATTTTTGATGTACTTCGCAAGCTGAAACAATCCTGGGATGACAGGCTTGTAATCCAGGTCCCCAAACTCTCTGAAGGATACTTGCGGGGTGACTATTGCATACTTTTGCATGGCTTCGGGGATTGTGGGGATCGGCTTGTTGGCCATTTCCGCCTCGCGCTTCATTCTGTCAATTTGGGACACAAATTCGCGGAGGTCGAGTCTCGAGTGGAGACCGGGGAGAAGGATGACCAATTCTTGATGCTTGTCAATTCTGTCCATGTTGTGGACGATCAACAGGGGATCATTAATAACATCATCCCCTCTTTGGTAAGGCTGGAATTGCTCGATAAGCAAGCGTGCCTGAGTACTGGAAATTCCCTCTATCTTTCTCTCGTATCGGGAACGTTCCTTTTTCTTGACGGGTTCCTCGTCAAAAATTGGAAACTCAATAGCGCGGGCAAAATCTCGCCTATATGTGGTACTCGAAAGCTGCCAGGCGACGTGGTCGAGAGCCGATCGGAGATGATGAATTACCTCCCCTGCCAAAACGCTGAATCGTGGGGACATAGCCCGAGAACTGTGGTAATCAATCGCCTTCTTGAATGTCTCCATGTCTCCTTGGGGGATTATGGGATACTCGCTTTCTTTGAAAAACAAAGCGATTTCAGATTCGAGATTTCGGATATTTTGATCGGCCCGTTCTAGTTTTTCAAACGTGCCATCCAGCGGATGCGTCATGCCCTAGATTGAAACACAAAGGGTACTTGATCTCAAGGGATAATTACCTTGGGTAATTGAAACCAACGGCACCGGCTGCGAGTTTTGCTCTCAGAACCTTTGCGAGGTCCTTCAGATTACTCAATTACCAAATTACGAAATTACCCAATTACCAAATCTCTCCTACAATGTCCCCGTGGACAACTGGAAGGCTCATTGGCTCTGGCGTTATGGCAGCGCGATTCTGGCGCTGGGGGTGCTCGTCGCCGGGCTGCACGCGCTGCGTCCCGCGCTCAGCCAGACCACCATCGCGCTGGGGCTGGTGCTGCTGGTGGTGTTGGTGGCGGCGCAGGCCGGACGCGGCCCGGCGCTGTGCGTCTCCATCCTGGCCGGGTTGTCGTTCAACTTCTTTTTTATCGGTCCTTATTATTCTTTTCGCATTCATCGCCCGGAAGACGTGGTGGCTTTCTTCGTCTTTATCATGACGGCGGTGCTGGTGGGACAGCTTTCTTCGCGGCTGGAGAAGCGCGCGCTGCAGGCCGACGAACTGCGCCGCAGCGAACAACTGAAGACCGCGCTGCTGGACGCCGTCACGCACGATCTGCGCACGCCGCTGACTTCCATCAAGGCGGCCATCAGCACGCTGCGCGAAGAGCACGTTTCCGCGGAAGTCCAGCAGGAGTTGTTCGAAGTGATTGAAGAAGAATCTGACCGGCTCAACCACTTCATACAAGGCATGATGGACATGGCCAAGCTGCAAGCCGGCGAGATCAGCCTGGAGAGCCACACCGTCACCGCGGAAGAAATGGTGGAAGACGCGCTGCAGCGCGCCGGGCCGCTGCTGGGCAAGCATCCGGTGGAAACTTCCATTGAGCCGGCGCTGCCCGCGCTGCAAGTGGACCCCCGCCTGATCTCGCAAGTGCTCTTCACCCTGATTGAGAATGCGGCCAAGTATTCTCCGGCTGGCGCGCCGATCAGTCTCTCCGTCCGCCATAGCGGTAACCATTCGGTTTGCTTTGCGGTTTCCGACCAGGGCCCGGGCATTGCGCCGGAGCTGCGCGACCAGGTCTTCCAGAAATTTTTTCGCGCGGGAGCGCGGCCGGGCTTTGGCGTGGGGCTGGCCATCGCGCACGGCATTGTGCAGGCCCATCGCGGCAAGATATGGATTGAAGACGGCGCCCGTGGACAAGGCACGTGTGTTCAGTTTCAAATTCCCTTGCGGGAAAATGCGTGAGCCGGGAAAGCGGTGCGACGCAAGAATTCGCGCGCCGAGAAACCCATGACTGAAGACGGCAAAAAAATCCTGGTGGTGGACGACGAAGCGCAGATCACGCGCGTGTTGCGCCGCGCGCTGGAGTCCGCGGGATTTCAGGTGCGCGTGGCCGACGACGGCCGCTCCGGGCTGGAAGGCTTCCGCTCATGGATGCCGGACCTGGTCATCACCGATCTTTCCATGCCCGGCCTGGACGGCCTGGAACTGTGCTCGCGCATACGGCAAATGAGCGAAGTCCCCATTCTGGTGCTTTCCGTTCGCGAAGACGAGGCCAGCAAAGTCAAGGCCCTGGACTTGGGCGCCGACGACTACGTGGCCAAACCCTTCGGCATGGCCG
This sequence comes from Terriglobia bacterium, assembly GCA_020072815.1. Lineage (NCBI taxonomy): Bacteria > Pseudomonadati > Acidobacteriota > Terriglobia > Terriglobia bacterium. The sequence goes on along the minus strand of JAIQGE010000007.1, from coordinate 51,062 downwards.
AACTCACGGCCCGCGTGCGCGCCTTGCTGCGGCGCAGCGCGCCTCCGCTGCAGAACGAGACCGGAATCGAAGTGGGCGACTTCAAGATTGATCCGCAGCAGCGGCTGGTGGAGGTGGGCGGGCGCGCCGTCCATCTAACGCCCAAAGAGTTTGACCTGATCCAGTATTTCGTCGCCAACCGCGGCAAGGTGCTCACCCATCGCGCCATCCTCTCCGCGATTTGGGGCAGCAACAGCGCGGAGCAGCCGGAGTACCTGCGGGTGTTTGTCGGCAACCTGCGCAAGAAGCTGGAAGCCGACCCGCGCGCGCCCAAGTACATCAAAACAGAGCCGTGGATCGGCTACCGCTTTGATCCGCAGTGAGCTGGATCACAAACTGCAGGTGCGAAACAGCCATCGGCCCTTACCCTTTCTTTGCGGTCTCTTTATAACTTCTTTATGCCGTTTGGCCGTAGCTTGGAAGAAGAGGGATTCTTCCAATGTTTTTGCGCGTTATGGTCGTGATTCTGGAGTCAATCTTCCTGATTGGGCTGGCAGGATCGCTGGTAGTAGCCATTATGGCGTTTGTGGGCGACGTCCACGTCTTCTTCGACAAGGACGATGTGAAGGACAAAGAGCCGACCCGCTCCCATTCAACAACGGCCCTGCCCACCCATCTCTGAGGATTGGCGGCTACATCTTCTCAAGACCCAATTGCACGCTCTCCCTTGTCTCTCCTCGGCTGTGGGGAATTCCTGAAACCTCCTCAATCGAAGCCAACCGGCTCCGTATTGCCTTCAGTTCTTCGTGACCCAGCTTTTCGGCGCAGCCCGTAGCAATCCGTCTCCCGCGTTCCACGAGCGAAGCCCGGAAGCTCTGATCTGGGGTGGTCATAGCAATATCACCGAGGGCGCGCAGGATACGCAGGCTGACGGCCGCGTCCCCCTTCGCGTAAAGACGTATTTGCTCAAAAGCTGAGTCAAGCAGCCGGTCAAAGCTGCCCCATGGAATGCTGACCCGCACGACACCCGGTGGATCAAAGAGCAGAGATTCAGGCGGTTCCTTGGAGACGTAGCGGATCAGAATGCGGCTCAATTGGTCCACACAGCCGATTGCGGTAGTAGGGTCGTTCACCGCAGGCGAAATGGCTTTCAGGGCAATGTCGACAATCTGCAAGACACCAAACTCGACATCCTGCTGCAGAGTTCTGGAGGGACCTATGTCGAAAGCCCCGCGAAACTCGGCGGCAATCTCAGGCGACACGCGGTCCTCTTTCGAGACCACCAGGAGAGGTATGCCCGCTGGCACGAAATGCCCAACCCGCCGCAGAAGATGGACCTGTATCCGGTACTTTTTCGCCAGAAACGTGAGGCGCTTGGTATCGACAAAGCGGATGTAGCCTGAGGACTGGTTCAGAACTGCCGGCGCCCACGCGCTTGGATCGATCAAATTGGCGTACCGCGGATAATTGTCCATGTGGGGCCTTGGCATGAACGCGTCAATCACCGCTTCTGTTTCCGACGCGATTCGGTCAACGATATGGCTGACGCTGATTGCTTGGGTGATGTGGTGAATGAAAAACAGCAGCCAAGCCACGCACGCCAGGGCGAGAACCATTGCGCCAAGGACCGTTGCGACCGGAGCGAACGGGGCAGGCAGGGAGCGCGCCGCCGGCAGGGCCGCCATGCAATAGGAGAAAGTGCCAAGAAAGATGCCAAGAGTCCATTGCGTCACGCGGTCTCTTGCGAAACTCACGATGATACGCGGGGAGAACTGCATGGAAGCCAGCGTGAGCGTCATCAACAGGATGGCGAAAACAATAGAAACCACCGTCATGATGGAGGTGGCTATTTGTCCGAGAATGACCTGCGCGACTTGCGGGTCAGCATGCGAGGGGAACAGGATCTTCGGCACCCAGGCGCTGATGGTGGGGACGTTTTCTTCCAATTGCGACAATAACGCCCCCGCACATCCCAGCGTGAGTGCGATCGCCAGCGGACGAAGCAGAAAGCCGCCACGCAGGTTATACGTTATGTGCCGCAGCAATAATCGCAGTCGAATATTCATGGGACGTCTACCCAAGTTTAGCCGCTCGAGCTTAAGCCAGAAAGAAAAACCGTCGGTCGCAAAAAGCAAACTACCCGGTTGAGTGTGGCCTGGAACGCATATATTGCTATTGGAAGGCTTGGCGAGAAGGCCGGTACTTCGCTCGTGTGAATATCCCGCGTTAGGGGCCGACAACTCAAACGCTACCGGAATAACAAATGCTCCAGAATCGGACCCAGAGTTAGCGCGGGAAAATAGCACAGCCCGGCAACAATCAAGATTGTGGCGGTCAGGGCCAGCGCGAACAATGGAGAGTCCGTGCGCAACGTGCCTGCCGACGGCGGGGTGCTTTTTTGCGTCGCGACCAAGCCTGCCAGGCCGAGAGCGGGGGCAGCCAGCGCGAATCGTCCCAGAAGCATGGCCACCGTGGTTGTCAGGTTGTAGAAGACGGTATTGGCGCTCAGTGCGGCAAAGTTCTGGCCGTTGTTGGCAAAGCAAGATGTGTAGGCGTACAGAATCTCGGTAAAGCCGTGGACGCCCTGGTTGGTGGTCAATCCGGCAAGCCCAGGCTTGCAGAGCACGGCCAGAGCGGTGAGCGGAAGAATGGTAAGCGGCGCAGCCAACGCGTAAAGCATGACCATCTTGGTTTCCGCCGGGCCTATCTTCTTGCCCAGGTACTCGGGCGTCCGGCCCATCATCAAGCCAGTCAGGAAAACAGCGATCACGGCGACCATCAGCATGCTGTACATGCCCGTGCCGAGTCCGCCGAACGCTACTTCGCCCAGCAGCATGTTGACCAGCGGCGCCATCCCGCCCAGCGGACTGAAACTGTCATGCATCGCGTTGTAGGAGCCCGTGGCGGTGTTCGAGGTCACGGTTGCCGTGAGCGCGGAGCCGCCGACGCCGAAACGGACTTCCTTGCCTTCCAGATTTCCCGCAGCTTGATTCACCGCCGCGAAAGCATGGTTGCCCCTGTGTTCCGCCCAATGCGTCACTGTCAGTCCGGCCACGAACAATGCCAGCATGACGCAGTAGAGCATCCAGCCCTGGCGCGGCTGCCGCGTCATTCTCCCAAAAGTATTGGTCAACGAAGCTGGCAACAGCGCAATGGCCAGCATTTCAAAAAAGTTGGCCAGCGGCGTGGGATTCTCATAAGGATGAGCACCATTGGCGTTGAAGAAGCCTCCGCCGTTGGTGCCTAGGTTCTTGATGATTTCGAACGCGGCCACCGGGCCTTGCGGGATGACTTGTTTGGTCCCTTCCAGCGATGCCACCTCTGTGTAGGGGTGGAAATTCATCGGCACACCCTGCCACAGCAGAAGAACAGCACCCAGCAGAGCGCCCGGCAGCAGGACCCACAGCAGAGACCGGGTCAAATCCACCCAGAAATTGCCCAGCGTTTCCGACCGCTGGCGGGCAAAGCCGCGGATGAACGCCACGCCAACCGCCAGGCCTGCAGCCCCGGCAAGAAAGTTCTGCGCGCAGAGCCCGGCCATCTGGCTGAAGTAACTCATGGTGTTTTCGCCGCCGTAGGCTTGCCACGTGGTCGTGGTGGAAAAACTGATGGCCGTGTTCATGGCCAAGTCAGGTGTCAACGGAGTGGTGTGATATTGCGGATTAAACCACGGAAGAAAATTCTGCAATCGCAGAATCGCGTACAGCAGGAAAGTTCCCGCCAGACTGAAAAGCACAAAGCAGGTTGCGTATTCCCTGGCGCCCATTTCCACCGCGGGATTCACGGCCGCAACGCGATAGAGGAGTCTTTCCATCGGCGAACATAATCGGTCGAGGGCGGTTTTCTGCCCGGAGAAGACTTTTTCCAGGTATCGCCCCAGCGGCTTCACGCAAACCGTCAGTGTGACGATGAACGCAACGTATTGGAGGGCGCTGTAAAAGTCCATAGATGGCTTGGCCGGTGCGCGGGGCACGCTGCCGTCATGCCGCATACGCCCGTTGCTCCGCGCAGGCCTACTTGGCCGCTCCGACCTTCTTCACGGGAAATTTCTCGTCCAACGCCAGATTCAACTGCAGCACGTTGACGCGCGGTTCGCCCAGGAAGCCTAGCTGCCGGCCTTCGGTATGTTCACTCACCAGCACGCGAAGATCGGATTCCGCGATGCCCCGGGCCTTGGCGACGCGAGGAACCTGAAAGTCCGCGCCGGCAGGCGTGATGTGGGGATCAAGGCCAGAGCCGGACGTCGTCACCAAATCAACCGGCACCGGCTTGCCGGGATTTTCCGCCTGCAAGGCTGCGACGTCAGCCTTCACGCGATCAATGAGCTTCTGATTGGTTGGGCCGTAATTGCTTCCGCCGGAGTTGGTGGCGTCATAGCCGTTGCCCGCCGCCGACGGACGGGGATGAAAATATCCAGAGCCGGTAAACGGCTGGGCGATGATTTTCGATCCGACAATCTTTCCGCCCTGCGGCACCAGTTGTCCGTTGGCTTTGTCTTTGAACAGCACTTGTGCGAGGCCGGTGACCAGCAGCGGGTATGCGACGCCCAGCAGGACGGTGGTCACCACCGTGTAGAGAATCGCGGTAACAAGATTTTTCTTCATCTCCATCCTCGCTTCATTCCGAACTATGCCAGGCCCACGGCCCGGATGATCAAGTCAATCATCTTGATTCCGATGAACGGCACAATCACGCCGCCGGCGCCATAGATCAGCAGATTGCGGCGCAGCAGCGCGTCCGCGCTCATGGCCCTGTATTGCACGCCGCGCAGCGCCAGCGGAATCAGCGCCACGATGATCAAGGCGTTGAAGATCACCGCCGACAAGATAGCGGACTGCGGCGTGGCCAGGCGCATGATGTTCAGCGCGTTCAGCACCGGGAACGTGCCGGCAAACATCGCCGGGATGATGGCGAAGTATTTGGCGACGTCATTGGCGATGGAAAAGGTGGTCAGCGATCCGCGCGTCATCAATAGTTGTTTGCCAATCTCCACAATTTCCAGCAGCTTGGTGGGGTTGGAATCCAGGTCCACCATGTTGCCGGCCTCTTTGGCGGCCTGCGTGCCGGTGTTCATGGCCACGCCCACGTCTGCCTGGGCCAGCGCGGGAGCGTCATTGGTGCCGTCGCCGGTCATGGCGACGAGCTTGCCGTCGGCTTGCTCGCGGCGGATCAAATCCATTTTGTCTTTGGGCGTGGCCTGGGCCAGAAAGTCGTCCACGCCGGCTTCGCGGGCGATGGCCGCGGCGGTGAGCGGGTTGTCGCCGGTAATCATCACGGTGCGGATGCCCATGGCGCGCAGTTGCGCAAAGCGTTCGCGAATCCCGCCCTTCACAATGTCTTTGAGTTGGATCACGCCCAGCGCGCGCCGGTTTTCTGACACTACCAACGGCGTGCCGCCGGCGCGGGCAATGGTCTCCACGGCGGCGCGGACTTCATTGGGAAACGCTCCGCCGTTTGCGAGCAGATGTTTTTCAATGGCGTCGGCGGCGCCTTTGCGGATGGAACGGCCGTCCAGGTCCACGCCGGACATGCGCGTCTGCGCGCTGAAAGGTACGAACACGGCTTGTGACGCAGCCAGGTCGCGGCCGCGCAGCCCGTATTTCTCTTTGGCCAGGACGACAATCGAACGGCCTTCCGGAGTTTCATCGGGCAGCGACGAAAGCTGCGCCGCGTCGGCAAGCTGATCATTGCTCACGCCCGGCGCGGCGACAAAGTCCGTGGCTTGGCGGTTGCCCAGCGTAATGGTGCCGGTCTTGTCCAGCAGCAGCGTGTTAACGTCACCCGCGGCTTCCACGGCGCGTCCGGACATGGCGAGCACGTTGTGCTGCACCAGGCGGTCCATGCCGGCGATGCCGATGGCCGAGAGCAATGCGCCAATGGTGGTGGGAATCAAGCAGACCAGCAGCGAGACCAGGACAAAGATCGTCTGCTTCGCGCCGGAGTACATCGCGAACGGCTGCAGCGTGACCACGGCGAGCAGGAAGATCACGGTCAGCCCGGCGAGCAGGATGTTGAGCGCAATTTCATTCGGCGTCTTCTGCCGCTCGGCGCCTTCCACCAGAGCGATCATGCGGTCCAGGAACGTTTCCCCGGGGTTGGACGTGATCTTCACTTTGATCTGGTCGGATAGAACGCGCGTGCCACCGGTGACGGCGGAGCGATCACCGCCGGCTTCGCGGATGACCGGCGCGGATTCGCCGGTGATGGCCGATTCGTCCACGGAAGCCACGCCTTCCACGATTTCACCGTCGCCGGGAATGGTTTCGCCGGCGACAACCAGCACCAGGTCGCCGAGCCGCAATTGCGATCCCGGAATGCGCTCGGTTCGGCCGCTCGCGAGCAGCCGGTTGGCCACGGTTTCTGACTTGGCGCGACGCAGCGTTTCCGCCTGCGCTTTGCCGCGGCCTTCGGCCATGGCTTCAGCAAAATTTGCAAACAGCACGGTGAACCACAACCACAGCGTGATCTGCAGATCAAAGCCGAATCCCGGCTTGTGGGCCATGGCGTCACGCACCAAGAGCACGGTGGTGACCACGCTGCCCACTTCCACCACAAACATCACGGGATTTCGCATCATTTTGCGCGGGTCCAGCTTGACCAGCGAGTCCAGCAGCGCCTGGCGGACGATTTTTACGTCCCACAGCGATTTTGATTTTGTTCTTGCCGCCATTCGATTGCTCCCCTTAGAAAGTCTTTCCTGCATGCATCAGCAGGTGTTCCAGGACCGGTCCCAGGCTCAGCGCCGGGAAGAAGGTCAGCGCGCCGACGATCAAAATCACGCTCACCAGCAGCACGGTGAACAGCGGAGTGGTCACCGGGAACGTCCCCGGCGAAGGCGGAACAATCTTCTTCTTGGCCAGGCTGCCGGCCACCGCCAGCATGGGCACGATCATCAGAAAGCGGCCGATGAGCATGGTGAACCCCATTGCCAGGTTGTACCAGCGGTTGCCGCCCAGGCCGGCGAAGGCGGAACCGTTGTTCCCCGTGCCGGAGGTGAACGCGTAAAGGATCTCTGACAGCCCGTGCGGCCCGCCGTTGTTCAGCGTCGCAAGTCCCGAAGGCAGCAGGGACGACAGCGCCGACAGCACCAGGATCGCCAGCGGGAAGATGAGCACGTACAGCATGGCCATCTTCACGTCATAGCTTTCGATCTTTTTGCCCAGATATTCGGGCGTGCGGCCGACCATGAGGCCAGCAATGAAGACGGACACCACAACAAAAATCAGGATTCCGTACATGCCGGCGCCCACGCCGCCAAAGACAATCTCACCCAGCATGATGTTGACCAGCGGCACCATGCCGCCCAGCGGGGTGAAGGAATCATGCATACCGTTGACCGCGCCGCAGCTGGCGTCGGTGGTGACGGTGGCAAACAGGGCGGAGTTGGCCATGCCGAAGCGGACTTCCTTGCCTTCCATGTTGCCGCCGGGCTGCATCGCCGAACTCTGCTGATTCACTCCTGCCAGCAGAGGATTTCCCCGGGTTTCCGCCCAGTACGCAGTGGTCACGCCGGCAAAGAACAGCACAGCCATGGCCGCGAACACCGCCCAGCCGTGCTTCTGCGATCCGGTCATACGCCCCAGGGTGTAGGTGAGGCCGGCCGGGATGGCGAAGATCAGCACCATCTCCAAAAAATTGCTGAACGGCGTGGGGTTCTCAAACGGATGCGCGCTGTTGGCGTTCAGAGGGCCGCCGCCGTTGGTGCCCAGTTCCTTGATGGCCTCCTGGGAGGCAAACGGACCCTGCGCGATGACCTGGTCGGTGACGGTGTCCATCACCGGTTTGCCGTCTTTGTCCACGACCGGCTTGCCGTCCTGACCGGTTTTCTGGACCTGTTGCGGCTCAACCAGCTTTACGGTGTCGTAGGGCTTGAAGTTTTGAATCACGCCTTGCGAGACCAGCAGCAGAGCGGCCACTAACGAAATCGGTACCAGCACCCACAAAGCCGCACGCGTTGTGTCCACCCAGAAGTTGCCCAGGGTGTCTTTTTCGCGGCGCGCAATGCCGCGGATGAAAGCCACGGCCAGCGCCATGCCAACGGCGGCGGAGGCAAAGTTGTGATAGGCCAGCCCCGCCATCTGCGTGAGGTAGCTCATCACCTGCTCGCCGGTATAGAACTGCCAGTTGGTGTTGGTGGTGAAGGAAGCAGCAGTGTTGAAGGCCAGATCGGGCGCGACCGCCGCGAACTTCTGCGGGTTGAGCGGCAGCCATTGTTGCGTGCGTTCCAGCAGGTACAGCACCAGCATGGAGACGCCGCTGAACAGCAGCATGGCGATGGAGTATTCCGTCCAGCGCATCTCGCGGTCTTCATCCACGCGGGTGAGCTTGTAGAGCAGCTTCTCCACCGGGCGCATGACCGGGTCCAGGAAGGTGCGCTCGCGGGAGAAGACCTTGGTCATGAAAATCCCCATGGGCTTGGCCACGAGAAGAACCACGACAAAGAAGAACAGGATTTGCAACCAACCGTTGAGCGTCATCAGAATTTCTCCGGACGCAGCAGCGCGTAGATCAGGTAGACCATCAGCAACGCGGTGATGGCCAGCATCAAAATGTTTTCGAGGTTCATAGTTGGCCTCTACTTCAGCTTGTCGCACGCGACCGTATAGGCGATGGCGACGGTAAAGAACACAAACGTGAAGACAATCATCAACAGGTCAAACATTTGCAGACCTCATCAAAGCGCCTACCAGGAGCCTTGCTTCTGGCCAAACCACCAGATCAGGCCCAACGTGGCGGTGTTTTGTTCCTTCTTCAGCACGTTCGGTACGTCGGTAAGGAAGAATGGTTGATTGGAGAAATCGCGGCGCCATTCCATGCGCGCCAGGAAACCGTCGGCAAACTTGTATTCCGCCGTGGCCGTGGATTCCTTGAGCGCCTGGGTCACGCCGCTGAACAGGCCGCCGCGGTCGGACAGGTACTCGCCGCGCGCGGCCAGCGCGAACTTAGGCGTGAATTGATAACGAACGTACGCGGCGCCGCCAGTCACCCGCGCAGGCGCGGAGCTGCTGAACACCCGGTTGATCACGTAGTCGGCTTCTGCCCCCAATGTCAATTTCGACGTCGCGTTCCAACTGACGTATGTGTCCAGGATGTGCTGGCGTCCGTTGGGCGTGGGAGTGATGTTCGCTACCGGCAGTCCAGGCTGGGTTGGACCCGCGGGCAAGCCGGGATTCAAGACCGCCAGCACGTCGCGCTGCTCCTGGCCAAAATAGTAGTTCAGGTTCCAGGAGACGGTGCTGCGCGGCTTCACGGTGAAGATAAACGCTTGCGATTTGAAGCCGTTGAAGTCTTCGGTTTGCTGCGCGCCGTTCACCAGCCAGTAAGTGAAATTGATTTTCGGACTGAGGTTGTAACCGGCCCGGAAACCCATGTGGTAGAACGGCAGAAAATTGAAGTAATAGGAACGCGAGTAATTGATCTGGTCTTTGGTGTAGTTGTTCTCAAATCCCAGCGCGCTGGCCCACTTGCCGAAATCAACGGTAAGGCCGCTGCCCACGGGGAACACGTACGTCCCGTAAGCCTGGAACAGCGGACGGTAAGTCTGCGGCCGCAGTTCGTTGGCGGCGCTGCCCTGCAAGGTTTCCGTCGCCTGGCCATACTGGAAATCCAGCCGCACGCCGTAGCGCCGCTTGGCGTCAAGGTCCGGCGCGCGCTCAATGATCAGATTGGCCTGGTTCAGACTGAAGCTGTTGCTGCTCACGTCGTAAGCGCGGAGGAGGTTGACGCGGCCGATCGGCTGGTTGAAGTTGTAAGCGTAGTAGCCGTCCAGCGAGCCGTTGATGGTTGTACCGCGAAAGAAATCGAGCACCGCGCGGTCTTCCTTGGCGATGGACTGGCCGTCAGGCTTTGCTGCGGCCGGTTGGCTTGGAGTGACGGCAGTTTCTTTGGCCGGTTGAGGATTGGAAGCCTGATTTTTCTCGAGCTGTTCAATCCGCGATTGCAGTTTGAGCACCAGTTCGCGAAGCTGCTGGACTTCCGAATCAGAGGAGCCGGAGCTTTGCGCGTGCATCGGCGTGCCGATCAAGCCAAATCCCGATAGCATTAGCATGGCCAGACTCCAGTAGACAAAACGAGAAAGCGTGAATTGTGAATGCATAACTTGGCTCGAGATGGCGTTACCATCTGGCGAACCAAGTTAAATGGTTTGCAACTGCAATACCCGCAAAAACTTTCTGGAAACATAAATGTTTTATAAAGACGCTGCCGTCCACTCGTCTTAAGAATCAGAATTTAACCAGAATGGCCATGTTCAGCCGGTTTTCCCGCTTGCGCAGATCGGGGGTGAAACCGGTGACCAAGGAGCCGGGCGCGCCCTGGTTTCCGCCCGCAGGGGTGATTCCGCCGGAGCCGGAGAAGTACGGCACATTGGCCGCGCGATGGTTGTACTCCGAGCGGAACGTAATGTATTGGCTGGGCATCCAGTCAAAGGTCGCGGACGCGTCCCAGGCTTTGTAGGGATCACCGGGGCTCTCGGTGAAGTAGGGCGTCCCGGAGAAGGCCGTTGCGCCGTTGATGGGCGGCAGCAGCACCAAGTAACGTCCGGGATTGTTGATGGCCCCGCCGCCCAAGGTCACAGCGTACAGGTCTTTGTGGAACCAAAGCCGGTTGTAGATCATGTAGCCCAGAAAGCTCTGCTTGGGACCGCTCTTGCCGTTGCCGAAGCAGCTTACGCCGCCGCCACTTTCGCAGCCGGCATCACCGGTAAGGGAGAATGCTGCCTTGCTGATGAAGTTGTCCGGGCGGTCGTAATACTTGTATTGAATGCTGTCGTCAGTGTGCCAGCGGGTGCGGCCAGACACGCCCAATGCGTCCCTGCCCAGAGCGTACTGGTTGCCGAGAATGGACCACTTCCCGTTTGGACGCCACAGGATCTGGCCGCCGACACCCGGCCGGTGGTTGAACCTGCCGTAGGACTGCCATCCGTTGGTGAGCCACGGTTCGATCTTCAGTTTGTCCGTGGGGAAAAACTGCACCCGGAGTCCATTGAAGAACCAGGGCGTGTTGGAAGATACATACGAAGGCTGGTAGGCCCAGTTGTCGAAGTTGTAGTAGCTGAACAATCCAACGTACGACATGAAGATGCCGGCGTCCACGTTGATTCCATGCATCACGTTGAAGTGATACCCGCCGTAGGCCTCGGAAATATAGCGGTAAGCGCCAGCCAGGTCCCACTGGCCGCGTCCGGGACTGGCGTCATTGCGCGGCGTGGTGACCGAGTACATGCCAAACTGGGTCATCAGGCGGGCGCGCACGTTGTCATAGTGAAAGTCGCCGCCCACGCCCAACTGTGTGAGTTGGAACTCATTGGCGCGAAACACTTCGCTCGATCCGCCGATGGTGTTATCGGAAGGATGGTTGAAGTCGTAGATGTAATCAACGTCTGCGCGGATTTCCGGCGTAAAGAATTTTGAATCGAAAGCCGCTTCTTTGGTGCGCGCGTTGCCGTTGAGCCAGGTGAAGTCGGCGAAGGCGAACGGGTCGGCCGGTTTCTTGACTTCCGGCGTGGCCGCCTGGGGAGCAATGCTGGGCGACGCAGGACGCGCTGCGGACACGCTTACAAAATTCGCGTCCCTCGCAGGCGACGGCGAATTTGACGGTGTCCCGGCAGCAGTGGAAACACCCTGGGCTTTGAGCATGGCCTCCAGTTCCTGAATGCGCGCCCGCATCCTTGCGAGTTCTTCCAGAACTTCAGCATTCGTGTTGGGCGCGCCCGGCGCTGCAGCAACAGAGCTGGAAGAAGCGGCGGGCAAGCCAGCCGCTTTGTTGTCAGCCACTGTGGTCTGGGCATGAACACGTGGAGCGACCGTGCACAAGCAAATTGCGATCAGAATGGCGACAGCGCAGGCACTGGTGGCCGCACATCGCCTTTGTCTCGTTTTCATGATGAATGCCAACCTTTCTGTAAGAAACGTGTGTTGACTCTGTCTCGCGGCGCAACTTTCCACCAACGTCCCATCGCTGAGCGATATTTGTTGGCGAGAGCGCCATACTGAAGTCAAGCGGAACGGCCTGGCGGGGTTCCAGGAGCCTGCTGCTTGGATGCTCGCGCGGTTCGCTTTCGTGTCCGTGTGATTTCGACAACATGGCCGCCATAGCTGAAGCGCGAAGGGGCCCAGCGCTCGACGCACACCAGGGAAGCAGCGCTGCCCTGGTAACGGCGTAGTTCTTGGGAAAAACCCAGAAGGCACCACAGCAGGAACGGAGTCGCTAAAGCGGCGCAACCAATGATGAAGCCTGAAAGAAGCATTGCCCACATCCTGCTCGCTATTCTCAAAGGTGAGAGCAGCGCGCAAGAGTCATTGCACAAGATCAGGCATAAGGAAGGAATTGGGAAAACGTAAATGTTTTGTAAAGGCGGATTGACGCACGCGGAATGAACGGTGGTTGCGGGAAAGACGCTTGGCTGGCGAAAACAGCAAGCGAGCTAAGGCCTTAAGACCAACAAAGAATATTGGCCGGCCCCGCTTACGCAGGAGTTTGCCCGGCGCTAGCGCCGGAAAGCCGAGTCCCCGAGCCGGGTAGTGCGCGCTTCCATCTGAGGATTGATCGAAATCACGTGAATCGTGTGCTTGTCTGGGTCCACGTGGCACCGCACTGTGAGGTAGGCGCCCTCCCGGCCTTTGAGAGTGTCTGCGTTGTCCACGGTCCACTTGTTGATCTCGTCGCTGATAAGGGACTTTCCGTTATCGCGAACCTCGCCCGAGATGGCGAACACTTTCATTCCCGTTGCCGGGCCGGGCTTGGTGCTTCTCTGCGCCGCGACCACTGATGACAACGCAAGGACGACCGCAAGACCAGCCAACATACGTCTTTTCATGCATCCCTCCGATTGACTATGGCCAGCGGACCCCGATTCTCGGGCACTCGCTGGCCGCAGCAATAGTTGGACGCTACCTTATCCCGTAAGAATCCAGTTGGGAAATTGAAACTATTTATGATCGCTATTCGGAGTGGTTATAGGTCGCCTGCGGGCAGGACAGCCGTTGGTGATCACCGCGCAGGCTACGCCTCTGAGCGGGAATCTCCGTCTGGCGATGGTGGTAAGAGGACGCCCGCCATCCTGCGCAGGCGGGCCTATCCTGGAGAAATCCACCGGATGAAGGGCGTACGGCTTTTCAGCGCGATCCCAACAAGATGGCCAGCCCGATCACCGTGGCTGCGCTAGAAACCCGGGCGCGAGCCGGGGTGGCAGCGGGCTTGATGGATCGCGGCGCAGGACGCACAACTTTGACGCTCACGATCCTCTTGTGCGCTGTTGCGCCATCATCCACGCGCACCAACAGCCCGATCGGCTTCCTTCCCTGCTTCAGCTCGCGGGTAAAACCTCTGAAGCACCAAAGCATGGCGAGGACGGCCAGAAAACTGACCATCATAAGAACCATAAACAACGTCATGACCGACTCCAGTTCCCGCGGCCTCTTGGATGGCACTCGGGAAGAAGATCAGTTGACTACATTCGGCATAAGGAGACGGTAAGCAATCCATCAATGTTTTATAAGGCTGGAGCCGCGCGTCCTTACAAAAGATTGATGCTTCGCCAATGCAATCCTTATGAGCGGTTTCGTCTAATGTAACTGGGCAATTTGCCCAGGAGTGGTTGACACCATGTTGTACAGAAGCATTAAACCGCTGGTGGTAGAAGCCGTCCAGGTGGCGGAACAAACTGAAGTTCGCACCGAAACAGGTATTCTGCACGCGGAAAGAGGAGATTGGCTGGTGCGCGATCCGCAAGGCAATCTTGCCCTTTGCGACGACATCAATTTCAAGTGCACGTACGAGTCGCTGGCCATGTCCACGCCGATTGAAGACCTCAACGAAAGCAAGCCCTGCGGTTGCTGAGTTACGCCCAATTCATAGAGGCTCGCCGCTGGGCTGGAAGCGGTAGCCCACCCAAGGCTCGGTAAGGATGTACTGCGGAGTTTCGCCGTGCTCAATCTTTTTGCGCAACTGGTTGATGAAGACGCGCAGGTATTCGGGCTGCTGCACGCTTTCTCCGCCCCACACGGCGTTGAGCAGAATGCGATGGGTAAGAACTTTGTTGGGATGGCGCGCCATGAAGATGAGCAAGTCAAATTCCTTGGGCGTGAGATGGACTTCCTTGCCGCTAACTTTTACCTGGCGCGATTCCGGATTGATGTAGAAATCGCCTTCTTCCACCGGCGAGGAAACTTCTTCCGCCGTGGCGGCGACGCGGCGCAGGTTGGCGCGCACGCGGGCCAGGAGTTAGTTCACGCTGAAGGGCTTGGTGACGTAGTCGTCGGCGCCGGCGTCCAGGGCTTCAATCTTGTGCTTCTCTTCTCCGCGCACCGAGAGCACGATGATGGGCACCTGGGAGCGCTCACGCACGGCGCGCGTCAGCTCGATGCCGGTCATCCCCGGCATGGAAAGGTCAGTGATGATCAAGTCCGGCAGCCAGTCCATGGCGGCGTTGAAGGCGCTTTCGCCGTCGGCGGCGGTCTTCACTTCGTAGCCCTGGGAGTTCAGCGTGGTCTTGAGGACGCGCGTGATCTGGGTTTCATCGTCCACCACCAGGATGCGGCTGCGTTCCGCCATCAGTCGCTTTCCTGGTTGACGATGTGGACGTCCACCTGCGGCGCGTTCATCAGGAAGCGATGGATGGCGCCCAGGTAAAGATATTTTTTCCAGCCGTGGACGGCGGAGCGGCCAAAGATGACCTGGGTGATTTTTTGTTCGCGAACAAAGTCAGCGACGGTGGTGGCCACGGTGGCGCCTTCCAGTTGGACTACTTTAGCGCCCAGGTTTTCGGCAAAACGGATGTTGGCCAGCAAGCTGCGATCGCGCTCTTCGGTGCGGCCTTCACCGCGCTCCACGTGGACCACGTAAAACTCCGCGTCCAGCCCCTGGGCCATGCGCGCGCCGCGGGCGATGATCTGCTGCGAAGCGGGATTGGAGCTGATGCACACCGCCACGCGCTCACTCACGCCCCAGTTCTGATCAATGTGCTTGCGCTGGAGATACGATTCCAGGCTGCGGTCCACCGAGTGCGTGACGTGCCGCAGGGCCAGTTCGCGCAACGCCAGCAGGTTGCCGGGACGGAAGAAGTTGCTCAGCGCTTTTTCCGCGCGCTCCACTGGGTAGATATCGCCGCGGCGCATGCGGGTCTGCAGCGCTTCCGGCGTCAGGTCAGCCAGCACAACTTCATTGGCGCGCTCCAGCACCCAGTCCGGCACGGTTTCACGCACAGTGATGCCGGTGATGCTCTGGACGGTGGGCGTCACGCTCTCCAGATGCTGGATGTTCATGGTGGCCAGCACGTCAATCCTGGCTTCCAGGATTTCCAGCACATCTTCATAACGTTTGGCGTGCTTGCTGCCTTCGATGTTGGTGTGCGCCAGTTCGTCCACCAGCACGACCTGGGGCTTGCGGGCAAGGATGGCGTCCACGTCCATCTCCTGGAACACGGTGCCTTTGTACTCCAGCGCGCGGCGGGGGACCACGTCAAGCTGGCCCAGAAGTTCGTTCACGCCTTTGCGACCGTGGGTCTCCACCACGCCCACCACCACGTCCTCTCCGCGCTTGCTGCGGCGCGTGGCTTCGCTGAGCATGTTGTAGGTCTTGCCCACGCCGGGAGCGTAGCCAAGAAACAGCTTGAGGATGCCGGCCTTCTTTTCCGGCGCGGCCTGCTCCAGCCATTGTTCGGGCGTTTTGGGCACGGCAAACTCCTCAAGCGGCTCTCGGACTTTGATCCACGATACAATCAGCGCGTGAAACTGTTTCGTTCAGCACTGCGCGCGCTGGCGTGCGCCGCCATGGTGGCGCTGATCGTTCTTGTATACGTGAAATTGCTGCACGTCAATCCCACCACGGCGGCGGTGACGTTTTTGCTGGCGATCTTGACGGTGGCCGCGGCCTGGGGACTGCGCTACGCGCTGCCTATGTCATTGGTGGCGGCGCTGTGCTTCAACTTCTTTTTTCTGCCGCCGGTGGGGAAGCTGACCATCAATGACAATCAGAACTGGGTGGCGTTGTTTGCATTCTTTTTCACTTCCGTTCTGGCCAGTAACTTGTCCGAACGGGCGCGCAAACAGACGGCGGAAGCGCATCGCCGCCGGCAAGACGTGGAGCGGCTGTACGTCTTCGGCCAGCAACTGCTGGTCGCCGACAACGTTCTCGAAGTTCTGAAATCCGTCCCGGGCTTTGTGACCGAAACTTTTGGGGCGACGCACGCGGCGCTGTACGTGACCAGCAAGGACCAGGTCTACCGGTCCGACCCGGAACGCCAGGAAATTCCCGCCGACGACTTGCGCGATGCGGCCGTCCGCGGGGAACTGATGATCAGCGCGGAACGCCACTTGGCCGTGGCTCCGGTGCGCATGGGCATACGGACCGTGGGGGCTTTTGCCGTGAGCGGCGTGATTCCTTCCCGCGAGACGCTGGAAGCCATCGGCAGCCTGATTGCCACGGCCATTGAGCGGGCGCGCGCGGTGGAAGACCTGGCGCATACCGCGGCGTCGCGGGAAAGCGAGCGTCTGCGCTCGGCGCTGCTGGATTCGGTGACGCACGAGTTTCGCACGCCGCTCACCGCCATCAAAGCGTCTGTGACTACGCTGCGCTCCGGCGCCAGCCTTAACGACGAGCAGCAGCAGGACCTGCTCGCGGTGATTGATGAAGAAAGCGACCGGTTGAATCGCCTGGTGGGCGAAGCCGTGGAGATGGCGCAACTGGACGCGCATGAAGTCAAGCTGTCGCTCGGGCCGCACCAGATTCGTGAAGCCATTGACGCCGCGCTGGCGGAGGCCAAGCACGTCACGGCCAGCCATACGGTTGAGGTCCGCCTGCCGGAGCGCCTGCCGGCCGTACAGATGGACGTGGGATGGATCAAGAAAGTTTTGCAGCACTTGCTGGAAAATGCGTCGAAGTACTCGGCCGAAGGAACGCCGATCTTCATCAGCAGCGAGGTCCGCGGCGACCGGCTGGTCACCAGCGTGGCCGACCGCGGCGCCGGCATTGACGACCTGGAACGCTCCATGATCTTCGACAAATTCTATCGCGGCCAGAGCCAGCGGTTTCGCGTACAAGGCACGGGTATGGGACTGGCCATCGTCAAGGCCATTGTGGAAGCCCATAACGGGCGCATCGAAGTCACCAGCCAGCTTGGACAAGGGTCAGTGTTTTCCTTTGGCCTGCCGCTGGCGCTGGAAAAAGACAAACAAGAGAAGCTGGCCCTGGCGTGAGGCGCGTCGGGTCAGCGAAAAATGAGCAATTTCGCGGCCGGCAAAGGCCCTTCTATACATAGTTTCCCAGCTAAATTCGTCGGCAAAGGTCATTGAACTTCCAGTCAATTGAAACTGGCATCCTGCTGTGATAGCGTACCAAGAACGCCCGCAACTGAAATCCAGCTCCAACGATTGGGTTCAGCTCGGCTGCCCAAACCGGCGCCCCGGCCGGCAAGGTTTTTTGCAGGCGGGAGACGGGAGCAAAGAAGAGGGTCATGAAGGACGCAATGGACGCAACTGCCCCACGCCAATCCCCCGATCGCACGGACGAAGAATTCATCAGCCGCAAGCTGATTCGCCCTTCGCTGGGCGCCGCTCCTCCGCGGACGGAGCCGGTGCAAGAGCGCCGCGAACGCCTGGAGCGCACCGACCGCGCGCCCAACAACGGTCCGCGGCGGATGAACTCGTCTGACCAGACGCACGCGGAAAACTACTATTACCAGAAACAGATCCAGGGCAAGACTCCGGTGGTGGTGGTGCTCAAGGACGGCGAACAGGTGCAGGGCGTCATCGAGTGGTATGACAAGATTTGCATCAAGATGGTGCGCAACGGCGGATCCAACGTGCTCATCTACAAGCCTGCCATCCGCTATATCTACAAAGCCGGCGAAGCGATCAAACCGTAAGGCCTAAGCATGGGCCACGTGGCGAACGCGGTCTTGTATTTCGTCTTACACTTCATACTGGCCAACTGGCAAGAACTCCTGGGTTTCATCACCGGGGTGCTGTGTGTCTGGCTGCTGGTGAAAGAGAACATCTGGAACTGGCCGGTGGGGATCGCCAACAACATCTTCTACATCCTCATCTTCTTTCAGTCCGGCCTGTACGCCGACATGGGTTTGCAGTTCGTGTACATCGCCATCGCGCTTTATGGATGGTGGAACTGGCTGCATGGCGGACGAAACCACTCTGAGCTGGCCGTAAACCGGGCTTCCCCAGCGACGCTGCTGGCGTACGCGGGCGTCGCGGCGGCCGCCACCGGCGTGCTCTACTTCCTGCTGCGCCGCTTCACCCCCAGCACCGTCCCCTTGGCCGACGGCCTGACCACGGCCATGTTTCTGACCGCGCAATACATGATGTCGCGCAAGATCGTGGAGAACTGGTGGTTCTGGATCATCGGCGACGCGCTGGCCATCGGACTGTACATCTACAAAGATCTTTATCTGACGGCCGTGCTGTACGTGGTGTTCATGGCCATGTGCGTGGCGGGATTGGTCGAGTGGCGGAAGACGGCGAGCCGGGTGGCGATGGTGGCGGCGTAGATCAGGAGTTTTTCACCAAGGAGGCACGGAGAAGAGCAAGAGAGGCCTTTGCCGGAGCTACCACCGTCACAAGGTAACGACATTGCAACGCCAACGACAGCCCAGCGCCGGAGGCACGAGGGACCATCAGCGGGGAGGCGCTGGAGAGACCCAAACCCAACTTTCTCCCAAATTTTCAAAGAACCAATTCTCAGCCGCCTAGGCAGCAATCCTGATCCGCGGTCATCCGCGTCAATCCGCGGCAAGACTTTCTTCTTCAAAATTCACCCGGCCAACGTTGCTCAACGCCAGTTGCAGGTAGTAACCCAATATTGACGCCTGCTTGTACTCCAACTTTCCGTCCACCACCGCCTGCGCGCCTTTGGCGATCGCCGCATGGATCGCGTTGGCGTCGCCCAGGTTCGGCAGCTCGATCCGCTGCGGACGCGCCTCCTCCAGCATTAGGTGCATGTGGCAGTATTTCTTGCCCCGAACCCTCGGGGCCCGGCATGTCCCGCCGCTGGCTTTCCGGTACCGGCAACGCGGGGCGTTGTTCGCCCGCTCCAGCGTGCTCCTCATCTTGTTGAAAATTTTCTGATTTGTCTCGTCAAATTCCAGCGCTTTCTCCTGCAAGCGCGGATCCTGCTCCAGGCATTCCCGGTATTCTTCAAAGCACGCTCCCAACTTCTTCAACAGTTGGGCCGCTCTGGTTGAAGTCCAGGCCTGCCGTTCCCGTTCCTTGTGCTCGCGTGCCCGGCGCTCGTCGCGCTGCCGCATTAGGACCGTGCGCTCGTCCTGCGTCCTCGCCTCGTTCCATAACGCCCGCTCCGCCGCGTTGAAGCCCAGCGCGTCTTCGCCCGGAGCGTAACCAAAATCGTCATTCACGCCATACGGCGGACGATACCCATCCATAAATCTCTCCTTGCTCTTGCTGCTCCTACTTGGGGGCGATTGCTCATGGTCTTGGTTTTCAAATTACCCGATTGCCAAATTACTCAATTACCAATTTCCCTACCCCCACCCCCGGTTCCTCCTTTTTCGTTGAAAACAAAGGCACAACTCCATTCGACCGGCCGGTCACCGCCCGGTCACCGGTCAGTCATCGAACGGTCACCGCACGGTTGACCCCTCTTTTTTGCCTCGTTTCGGCCTCGAATCCCTATGTTTCCTGCTTTCGACTCTTCTTGCCTTTCCTGAGGACCGACTGCTGAGTGCTCAAAGGCTTCTTTATTAGCGAATACATAGCGAATCATACGCCAAATCCTAGCGCATTCGGTAGCGAAAGTAAAGGGAATACACGTCTATTTTTTGAAAGAGAAACGCCCAGCGCCGGGCGTGGAATGACTTACCCAGGCTGGCACCGATAAATTGGGGCTTGACCGCCTGGCATGACCCAGCGCCGAAAGCGCGAAATGAGTTGGCCGGTGGCGATGGAAAGGGGTTTTGACCGTCTCGGATGTTCCAGCGCCGAAGGCGCGAAATGAGTTAGCCCAGGCCGGAAGGCCTGGGCAATGGGGAGGGAAACCAAGCAGAGCCCGTAGGGGGCGGCATTCAGATACGATAATCGAATTGGCAAACATATTTCGGCACACAAGTTTTACAACGATATGACCTGATTTCGCGTCTTCATTATTATTAATGAAAAAGCGCATGCCATTCTTCAAGGAGAATTTTTATTGCCAGGAGAAAGATTAGGACGACGCCCAACCATTCGATAATTAGCTTTTTTGCTCGGAGAGGACTCACACTGACCTCCAGAATTTTTTCTTCTGTTTTGGTTCAGTGCGACTTAAAACCAGTATGAATCCAAACTCCCAACTGTCAAGACCCCGTATGTGCTTCGAAATTGCCTCAGCCACTGTGCACAGCAAAAACGGGCGCCAGGAGGCGAAAAACCAGGTCGTTTTGCGGCCTTAAACGTACCCGCTAATCTCTAAATTCAGAAATTACGGGTTTTAAACCACTTACAAATCTGTGGAAATCTTCCGAAAATATTTTTTCTCTTTCGCATATAGGGCACTCCCCACCGTCGCTCTCAAGGCGACAACACTGCAATCGCAACGGCAATCCAGCGCCGTAGGCGCGAAATGAGTTAGCCCAGGCCGGAAGGCCTGGGTAGGATGGTAAAAGACTCACGAGCGCCGTAGGTGCGGCACTATCCAAATACGTACTTGGGATCAAACTCGATCCGGTGTTTCTTGAGCAGGGCAATAAACTCTTGCTCAAACGTCATCTTGCGGTGGTGCTTGGGCTGGTTGCGAATATACCGCTCGACCGCGGCGAGGTTCGACTCGCTCACACTGAACGCTCCATACCCTTCCTGCCACGCAAACTTGATTCCGTGCTCATTCATCCACTTCGAAGAGTTTGATTTCAGCAACGACACTGCTTTGGCCAACGCCAAAGCCGGAGGTACCTGGATCAGCAGGTGGACGTGGTCCTCGATGCCGCCGTTGGCCAGGACCAGGAATCCATGATTTCGTCCAATTCCGCCCATGTAGGACCACAATTTGGGCTGCATTTGTTCGGCGATGATCTTCCGGCGCTCTTTCGTGCTGAAAACAACGTGAAGATGGTTTTGCGAATAGGTGTGTGACATGTATCGCCCCTCCGGGGCTCGCCATTTTAACCTATCCCTACCCAGGCCTTCCGGCCTGGGCTAACTCATCCCGCGCCTCCGGCGCTGTAGCAGCTTGGTAATTGCGGTTGGCTCTGAAAAGGCACTGTGTTTATTCCGGCTGCTCGACCCTTCGCCCGCGAGACAAATGGGAGGTGCTTACTCCAGCGCCGCTTTCAAAGTCATGATACTGCACCCACGACAACTCCAGCGCCGTAGGCGCGGACTGAGTTAGCCCAGTGCGTCCCGAGGCGCGTAACACGCGCCGAAGGGCAAGCGCTGGGTAAGCAAAGAAAGAAATCCTTCCTTACTGCCGTAGGCCGGAGCGCAGCGAAGCGACAAAAGAACAGCACGCGCTCACCGCCGTTCCCACCCCTATCCCGGCCTTGCGCCACTCCACCGACCCAAGACGCAATTCCTCTCTGTGCCCTCTGTGGTAAACCCTTACAGCTTCGGCAGCACGATCCCCGCCTGCTTCTGGTACTTGCCGGCTTTGTCTTTGTAGCTGACTTCGCACGGCTCGTCGCTTTGGAAGAAGAGGATCTGGCACAGGCCTTCATTGGCGTAGATCTTGGCCGGCAGCGGCGTAGTGTTGGAGATTTCCAGGGTGACAAAGCCTTCCCACTCGGGTTCAAACGGCGTGACGTTCACGATAATGCCGCAACGCGCGTAGGTGGACTTGCCCACGCAGATGGTCAGGACATCGCGAGGTATTTTAAAGTACTCAACGGAGCGGGCCAGGGCAAAGGAGTTAGGCGGCACCAGGACGGACGCTCCTTTCACGTCGATAAACGAATTGCGGTCAAAGTTCTTGGGGTCAACGATGGAGGAGTTCACGTTGGTAAAAATCTTGAATTCATCGGCCACCCGCAGGTCATATCCGTAAGAGGAGAGCCCGTAAGAGATCACGCCTTCGCGCATCTGGCGGTCATTGAAGGGGTTAATCATGTCGTGTTCCAGGGCCATTCTGCGGATCCAGCGGTCACTTTTTATCGCCATTGGTATGAGGGTCCTTGAGGTGCTGTAGAGTCGTTTTTCCGGGTGTGACGAAGAAGTCATCTTACTTGGCCTATTGGGGCATTGACAACCGGCGTGAAAGTCCAATAATATCTGCAAGTTACGCCCCCTTTGCAGAATTTGAGGAGAGCTGACCCGTGATTAAGCTCGATATCATCAACGAAGTGGTCAATAAAACCGGCATTACCAAGACCAAAGCCGAGCTGGCGGTGGAAACCGTGTTTGACAGCATGAAGAAGGCTTTGGGCCAGGGCGAGCGCATTGAGTTGCGCGGCTTCGGCGTGTTCAACGTGCGTCCGCGCAAGACTGGCATCGGGCGTAACCCGCGCACCGGCGCTGAGGTCAACATTCCTCCCGGCAAAGCCGTGCGCTTCAAGCCGGGCAAGGAATTACAGTCCATCGACTAAGAGCCAAGGCTGCCGAGCACAGGGCCATCCGTATCAATGCCGGACCAACTATCTCCTCCGCTGGAATACCAGGTCTACGATCCTGAGAGCCGCGAGATCAGGGTGTACGTGATCCATCCGCCCAAGCGGCGGTACTGGCTGCACGCCCTGCTCTTCCTGGCGACCATATTCACCACGCTGTGCATTGGCGCGCGCTTGCAATACAACTTTGACCACCACTTGCCGGCGTTCTCCAGCAGCGTCTCCGATGATCTGGACTACTGGCCTTACTCCTGGGCGCTACAGGATTGGCGCCGGCTGCTGCTGGGCGCTCCGTTTTCCGCCTGCCTGCTGGGCATCCTGACCGCGCATGAGTTCGGGCATTTCGTTCTTTGCGTGCGCCGCAAAGTTTACGCCACGCTTCCCTTCTTCATTCCCGCGCCAACTTTGATCGGCACGCTGGGAGCGTTCATCCGCATACGTTCTCCCATTCGCAACCGCTCGGATCTTTTCGATATCGGAATTGCCGGGCCGATCGCCGGGTTTGTCGTGGCCGTGCCTGTCTTGTTCTACGGACTGATGATGTCGTCGCCGATGCCCGCCGGCATGGCCCAGAACGATCTGGTCTTCGGCACGCCGCTGATCTTTCATCTGGTCCACCGCGCGCTGGAGTTGTTCGGCAACCACTTGGGCGGCCAGTTCGCGGTGAGCAGCCTGTATCTTCATCCTGTGGCCATGGCCGCGTGGGTGGGCATGTTCGCCACCGCGCTCAACCTGCTTCCCGGAGGACAACTGGACGGCGGACACATCATCTTTGCCCTAAACCCGCGCTGGCATCGCCGCATTTCCCTGCTCACCGTCACCGTGCTGCTGCCGTTGAGCTGGTTTTACTGGGCCGGATGGATGCTCTGGGCCATTGTGCTGCGCATGACCGGAGACCGCCATCCTGACGTTCCGCTTTCTCCCGCACTGGACAAAAAGCGGCTGTGGCTGGCGGCGTTTGCCTTGTTCATGCTGATCGTCACGCTGGCGCCCGCGCCCATCACCAGCAGTAAATCCGATGAACCTTCAAGTCTGCAGGGAATCGTGGAGCAATATCATAAGAATCATCCAGCAAAATCAAAGTAATGACAGCGCGTCCACGTCCGCGATAACGCTGGTGCGGGGAATTTTTTGTTCGTCGGCGAAGGCCAGCATGCGGCGCAGCGCCGCGTTGAGTTTTTCGCGACCTTCGCCCTTGACGATGAAGTGATAACGGTAGTCGCGCTTCAATCGCATGATCGGCGCCACGGACGGTCCCAGCACGCGCAAGCCTTCATTGCGCGTGGATTCAAACCAGTGAGCGAGCTTTCCTGTCCACTGCAAGGTTTGTTCCAGCTTGTCACTGCGCACCAGCACGTTGGCCAGCGCGCTGAACGGCGGATAATGCATCCATTTGCGGAAGCGAATTTCCTTTTCGTAGAACCCGTGATAGTCGTGCCGCTGCGCAAACAGAATCGCGTAGTGATCGGGATGAAAAGTTTGCAGGACCACCTTGCCCGGCGTCTCGCCGCGCCCCGCGCGTCCCGCGACTTGCGTCAGCAACTGGAAGGTGCGCTCCGCTGCGCGAAAATCAGGGAAGCCCAGCGCGTAGTCGGCGCCCACCACGCCCACCAGCGTCACGCCGTGAACGTCGTGCCCTTTGGCGATCATCTGCGTGCCAACGAGCAAATTGATTTCGCCGGCATGAAATTGGTTGAGCACGCGCTCAAAATCGTGGCGCGTGCGGACCGTGTCGCGGTCCAGCCGCCCGATGCGCGCCGTGGGAAACGCCGCGTGCAGCCGCTCTTCCACTTTTTCCGAGCCTGCGCCCAGGAAATAAATATGTTCGCTTTGGCACGCCGGACAAACTTTAGGCACTGGCTGGCGATATCCGCAGTAGTGGCATTCCATACGATAGCCGGCTTTGTGAAACGTGAGCGCGATGGAGCAGTTCTTGCATTGCAGCGAATCGCCGCACGCGCGGCACAGCACAATGGACGAATACCCGCGCCGGTTCAGCAGGATCATGGCCTGCTCGCCTCGGCCCAGGCATTCGGTGACTTCCTCGATCATCTGCCGCGAGAACAACCGGTCTTCGCCGCTCTGCTGGAAGTCAAACTTCATGTCCACCACTTCCACTTCCGGTAACGGACGCCGCTCCACGCGCTCTTGCAGCTCAATCAGTTGATACTTGCGCGACTCCGTGTTGTGGTACGACTCAACCGACGGCGTGGCTGACGCCAGCACCACCGCGGCGTTGCTCAGCTTGCCGCGCATCACCGCCACGTCGCGCCCGTGGTAGCGCGGCGTCTCTTCCTGCTTGTACGACGCGTCGTGTTCTTCGTCCACCACAATGAGCGCCAGGTCGGCGACTGGCGCAAACACCGCGGACCGCGTGCCCACCACGATGCGCGCTTCGCCCCGGCGAATGCGGTGCCACTGCTCGGCACGCTCGTCGCCAGACAAAGCCGAGTGCAGGATGGCGACTTGCTCGCCGAAGACCTGATGCAGGTTTGCGGCCGCCGCGGGCGTCAGTCCGATTTCCGGGACGAGCAATATCGCCGCACGGCCCGCCTCCAACACCGACTGCATCGCCGCCAGATAAACGGCGGTCTTGCCCGAACCGGTTACGCCGTGCAGCAGCGAGACGGAGAACTTCTTTTCGACAACTGATTTCTGAATGGATTGCAACGCGGCCTTCTGCTCCGCATTGAAAATAAAGTCAAGATGCGAAGGGCCTCGCTTCTTCAAGCCTCCAACATGGAACTCCGCCGCTTCTTCTTCTATCTCCACCAGGCCGCGCTTGACCAGAGTCTGCAACGTGGTTCGCGGGACGGGTAATTCTCTGATCTCTTCCACCGCTGCGCGGCCTTGACCTGTTTGAAGAAGCCTGGCTTGTAGAAAGGCGATGATCGTTTGCTGGTTGGCGTTGAGCTTGGCTGCGGGTTTGCCTTCTTCGGGCAGTTTGCTTTCCACTGGCTTGAGCACCGCGATCTCCACCGTGCGTCGCGCGTCGCGTGCTTGCGAAGCGTCCTCCCGCATCACCCATTTCTTGCGGACCAGATTGCTGAGCACCTCGCGGGTCGCTCCGGTGGCCGAACGCAGCGTTCCTTCCAAGGCCTCGTCTGACATGGCCAGGTAATCGAGCACAGCGTGCTCCACCATCTGCGCGTCAATATCCTGCTTGGAGCGCCGCGACGACCCGGCCGTCGCCGAAGCATGCAGCGCGTCATGACCGGCGTCGGTGATGCGGTAGATTTTGGCTTTCTTGATCTCCGCCGCCAGCGGCAGCATCGTTCTGCAGACTTCGCCGATGGGCGCCAGGTAATACTGGGCAATCCATTGCCCCAGCTTCATGAGGATGGCGTCCAGCACCGGCTCGGCGTCCAGCACCTGCAGCACGGTCTTTGCCTGCATGGAAGGCGGCCGGTCATGCAGCGCGGTGACTACGCCGGAGAGCCGCTCATTGCGAAACGGGACCAGGACGCGCCCGCCGACTAGCGGCGTATGGTCACCATTGAGATAGGTGAACACCATGTCCAACGGGACCGGCAGGGCGACGTCACAGAATTGGGGAAGCGATGGCAAGGAACAATTGTACGGGCTGCCCCCTGAGTCGGCGAATCACGCCTTTCCTCTGCGACCTCAGCGCCCTCTGCGGTTACGCATTCGAGATCACCCGATTTTCAATCTGCGTCATCAGCGTTCATCAGCGGTAAGGTTTGCCTGCGATCCCGGCGACCACCGACGACCGTGTGGCACCGGCACTCTTGCCGGTGCTCTTGTTCTTACGCTGCGACGTCTGCATCCTCTGCGGTGAATCCGCCTTTCCCGATCACCGGATCACCCGATGGCCCGATCTCCCGATTCTCTCAGGTTGTATCATGTAATTTGAGGTTTCATGGAGCTACGATGAAGTTTCCCATCAAAGTTTGTGCCGTCTGCTCAGAAGAGTTTGAGTTGAAGCCGGGCAAGCCCGGTTTCGCCAACCGCTGCCCAGCATGCAGCGAAGCGGAGGCTGCTGAGCCCGCGACCAAGCGCCGCATGGACGCCGACGAACGCAAAACGGCCAAGGAAGCCAACGAGGCCCGCCGCCAAGCCATGCGCAATCTGCTTTATCGCAAAGATAGTTAGCACCGATTTGCTTTGCGCTCTTTGCGTCCTTTGCGTGAATCCGCCTTCCTGATCACCCGCTCCTCTTCTCTTCCGGCAGCGCGCTCTCAATCGCCACCTGCACCGCTTGCATCAGCTCTTCGCGGGAAGAAAACTTCTTTGGGTCAACTGGCGGATGGAACACCAGCGTCGCCGTCCCGCTGCGGATGAGGTTGCTGCCTCGGGGCATCAGCTCGGCCGTGCCCAGCACGGTGATGGGAACGATGGGAAAGCCGGTTTCCGCCGCCAGATGAAACGGACCTTTCTTGAAGGGCCGCAAACGCCCGTCGGGCGAGCGGGTGCCTTCCGGATAAATGGTCATGTTGATGCCGTGGCGCATGACTTCGCCGGCGCGATGCACGCTGTCAATCGCCGACTCGCGGTCTTTGCGGTCCACCGGAACAATTTCCGCCAGCTTCAGCGCCTGGCCCAGAATCGGAATGCGCCACAGTTCTTTCTTGGCCAGCACCGACGTGCGCCGCGGAATCATGGGCACCAGCACCGGCGGATCAAGATTGGAAACGTGGTTGGACATAAAGATGTACGTCCCCTGGGGATCAATCTTGTCCAGGCCGATGAGTTTGACCTTGACGCCGGCGATGCGCACGCCCAGGTAGGCGAAGCCGGTGCCGAGAAAATACAGAAAGCCGATCTTGCCGGTGATGAGCGTCCAGGGAAAAGCGATGAGCGCGCAGGGCGGGACCGCGACCAGCAAGAACACCAGCGCCATCGTGGTGCGGACGGCGGCCACCAGCGTCCGCAGCGTTTTCATAATGCCCGAGGGGCCCCGCGCAGTTCTTCCAGCTTGCGCGGAAGCTTTTCATAAATTCCGCCAAAGCCGCCGTTGGAGAGAATGGCTACCACGTCGCCCGGTTGCAGTTCGGGCGCAATCTCTTGGACGATCGCATCGGCGTCGGGCAGTTCGCGGGCCGGTTTGCCCGCGCGCTTCAGCGCGTTGACCACCGTGGAAGTCGCCAGGCGTTCTTCTTCCGGAACCGCTTCAGGTTTGAAAATGGTGGTGATGATCACCTGGTCGGCCAGCGCCAGGCTGGCGACCAGTTCTTTCTGCAGGACTTTTCTGCGCAGCGTGTTGGACCGCGGTTCAAACACCGCCCACAGCCGCGCAGCCGGATATCGCGTGCGCAGCGCCTGCAGCGTAGCCGCAATGGCCGTGGGATGATGGGCAAAATCGTCAATGATGGTGATGCCGTCAATCTCGGCTTTCACTTCCAGGCGGCGCTTCACGCTCTTGAAGCTCTTGAGCGCCTCGGCAATCACCGCCGGCTCAATGCCGTAGTGGGCGGCCATCGCCGCGGCGGCCGTCGCGTTGAGCACGTTGTATTCACCGGCAAGAGAAAACTCAAAGTCCGCCCAGGGCTGGCCTTCCCGCAGGACTTGCCAGGTCGTGCTCTCCGGCGCAAAGTTCATGTTGACGATCCTCCAGAACGCGCCTTCGCTCAACCCGTAGCGTTCCACAGGCGTGAACGCTTTGGCCAGGCACTCGCTCACGTTGGCGTCGGCATCGTAGGCGATGATCTTGCCGCGTCCGGGGACCATGTTCACCAGGCGCTTGAACGCTGTTTTCACCGCGCCCAGGTCGGCGTAAATGTCCGCGTGATCAAATTCCACGGAAGTAAGAATGATGGCCTGCGGAAAGTAATGAAGGAATTTGGGGCCTTTGTCGAAAAACGCGGTATCGTATTCGTCGCCTTCCAGGATGAAGTGTTTGCCCTGGCGAAGGGCAAAACTGCTGCCGAAGTTTTCCGCAATCCCGCCCACCAGAAATGACGGGTCTTTGCCGGCTTGCTGAAAAATCCAGGCCAGCATGGACGTGGTGGTGGTCTTGCCGTGCGTTCCCGCCACGACGATCGGCTCGCGCGTGCGCAGAAAGAAATCGTAGAGCGTGTCCGGCATGGAGCGGAACGGAATGCGTTCGTTCAGGACGTGTTCCACCTCCACGTTGCCGCGCGAAATGGCGTTGCCGATTACCACCCAGTCGGGCCGCGGCTTCAGGTTGGTCTCGGCGTACGGCTGCGCCACCGGAATGGCGATGGACGCCAGAAAATCCGACATCGGCGGATACGCCGCCGCGTCTGACCCGGTGACTTTGAACCCGCGCTGTTTGAGCAGCCCGGCCAGTGACGCCATGGCCGTGCCGCAGATTCCAATGATGTGTACGTGCTGCTGGTCCACGATAATTCCAGATTAACGGATTTGCGTTGCTGCTTCCAATATCTTCAGGACTACGCCCTGCGGCCCGGCGGTCAGCTCCGCTTGCACGCCCAGCGGCAGCGTGACGTTGCCGCCGGAAACGTGCCCGGACTTGAGTCCGTACGTGATGGGCACGCGGTATGGCTCCAGTACGCGCTTGATGACCTGCTGCAACGTGTACGTTTCGCCCGCGGGCGGCACACAATCCAGCATTTCGCCGAACACGAACCCGCGCACCCCGCGCAATTTGCCCGCAAGATGCAACTGCATCAGCATGCGGTCAATGCGAAACGGCTTTTCCGCCACGTCTTCAATAAACAGGATTGTGCCTTCGGTCTGGACTTCAAACGGAGTTCCCAGCGATGCCGCCACCATGGACAGGCACCCGCCGTACAAACGTCCCAGCGCGTTGCCGGGCTGCAACACTTCAACGCCGCTGCCGGGAACCGTCCACGAGCTTGCGCCCTGTAAGCAGTTGTTCCAGCTCACGTTGTCGAAAGTTCCGTCAGCAATGTCCTTGGCCAGCATCGGGCCGTGGAAGGTGACCAGGCCCGTGCGGTCGGTGATGGCCGTGAGCAGCGAAGTAACATCGCTGCAGCCAAGCAGGATTTTAGGATGCTTTGCGAACAAGCCGAAGTTAAGTTTGTCCAGCAGGTAGTTGCTGCCGTAGCCGCCACGCACGCAGATCAGCGCGGCAATATCATCGCGGACCAGCAAGCCTTCCAGCTCGCCCAGCCGCCGGCTGGCGCTGCCCGCGAAGTAAAGGTCGCGATCAAAAATATCTGGCGCGAAGACCGGCTCGTATCCCATCTGCCGCAGGCGATTGCAGCCGGCTTCAAAGGCCTCGCGGTTGAAGCTGCTGGCCGGGGCCAGGATGCCAACTTTATCGCCCGGCTTCAGCGCCGCAGGTTTTATTGTTTTTGCCTCAGCCAAGAAACTCACCTCGGCAAATCAGCTCGGCGCTTCCGCGCAGGAAAACGCTGTTGCCTTCCCATCGGACAATCTGCGTTCCGCCCACGGCCTGCACCTGCACCGGCGACTTCACTTTGCCCGCGGCAATCGCCGCCACTGCGGACGCGCACGAGCCCGTCCCCGATGACTGCGTTTCCCCTACGCCGCGCTCGTAGAAGCGCACTTCGATGGCGTTTGGGCCGGGAATGCGGACAAACTCCACGTTGACTCCATCCTTGAAACTAGGCTGGCGCTGCACTTCCGCCGCATGCGCCGCCCAGGCAGGAGGAAATTGGCTCACCAGAATCACATAATGTGGATTGCCCATGGAAACCGGCGTGCCGCGAACTTCGCCCGCGCTGGTGGTCAGCGAAAACGGCTCGCCAACCTTCGGCTGGCCCATGTCCATCGCAAACTCGTAACGGTTGTCCGCGCGCGAAATCAGTTCACAATGTTTCACACCCGCTCCAGTGCGGATGGCCAGCTTCTCCGCCGCGCCTCTCGCAACCAGGTACGCCGCTACGCAGCGCGTGCCGTTGCCGGAGATTTCCGCTTCGGTGCCATCGGCGTTGATCAGCCGGATCTCCGCATCGCAGTCCTGGCCGGGGGACAGCCACTCCACGCCGTCGGCGCCCACGCCGTGGTGGCGGTCGCAAATCCGCTTGCTGAACTCCGCCACGCTGGCGGGGGCATGCCGGCCTTCGATGATCAGAAAGTCATTGCCGCACGCTGAAGCCTTGGTAAAGGGTGTGGTCATGGGAGATTGATCTCGGGTTCAGGAGCTATCTTTACTTTGGGAGTCATCCTCGCTTAAGACGCATCCTGGGACTCGACGACAGATTCATAGTCGCGCAGGTCTGGCGAAAGGCGCATGCGGTCGGCCAGTGCTTTGTGCTCGCTGCGCGTCGCGTCCACGCTAAAGTCTACTCGTCGCTGGCCATTGGTCCGGCTCAATCGCATATTGTGCAGCTCTCTGCCGCTCTCCTTGAGAGTGGAGTTGATTTCATCCACAATCTCGTCAACGGACTTGCCGGTGACCACACTGTAGCTCATGCGCAGCGGCTTCAGGTTAAAGCGGGTCTCCATCTGGCCCAGCACGATCAGCGCCAGCACGATCAGCACCGTGGAAAATCCGGCCAGCAGGTAGAGTCCGCCGCCGCACGCCATGCCCACCGCTGCAACCACAAAGATGGTGGCCGCCGTGGTCAGCCCGCTCACGCCGCCTTTGGAACGCAGAATGGACCCGGCGCCGATGAAGCCGATCCCGGGAATGATCTGCGAGGCGATTCGTGTCCAGTCACCCCCTCCCCCAAGTTCCGCAGAGAGGATGGTGAACAAGGCCGAGCCGAAGCAGATAAACATGTTGGTGCGCAGGCCGGCAGGCCGTCGTTTGATTTCGCGTTCAATGCCAATGATCCCGCCCAGCACCGCCGCCAGAGCGAGCGCAACCAGGTGCTTGGAAACCAGAGTCTCAAACGGAATGTGAGGAATCGCCACTAGCGCGTAGATCATTGCCGGCTAATCTTGCCCGATTGTAGCACTCGCGTCAGCGCGTGAGTCGTAGCATTGCGAATACAGTCTACTCAATGCCCGGTTTTCGACTGCGGGTGCTTGAATAATAGATGACAGCCTTTTGCCCGCCCGGAGTACCCACCGCGGCAACCTCTTCCAGCCCCTGCGGAAATAGGCGGACGGAGCGGGCAACATCGTCGCCTTGTAACGCAACTACATAGTCTGCCGAAAGCGCGGGCTGGGACAGCGCGATTTCCCAATACGGCGGATTGCTTTCCCGCAGCACGCGGCGGAATGGAATGCCGGCCAACTGGACCGCGCCCGGATGCGTGCCGCAATCCATCATGATCGTCGCCGATGGCGGCAGTTTCTTGAGCTCCGCCGCCAGCAAGCGATCGAAATCCATCCGAACTTGGCCGTTGGCCTGGGCTTCACGCAGACAGATAGGCGCGCTCTGCCACACCGACGCGTAGCTGATGGCGACGGCCACAACCACTGCGCTCGCCGCCAGGCGCGGCGTAAAGAATTTGCTCAGAAATTCGCAGCCCAGTGCCACGAACACCGCCACAGCAGGCAGCAACTGCAAACCGTAGCGCACGTTGTAATAGCTGAAGGGCCACCAGTCGGGCAGATAAATAGGCACGCTGCCCCATGCCATCATCACCACATAAAACGGGACTGGGACCCACAACAGCGCCCACGTCCAGAAGCGGCGGTCAAAATAAATCATAGCCAGCAGCGCCACAAAAGCCGCGGGCAACATCAGGTACTCAGTCCGTCCCTGTCCCATATTCAACCGGACCGTCTTCAGGAAATACTGCGCAGCCACGCGCGGTGAGTTTTCTCCCGGATACGTGTGCATGGTCGCGGTCCGTGTGCGCTCCTGGATGGCATGCGCCGAGTAAGGACCGTTGGCAAACTCCAGCGCGTTGTCGTACGCCGCGTGGTTGTAAGCCAGCCATACGCCCGCAGTCGCGCCCGTGAGCAGAAGAAATCTGATCAGCCCGCGGCGCACCGGCCACGCCGTCAAGCGAATCTTCCACGCAGCCGCGAAAGCCGCCACGGCCACCACCGCGGCCAGCAACCAGCCGTCGTAGCGGACCAGCATCGCCGCGGAAACCACCATCGCGCATTTTTCCAGCGCGCGCCTTCCCTGCCCCGGATCGTCTTTGGCCGCGCGCGCGAACTCGGCGAAATACACCGCGGTCCACACGAACAGCGCCAGGTACAGCGGCTCGGTCATCGCCGTGGACTGCATATAGATCAGGTTGGAATTCAGCGCGAAAATTGCCGCCGCGATCCATGCCGCCGTCCGCGAAGCCATTTCGCCGACGAGACGCAACACGCCCAGCGCGCCCGCAACGTATGCGACCAGCGAAGGAATCGCCGCGCCCACGCCGCTCTGCCACAGCCAGTTGTTGGCGACGAAAGGCAAATCGAGCACGTGCGGCAGCGGCAGCCACACCGTCCCCAGTTGAAACAAGCCAGGCGTCCGCGAATCAAACACCCTCCGCGCGATGTTGATGTGGGCCACCGCGTCGCCATATAAGAGGATGGCGTTCTGGCGATAGTAGAAGACCAGGGCAGCCGCTCCAACCAGGCTTGTCAACAGCGCCAGCAACGCGTAGTCGCGCCCGCGGACCTCCTGTTGGGAACTTTGTGGCTGCATAGGTTTGTAGAAGTCTCTGCCGAAAGAATTCTATATGGACGCCACGGCTTGACTCGGCCCGCGAGCTTTGCTAACTTACCTGCCGTACCTCGCGGGTCCTGACCATCAGCCTAAAGATGTCAGGGGCCCTACCTACGATTCTCCTCGCAGGATTCGTGGATGGAGGAGATTGCGAGCATAACGATGGCGTGTGCTTGCTCTTCTTCAGGTTGGGAATCCTGCCGTTCGGTCCCCAGCCGCGGAGCGGCCACTAACGAGGAGAATCCATGATCAACAAAACCAAATCCATACTTTTACCCTGCGTGCTCGCGCTGTGTCTTGGTGCCATAGCCACCGCCGCGCCTCAGTCCAACAATTCATCGCCGTCGCCGGCGTACAATCAAAACCAACCCAAAAAGGAGAAGCCCGTGAAATTCAACAAAGTCACTCCCAACCTCATTGTCGCCGACATGGAAAAGAGCCTGAAGTTCTATCGCGACGTACTCGGCTTCTCCGTCTCGCAAACCGTGCCGGACAAGGCGCCCTTCATCTTTGCCTGGATGCAGCATGGCGATGCCGTTGTTTTCCTTAACCAGCACATGCCGCCGCAACCCGGCCAGCCTGACTTGTTCGCCGGACGCCAGATCGGCGGTACGCTCAGCTTGTATATCGCCATGGATGGCATTGATGAGTTCCTCAAGACCGTGGAAGGCCGCGGGGTCAAGCTCGCCGTGCCGCTGCACAAAGAGTTTTATGGGATGAAGGAGTTCGCCGTGTACGATCCCGACGGCTACCTGCTGATCTTCGCGGAGAGAGTGGAGTAGCCGGTTCGCCTACTTCCGAAGTTCCGAACCCCGGCGCAGTTTGCCGGGGTGAGGAATCCCTATCGTTCTAAAAAGCACTGACGGGAGAGGGCACGACTTTGTGAACCAAAAGCCGCGAGGCCGGCTTGCGCGCCGAGCGGCTTGCTGCAAGCGCTGAGTGCTTTCGCAACGCAGCTATGCACGCTGGCGGTTTGGAGCGGAGCGACATCAATCCAGATGCGTCAGTTCGCGGAACACTTTATAGCGTTCGTCAATCTCTTCGCGCGTGAGTTTCTGCAGGCGCTCGGTGCCGAAAGCTTCCACGGCGAACGATCCCATCACGCCGCCGTAGAACATGGCGCGCTTAAAGACGTCGCGAGTCAGCTTTTGTTGCGACGCAATGTAGCCCATGAAGCCGCCGGCAAAGCTGTCACCGGCGCCGGTGGGATCGGTGACTTGCTCAATCGGCAACGTGGGCGCGCGAAACGGATGCCGCCCGATGCCGAAAGAGCCGTCCTTGAAGAACACCGTGGCGCCGTACTCTCCGTGCTTGATCACCAGCGCCTGCGGGCCCATGGCCAGCACTTTTTGCGCCGCCCGAGCCAGGCTGGCGTCGCCGGCGAGCATCTTGGCTTCCGTGTCATTGATCAGCAGCGCGTTCACCTGCTTGAGCATCTCCAGCAGGTTCATGCGGTGGTCTTTGATCCAGTAGTTCATGGTGTCGCCGCCCACAAACTTGGCGTGGTGCATCTGCTTGCGCACGTTGACCTGCAGCACCGGATCAATGTTCGCTAGAAATACAAACTGCGTGTCTTTGAACTTCTCCGGGATTTGCGGATTGAAGTTGCCAAACACGCCCAGTTGCGTGTCCAGCGTCTTGGCTTCATTCACGTTCTCGCCGTATTCGCCGGCCCAGAAGAAGCTCTTGCCCGCTTCCCGCGCGATGCCGCTGATGTCAATCTTGCGAGCGAGGAAGACCTGCTCTTCTTTTTCCGTGAAGTCCTCGCCCACTACGGCGACGACGCGCACCGGCGTGAAGAAGCTGGCCGACAAAGAAAAATACGTGGCCGCGCCGCCCAGGATCTTGTCGGTCTTGCCGTAAGGAGTTTTGATGGCGTCAAACGCAACGGAACCTACCACAAGCAAGGACACTAGGGCTTGCCCTCCTGGGTCTTGGCGAGATATTTGTCCAGCAACAGCGCCAGTTTCTGCCGCGTGGCCGCGGGAATCTTGGTGGGATCGGTGAGCAGCGCAAACTCCAAGGCCGACCCGCATTTGCATTTGCGCTCTTTGGGCATCACGGCGATGGCCTGCTTCACCACTTTCGCCGCGTTCTCCGCATTGGTGTTCAGCACTCTTACGATCTGCTCCACCGTGACCGAATCGTGCTCCGGATGCCAGCAGTCGTAGTCGGTCACCATGGCCATGGTGGCGTAGCAGATCTCGGCTTCGCGCGCCAGCTTGGCTTCCTGCAGGTTGGTCATGCCGATCACGTCCGCGCCCCAGCTGCGGTACAGGTTCGATTCCGCCTTCGTCGAAAACTGCGGGCCTTCCATGCAGACGTATGTCCCGCCGGACTTGCCCACTACGCCAATGTCCTTACAGGCTTGTCCGATGGCCGTCCCCACTTCCGGACATACCGGATCGCCGAAGCCTACATGGGCAACGATCCCATGGCCAAAGAACGTTGAGACACGGTGAAACGTACGGTCAATAAACTGGTCAGGGATCACGAAGTCCGTGGGCTTGTGCTCTTCTTTCAGCGAGCCCACGGCGGAGACGGAAAAGATCCGCTCCACGCCCAGGTCTTTCATCGCGTAAATGTTGGCGCGAAAATTGAGCTCGCTGGGCAGGATGCGATGCCCGCGTCCATGACGCGCGAGAAACGCCACTTTGCGGCCTTCCATCGTGCCCAGTACGAAGGCGTCTGACGGTTCGCCAAACGGCGTCTGCACCGTGACTTCTTCCATGTTGGTGAGCCCGGGCATGGAATACAAACCGCTGCCGCCGATAATGCCAATCTCAGCTCGCTGCAAACAGTCTTCTCCTCAAGCAATATTCAAACTCGTGATTATAGCGAAGGGCGCAGATAAGACGCGACGATGTCATTTTGAACGAAGCGCCGCAGGCGCCAAATGATCTAGCTCCAATGCTGTTCGCCTACGACACGACAAATCCGCACAGGCCATGTGCCCAGCGCCGTAGGCGCGAAATGATTTAGCTCCAATACCGTTCGTCTACGAAAGGACAAGTCCGCGCAGAGCCATCGTGTGCCCAGCGCCGTAGGCGCGAAATGATCTAGCTCCAATACCGTTCGTCTACGACACGACAAATCCGCACAGGCCATCCTGTGCCCAGCGCCGTAGGCGCGAAATGAGTTAGCCCAGGCCGGCAGGCCTGAGGAAGGCGGGAAAAACGATTCAAGCCCCGTAGGGGCGACACTCCACATTCTTTATTTCGAAGAGCCAGATCATCCAATCGTTGACTGGCTTATTTCGTGCCGTGTGTTTCGCCCTACTGCGCCTGCTTCAACCCCGCCTGGATCAGCTTGTCGGCATACGCGGCGTCAAAGCTTTCCACCGCCACCACCATTGCGCCGGTCTGCTGAACAAAGATAGGGCCGTCAGCGCTGGTGTAGCGTTTCAACCCAGGTTTTGCTGGATCATCGGCCAGATGTTGCAGGCCGCTATAGCGCTGCGGCAGGGCTGAGAGATAAATCCTGGCGAACTCCTGCGCCGAGGCCTCCGTCGCCCACTTGGACGCGTAGTACAGGCCCACGTGGGAAGAAGAGTTGGTGTCGCCCGGCTTGGCGCCTTTGCGACCGGCAGCGTAGTAGGAGCCGCCGCGCCAGTCCTGGCTGAGCCGCTTGGCCACGGCATCTTCGGAATAGACCTTGAGCAGAATCGTCACATCAAATTCGCCGACCGCGCCCACGTCGAAGGGCTCGTAGTCTTTTTTCAGGAAGCTGAAATCGGGCAGATAGAGCGGCGGAATGTGATGTCCGGCGAGATATTCCTTGGGCTGCAGGATTTCATGCGTCGTCTGCGGCATGCGGTCCAGCACGCCGGTGTAAGCCAGCTTCTTGCCGCCCGCCATCAGCAACTCTTTGATGAAATTCGTCCCCTGGCGATAAGGAAAGATCAGTTCTTCGCGCAGCAGCAGGGGCGCGCTGTCAAACAGCGGGCTCTTGCCGTCTCCGCTTTTGTCCATGGAGCTTTGCATCATGTCCACGAACTGCGGGGAATCTTCCACGCTCTTGCCCACCTGGGACAGCATGTAATCCAGCAGCACGATCATGCCCTGGCCTTCCATCACCGCGCTGCGGCAGGTGGACTGCTCATCGTTGTCAATGGCCGCTTTCAGGTCCTGCAGGCTGCGCTTCTCAATCTCTTCATCATGCTTGCTCATCTTGAGCAGGTCATAGCTCTGGTCCTGCAGGGCGTGGGTGAGCTCATGCGCCATCACCGGCTTCTGCATGATGGGAGAAATCCAGTCCAGCAGGTTCATGGTCTTGGTTTTTTCGTCGTAAAACCCGGCCACCTGCTCGGCCAGCAGCTTGATCATGAAGTCGTGCAGGTTGAAATTGCGCGGCAGCAAGCCAAACTTCTTCAGCACCAGTTCGGAGCGCTCAAAGCGGATGCGGTCCACGTCCGTCTTGAATTTTTCGCTGATGTACTTTTCCACCTGCTCCCGACTGATGATGGCCTTCTTCACCTCGTGCTTGATGGGCAGCAGCGTGTCTTTGCTGACAAAGTGCAGCACTTCGTCCACGGTTGCCAGCAGTTCTTTGGCTTCGTCCGGAGTGAGCTTGTGGTTGCCCTCCATCTCCTCCGTGTCTTCCGTATCCACGTGCGCTGGCGGGACTTGCGGCTTTTGTGGCGAAGCTTGCGGGGACGCTGCCTGCGGACTGGTGGCCGACGGCGCGGGCGTTTGCTGGGGCGCGGGTTGCGACGGCGAAGACGGTTGCTGAGAAGAAGACGGCTGCGGGCTCTGCGCCCAAGTAAGAGTGGTTAAAAGGCAGAAAACAACGAGGAAAGAAAAGAAAGATTTTTTCATTGAATAGATCAGCGGGAACTTGCTCTCCTTGCGATTGGCCATCCCATTTTCAGCGGACCATGGGCATCCAAATCAGCGCTGCAAGATATTGTACGCTCTGCGCCGCGGTGCTTTGTTTCGATAGCTTTGTTTGGTAGCGGATCAACTCGTACTGCCCCTTCGCTCGCGTGGCACAGCCCGCGGTCCCCGGCACACGTTTTCGCGTCACGGCGTTGGAGGCGCCCTCGCTGTGCGGGTTTGCAACGGAAAAGCCAACAACTTGGGGAGTTACGTGCTGCGAACCAGGCGACGGCCCAGCGCCGTAGGCGCGAAATGAGTTAGCCCAGGCCGGCAGGCCTGGGAAGGCAGGAAGAACGATGCGAGCGCCGTAGGTGCGGCACAAGAGCTAAAAAAATGCCGCTGATCGTCGAACGAACTTTCGAACAAACGATCAGCGGCAACGTTTTACTCCAGCACCGGCTCGGCCGCGCGGATGTACTCAATGACCGAATCGCTCCAGCCATCCACGTGCATCCAGGCGCCGTAGCCGACACCGTTCTGGTAACTGGCCACGTTCAGCATCCAGCCCCGCGCCTTGGGGTTGGGGACGGAATCGTGCGATTGCTCGTCGGTGATCACGATCAAGCGGTCGTACTTCTCGTCCAGACCCTGCAGCGCCTTGCCCAGGTACGTTCCGTTGTGACGCTGGCTGGCGTTCAGCGCGTCACGCAGAGCGAACCCCTGCCGTGCCGGCACGCGCACCAGATCATCGGAGAAAGTGTAGATGCTCACCTGCTCGGCGATCTCGCGCAGCAACACCGCCAGCCCGTAGGCCGCGTCATTGCGCCGCATCTCTGAACGGCGCGAGAGCGGCGCGTCCATGGAGCCGGAGACGTCCACCAGCAGCACGGTCTTTCCCGGCAGCTTGGCTTGGCCTTCCTTGTTCTGCGCAACCAACGCCCGGAACATCGCCTGTTCGATCTCCGCCTCCCACTGCGGAGCGTAACGCGCTGCAGCGATAAAGCGGAAAGGCAAAACACGCTCGGTCTTCATGCGCGCCAGGCCGTCGCGGATGGCCTGCTCGCTGACCTTGGCTTCCGCCATGTTGCGCAGGTTGCGCAACAGGGCCAGCGCGCCCAGCTTGTTCTCGCTGAGCAGGCGCTCCCAGGCTTCGCGCTTGTCGGCTCCGCCGGAAAGCGCAACTTCCCAGGTGTACGGCGTTGCCAGTTCGCCTTCCACCAGGCGCTTCCACAGCGCGGCCTGCGCTGCGTCCACCGGCTTGGCGTGACACAGGAACAGTACGTCACGCAGCTTTACCGGCGCGGCGCGGTTGTACTTGCCCAGCGCGTACTCGTCAAAGCGCGTGAACGCCGCGGCCAGCCCCTTCTTCACCTGCGCCGAAAGCGGCTGTTTGCCTTCGCTCCAGTAGAGCGCCACGAACTCGCTGAGTTCGTCGGCACGCTGGATGACGCGGGCCAGCGTCTCCGCGACCAGCGCACGGTGCGTCGCCAGACGCGCCATCTCGCGGACCAGCAACAGCGGCGCGTGACGCAACTTCATCTGCGTGCGGGCTTCCACCGCCAGCGCGGCAACCTTTTCCGCCGGCACCTTGGCCACCAGCTCGCGGATACGGCCGGCGATGGCCACTCCGTCCTCATAGAACTGGTCTTCCCACAGCATGCAGGCCAGCACCGAGCGCCGCAGCTGCTGCTCCGCGGAGATGTGCCGCGCCGGCGCGCCTTCATGCGTGCGGTGTCCCTTGAACCAGGGCAGGTTGCCGAGATTGAGCGTGTTCATGCGAGCCATGATGTTTTCCTCTTCTTTGTTTGTGGACCGCAGGCGCCTCCGCCCGCGATAGCTTATTTCCTGGCTGCCGTAGCAGCCGGCATCTGTTCGGGAACCTCTTCCGGGACGTCTTCGGGTATCACTTCCGGGATCTCTTCCGGAAGCTCTTGCGACTGTTCTTCCGCAACTTGAGAATCCCGCAATTCATTGACCGCGACGAAGCCTGCTTTCTTACCGGCGCTCTTGCTTCTCAACAGCCACGCGATATCTTCCAGGTCTTCAACGCAAGGCAGCCGTTTGTCAACGTAGTCAGTGCACTCCCGGACACGAAAGGGAATGCGGATCACCTCGAGCAGACGATCGCAAAGCGTGATTTTCTCACTCTCTGAGTAGCCACGAATGATGCGCGCGTAAACACAGGTGTCGCATTGCGATGCCTGCCCCACCGGCGTACCACCATACACTTTTCGTAAGTCCATAAACGAACTTTCTAAGCAGCCCGCAGGCCGCGGAAAATTCGCCGGGGAACCAGCGATCCAGGTATTCCAGCCTATTAGGCCGGTCGTTTATCAGGCGATGTAACCCGGACCTTCGCCACCGACGATACTTCGTAAAGCAGCTTACGTTGGAACCAAATTCCTCACGGGGAACATTTGACCGGAGAATTAGGTCCGTTGTTCTCAATTGAACTACAGCACTCGAGATGCCGGCGGGACTTGCGCTCCCATCATGCGCCGAATTTGCGCGCGCGATGAGTTGGCGGTTACCCGCGTCCACGGACAGGCGATGTATCTCCTGCCTCCACCACCGGTGAAACTTGTTTCCAACGTTGACTGCTGCTAAGGAACTCAGGTGTTGCAACCAGCCTGGGTTCCGCCCTGGTGAAACTCTTTCTTACAACCTTGAACCTGCCGGGGAACAATCGGCCTCGGGTCGGAAAAGCTCTTGCGAGCTTAGCCTTCATTAACAGTGAAGTAACCCAAGCCTTCACCACCGGCAAAAATAGTCGCCAGGGAATAAGTCGGTAAGAGTTTTTGGGCTCGCCGCTCTGCTACTGAGCTACGGAGCTTGCGCCCCGGCAGGATTTGCACCTGCGACCTTCGAGGTAGAAGTAACTCTTGCCTTCGCCACTGACGATGTTTCAGGGTCAGGGAACACACGACTGCGGATGGCAGCTTGCGCCGCCTTCGATTGGAAAGCGAAGTATCCGCAATCTCCGCCACTGACCGAACCATGGCGATATCAATTTGTCTCGGGGCGCGAGTCCGCTCGCGCCGAAATGGCCAATGAAAATCAGGGCCTGACGCCCTTGTTGAACAACCGGTTGGGAGCCCATCGCTGGGGGAACAAACGCCTATGGCATCTGGTCGATTACGTGTCGAAGTAACCACAGACTTCGCCACCCAGCGGAAATGGTTTCGCTTCCGGCGCACGTGCCGGTACAGCGGGTGTGTTACAGGGTTTGCTTAGGACTGAAGCGCTTGAGGTTAGCTAAGGTAATTGCCAAACGCCCATGGGCTATCAGAACTAGCAACTAGTTCTGTCAGCCTCCGCAACGAGATTTGCGTTATGTGTTTCATGACGGGCGTTCTCCTACGCAGATACAGTATAGCCAACCGTAGTTAGCTTGTGAAGCAACAATGTACGGAATTGCAGAAAATAAAATGTGAAATGAGAATTTCTTGCAGCGAACTGCTGAATTTTTAGTTGGGGTCTGTTGTTTGAACATGGCAAATGGTTTCTTTTTCGCGCTTCCAGCGCAAAACGGTGAAAGAACGGCCCGCTCAGCACGCCTTGGATGACCTAAGCGATGGCCTAAACGAGGTTAGCGGCTTTTTCACTCCTGGCAATTTTGGCAATTCCGGCGATTTTGGCAATTCAGTTCGACGCCATTAGCCGGCAATGACGAAGCCGATAGGGATCCCTCACTGCGTTCGGGATAAAGAAGCAGCAATCCACTCCGCCGCTTCCTTCGTCCCCAGGCTCCCGCCGATGTCAGCCGTCGTCTTCTTCTGCTGCACGGCTTCGAGCACCGCCTGATTGATCCGCCCGGCTTCTTTGGCGAAGCCCAGATGTTCCAGCATCATGGCCGCCGTGGAGATCGCCCCAATGGGATTGGCCACGTTCTTCCCCGCGAACGGCGGCGCCGAGCCGTGCACCGGCTCAAACATGGACGTCTTTCCCGGATGGATATTTCCGCTGGCGGCCATCCCCAGCCCGCCCTGGAGCGCGGCGGCCAGGTCGGTGATGATGTCGCCGAACATGTTGTTGGTCACGATTACGTCAAACTGCTTGGGGTTCAGGACCATGTGCATGCACAGCGCGTCCACGTACATGTGCGCCGCCTGAATGTCCGCGTACTCGGCGGCGACGAGTTTGAACACCCGCTGCCACAACCCGCCGGCGTAGGTCATAACGTTGGACTTGTCGGACATCAACACTTTCTTGCGGCCCTGTTTGCGCGCCAGTTCAAACGCGAAGCGTACCACGCGCTCCACGCCTTTGCGGGTGTTGAAATCTTCCTGCGTGGCGATCTCGTCGGCGGTTCCCTGCTTAAGCACGCCGCCAGCGTCCACGTACGGGCCTTCGGTGTTCTCGCGCACCACCACAAAATCAATCTCTTCCGGCTTCACGCCTTTCAGCGGACACAGCGACTCGTCCAGCACCTTCACCGGACGCACGTTGGCATACAGGTCCATCTTGAAGCGCATGCCCAGCAGGATTTCCTTGGCGTGGATGTTCGTTGGCACGCGCGGATCGCCCAGCGCGCCCACGAAGATGGCGTCAAAGTCGCGCTCCAGCATGGCAAAGCCGTCCGGCGGGATGGTGGTGCCGTCTTTGAGATACCGGTCAGCCGACCAGTCAAAGTGCGTGAACTCCACCGCCGCACCAGAAGCCTCAACAACTTTGATGGCCGCGGGAATGACCTCTTTGCCGATGCCGTCGCCGGGGACGACAGCTATTCTTCTCTTCATGTCGCTCCGCTCCAAACCGCCTAAGATTGCACCTTGCGCCGCGTGTCATCCGCGCTTGCAGCACGCGGTTCGGCGCACTAGATGGCCTCACCGCGAAGCAAACAAAGGAATACTACCAGCGACGGGGGCTATTCACCACGGAGGCACGGAGACACGGAGAAAAACAAAGATTAGCCGCGAATCAAAGCAAATGAACACGAATCAGGAGAGGTGCGGGTTGTCGCGCAAACAGGCTTTAGTACGCTTCCATCCCTGACTTCGGTTTTTTTTGATTCGCGCGTTTTCGCGTGCATTCGCGGCCAATTCTTCTTTGCTTCTCCGCGCCTCCGCGTGGGGAAACAGAAAGTAGATGACAGTCGCGGAACGTCGCGGAATATTGCGGGATGTTGCGGGATGGCGTGGGGTTGGGGGGATGGCGTGGGGTTGGGTGGATTTTTAAAAGATGACAGTGGTGTGGGACGGAAAGTGTCAAGAAGCGGCTGTAAGCCGTTGAGTCTTATGGCGGTGCGACTAGGAAATGCCAAATCCTAGTCGCATGAAATCCTAGTCGCATTATTGCCTCGAGTGTTCTTGTGTCGTGGCGGCGGACCTCTCCAATCTACGGAGCATCGCGCGACACTGGAGACTCTGCGGAAAGAACACAACATCGGACTTGTCGGCTATAAGCTCCGCTCCATCGAGGCAATCAACAACGTTCTCCGCTGCGCTTCGAAAGCCCTCGCTTATTCCAGGCGCGCCTGCGGGTTCATGACCAGCGCTCGGCCTGGTCTGTCCCATCAAACAAAAGCCAGATGCCAGCATTGCGAGCACACACAACGAGTATCTCCTAAAGGTCATCACAAAGGTTCCCTCTCTCTCTCTTTCAAAGCAAAATGCGAGATGGCCACCGGCAGCCATCCCGCGACGATAAGTCAGAATTGTACGCGCTCTCAGCGCACGCGCACCATCGCTTGCGCGGGCGGCAACGGGATACAGTCCGCGTTGTCGCCGATGCCGACGAGCGCTCCAAAGAACACCGGCTCGCCGTTGACGAAATCCCAATGCTCGTCTAGGCAGCCTTCGTGCTGATGCGACATGAGCGCGGAAACGGTGCCGGTGAAAGCCGAGGTGAACTGCTCCAACCCCGCCACAGTCTGCCAGGAGCTAGAGAAGTTAACCGCGCCTGGCGGCGGCGTGAAGTCGCTGGAAATATCGCCGGGCGGATCGCGCTGCACGATGGCATCGTAAGAAGTAGGTGGATCGCTTGCCGTGACCGATGCAGGGATGATGGTATAGCCGGGCGCGTGGCCGGCCACGGTGAGAATTTGCACCTTCCATTTGCGGCTGAGATAGTCAACGTAATTGAAGCCGATGCAGCGCCACGCGCCGTCTGCATCATGGTGCAGGACAAACCACAGTTCATCCAGGTGAGTGGCCACTGCGCATTGCGCGGGCGTTCGCCCGTTCCAATAGCTTTCGCAGTGGTCTTTGTGAAAATGCCAGAGCTGGAGATCGGAGTCGCACACGCCGAACGCGCAACCGAGCGACGAACGATCTATCCACATGTGGTAGCCATTACCATCCTGAAACTGCCAGGTGACCGTGATGGCGGACGGCTTGGGCGTGGACGTTTGGGGCGGAGCGAGTGAGCAGCCGCCGCAGCCAGCGATGATGCTCAAGGTGATGGCGAGCAGGAGTGATGCTAGAGTGGTCTTAGCCATGGGTCGAAGCCTCTTTTCGATTTGTGGTTAGCACCGGGGTTCGTGTTGATCGCACGGTCTCGGTGCGTTTGTTGTTTTTAGAGAGAGATGCTGTCGCAGCTCGCTAGTTCGTGATTCAAGACAAACAAGAACACCTCTTTCGCGTCTTGGTCGCCGGCCTCGCTCCAGTTCGCCAGACGAGTCAGGTATACATGGGAATCATTGGCCAGCAATACTTCGCGGAACGTTGGATCAGACTGAATCGCATAGCCGCGCTGCATAAATGCGTCCTT
This sequence comes from Terriglobia bacterium, assembly GCA_020072815.1. Lineage (NCBI taxonomy): Bacteria > Pseudomonadati > Acidobacteriota > Terriglobia > Terriglobia bacterium. The sequence goes on along the minus strand of JAIQGE010000007.1, from coordinate 6,520 downwards.
GCCGCTGGCACAGCTCTTGCCTGTATTAAAAAAATCGTTGTTTGCGGGAATGACCGACCCGAGGCAGGTGCGTTCGAAAGACTCGGCAATCAGAAGGCTTGCGCGAACGCCCGTGGTGCCCTGTGCAGCTCTAGCCCACGGAAGAACGAGCGCAATGAATTGCGCCAATAACAAAGCTGTTTGCAGACTGTCGCTGAGCATGCCGCGGTCGCTGCACGCACTCGTTAGATGCAAGTCGAAGCTCAGGTCCGCGCGGAGTTGCCGAGCGAGCACAATGTCCATTGCCGGCGCTTCGCCGGCATACTCGCTGCTGTTGATTGCCTTGAACGATAGCAGTCGCGCAGCGTTCCCATGCTCTTCGTTCTCCTGTACGGTTGTTGGTTGTCCCGCAGTCCGTCGAAGAGCGCGGTAAAGCTCAGGGTCGCGCTCTGAAAGGTTCTTAGGGGGTGTCTGTTTCGTGGTCCTTGTCATAGTCGTTGCCTCTCTCTGTTTCAGAACAAAAAGCCGGTTCCGCCGTGTATGGCGGACCTGCGCTTCAAACCTTTCTTTTGTGTGTGAGTTCCCTTCTCGTTGGGGTTGGCTGCGCGCGCCGCTCTGCGCAGCATGTTCCTTAGCGCCCAAATGACGCTGTTCGCTTCTCCGAGCGTGCGGATCGCTCCGCCGCGCACGGGCGATGACGTGGAATTAAGGAAACCTGCGAAGCGCTCAGGCGTCCAGCCGAGCTGCAAGCGCAAATCGCCGAGCAGCTCCAATGTTGGCGCGTCCACGAGACGTATTTCATTCGAAGGGTTGGCGCGTCTTCCCGCAGTTCCGTAGGCGTGCGCCTGGTCGCGATCTGGAAGCCTACGCCGAGCGGGTGTGATCTCCTGGCCGAGCGCTTTCTTCATCAGGTCAATCAGCCGCGCGGCCTCATCCGGGAGCAGCGAGGAAAAGCTGTCCAATTCATGCCCGACAATTCCAGAGGCCCACGCCAGACGCTCGTTGCGCGCGGCGCTGTCAGGGCCGAGGTTCAGGAAGCGCGGCGCATATAAATGGAAGAGCGAATGCAAAGCCGACAATTGCGACGGCCACAGTTGCGCGTTCCGCGAATTGGCAAGCTCGTGGCTCATGCGCTAGCTCCCTTCGCCAGCGCCGCCGCGTCCGCCTCGTTCTTCCGCAGCCGTGCCTCTTCAATGGCAAAGAACAGCAGCCGGGCCGAAATATATTTGCGCTTTTCACCGCGGTAGTAGTCGGCCTCAAAGCACTGGTCGATCATCTTCTCCATGGAGGCGGCGGCGATCTTCGGAAGCTCTGTCCGAAGTATTTTGCGAGCTTCATCGCGGGAGAGACCGGGGAGATGATAGGCGAAAGGCTGTTCAGGAAGACGCGCGTGGTTTCATAGCTTGGCGGCGCGTCGCCGGCGTTTAAACGCAGGCGATGCCATTCACGATCTAAAGCCTCGTGCGTAAGCCGCACGCTCAGGCGTTCGTTCAAGAATTTGTTGGTGGCGAAGGCCGCAGCATCTTTGTGCCGGCTGAAGAAGCGCGACAGGTTGGCGTCGCTACGTTGTCCGTCCGCCAGGGCGCCCGGTCCGCCGCGCTTGTATGCCTTCCACCATCTCCAGATGGAACTCTCTGAGCCGAGGCCAACCGTGACTAAGTGCTTCACGATCTCACTCAGGCTGGTAATCTCGGCGCTTCCTGCACCGAGTTTGAACAGCGGCGTGCTGCCGTTCTTCGTGTTGACGAATTTGATCATCGGAGCGATAACCTGCAACCGCTGCTCGGCCTGTTTCCTGTCTTCCGGGTCGAGCGACGCCAGCGAGCGGATGACCTTGTCGCTGTCTGGCGAGTCCAATTTGACAACGGGATGCTCGGAAGACTTCACCAGCGCCAACGGCGCGGCGGTGATCTTTTGTGTAAGGCGCTTGGCCTGGAAGTCCATAGGCAGGTCGCTGGCGTTGTACTGTTGAGAGGACTTGCCGTTGCCCATGCGCGCGCCGGGGCGCGTCTTCAGTTCCCCGCTTCCCTGCTTGCGGAACACTGTGCTCCTGTCCCACCCGGTGATGGCGACAAGCTCGGCGAACGTAATCCAGTCGGCGCGTGGTGGCATAAAAAAACAGTGTCTACAGAGAGACTTGCTCCTTTGCTGAAGTCTGCGGGAAACGAGATTCAATCAATTGAGTAAGCCTGAGCATTGCGGACAGCAAGGCTGCTGATCCCTGCGCTTCCCTTTGCGGCTGTTCAATCCGAAGGTCAAACCAGCGAGCAAGGGTCGAACAAGCAAGTCTCCGCCCGGCAAGTGGCGAAACGGCTTGCGATACCTGCAACCAGGTCTTCCCCAACGCGCGTTCTTCGACAATTGCGTCGCGCACGTTTTGCCCGAGCCGGTCGATCCACAACGGCTGCCGGGTGCGGCGCTTTTCCCCCATGCGCGGAGGGCGGTATCCGGGACGATGCTTACCCGTCCGCATCTCTGTTTTCGTGTTTGCCGTCTCTGCCATTTCGCTCTCTCAGCTAAAAATTCCGCTTTGGGGGTCTGATCCCCCTTACCAAATCAATTCCTTGCCCGGTGTTGCGCGTGACAAGGCCCCTCAAAAGAATTTGTGGGGCTACCCTACGTGACCTATTGACCAGCGAGGTTCCCACGGGGGTGCTGATGTTTGACATTTCAGGCGCTCCCATGCTTGGAAACGCGCTTCCCTTTGCGCGGCTTTCTGCGCGCAATGAAACGCAGTCCTTTTCGTACCGTCTCTGTGAGAACGTTCGCGGCTGCTTCTCCAAACTCCAACACGTCACGGTTACGTTTGCTGATGACATACTTTTCGAGTCGGTCATCGCCGACGATCTCGCTGAACGCTTCGAGCCAAGCTGCGGGGAAACGGGAAGAACGGTTGACGGCTGAGGTATATGAATTCAGTATGTGCACCGTGATATGCTGGCCGAGCCGAGAACTCAGCTCCTCGGCGATCTGTTCCCTTTTTTTTGGACAGCGTTTAATGATCTCGGTTACAAGCAGCCGAAGCGCTGTGTCTTGGTCTGGCGAGGTTGCCAATTTAATGCCCTCACTTTGGCAGATTTAACAAACGATAAGTAGAGTAATATCAAATGGTAAACAAAAGCAAGAGGAAAATGAAGCCAAAGACCGAGTATCCGGAGAAGATAAGGGCGCTCCAGGAATTTACTGGCATGAATCAGGGGCAATTTGCGGACGCTTTAGGAGTGCCGCAGTCCCTGGTGTCTGCATGTCAGAGCGGTGCGAAACCGCCTTCAACTGATCTTCTAGTGAGACTCGGCAAGGTCGCCGCCGAACAGAAGCGCTACGACGATGCGATCTGGTTTTTGGGTGAGGCTGGAGTGGAGTTAGGAGTGTTGGAATCGATAGGCGACAAGCTTCGAGCAGACCGCACATCTTCAGCAGCCGATGACGATATTCACATACGCTCTCTTGAAGGACCGGAAGATAAACAGTTCAAAGACTGGATGATCGTCAATAAGTTCTCGACGCGCTTTTTGCGAGTGCGGAGCGAAGGGAAGCCGTTCACGATTAGATGGCAGTCGTTTGAAGCGGCCGATTTGCCTACTGTAGGTAAGCCCTTCGCGGAGGGGGATATCCTGCTGGTTGATCCATCGGGAACAGATTTAAACGCACTCGAAGCAGGAGCGTTCATCGCCATATCCGCCAAAGGCAACTACCTGGCTGGTTTTCTGAAGAAGAGACCTGCTGGTATTAAAGGGGGGGACTGCTTGTTAGCGAGGCCGGGGCTTAAGGACATTTTCCTTGCTCGCTTGGACTCTGGGACAGTGGAGATGTTTCCAGACTTAACGGTATTCGGTCGAGTGGTGGGGTGGCTTTGCCCTGCTAAGGAAAAACATTGAGCTGTGCGCTAGCATCCTCCGGCGCATCGGGGCGGCATGTGGGGCTCACTCGGCTGATTTGCCCCGAGTGGGCCTTGCCCCCGAAACGGCAAGAAGTAGGGGAGTAAAAAAGGAGAGAGACGTGAGCATCGTCACATTGCAAAAGCAGATTGAAGCGCATGAGGGTACGCTCGCCTCGCTTCGCGAATCCCAAGGGAAACTGGCGCAGTGTATCGCGGGATTTGAATCAGGGCGCACCAGAGTTGTTGTCGCAGCGCGTACCGGCGACGCGGCGGCAAAGGCAAAGCTGCGCGAGATTGATGAGGGCATTTCGACTGCTCGGCGCGAGCTGGCCGACGATGGCTCGGCAATCGCAGCACTATCGGCGGAGCTGGAGACATTCCGCAGTGAGCTTGAAACCGCGACAAAACAGGCGAAGCGCGATCAACTGTGTAAACTGGTTGATTCATCGCTGGCATCTGCGGAATCCGGGCCTGCTCGCATCGTGGAGCTGACACAAGAGCTTAAGCAGGCCATGGATGCTCTTGCTTCCAGTGCCAATCAAATCGACGGACTGCTGCGGGGGTTTGACAAAACGCATCTGGAATCAGTTGGCGACTCACTTCGTATTTCTGCAAACAACATGCGGGTCTTCATTGAAGCGAAGGCGAAGACCATCGAGGAGCTTACTGCGTCGGCAAAGGGAGTGTTCCTCTTGGCGTCGAGCGCCGTCAACAGTGTTCGAATCCCAGGCGAAAGAAAGAAGTCGACAAGTCATCAGTTGTATGAAGCGCTCGACCAAATCGGTATCGCTGGCCGTAGAGTGGCGATTGGCGAGAAGCTGTGGTTGACGCCCGCCGAGGCCGCGGACTTGCTCCAGAGTGGCGTCCTACGTGAATGCGAGGTGGAACAATGCGTTACCCGGTAATCAACGAAGGGCTGGCCGCGACAGCCACGAGGATAGCACGCGAGAAGAGGATCAGCTTCGGCGAAGCTCTGACGCTCGCTCGCCGTGAACCTGTTTCCAACATGTCGGACGCCACAAACGCGGAGTCGATCCGGCAACCGTGCACTGATGCAATGCTTCGATGGATTCCGATTCTTACGGCTCCGGGCGGTCCTCGGCAAATCAATACCTTCATTAACGAAGCAGTCGCCCAGGTTGAGTCCGCATTGGAAAAGTTGGGTCTGGGGCGGCAGCTTGTAGACGGAATAGAAGCCGTTCTTAGTGTTTTTTTGAACAAGAGTCTAATGGGCAACACTGCGGGCGAAGGTCTTAGCCCCGCCGATGCCCGCTCAGTAGTTGCGAACGCCGCTGATGCCTGCGTGCAAGCATACGCGGATGGGCTGCGGAACAAGATTGCCACTCAGGACTGGAATAGAGTGAATCCGGCAGATACCCTCAAATTGAGCGACGACCGGCGCAGCTATGTAGACATCACGTCGATCACATTGCGCGACACGGCGATGGCCATCTCCAAGCAGCGCGGGTTCTCGTTTGGCGAAGCTCTCACGCTCGCTCGCCATGGAGAGATTTGCATGGCTACCGATGTCCTCGAAGCAGACCATATCAAGCAAATTGTCGAGAGTGAGCTTCGCGGCTTTTTCGCAAAGGTGTTTGCTGGGAAACAGGAGATGATCCTTGACGCCGGCGAGGTATTTCAGGCAGGAGAAGCCGTGTCTAGCGCTATGGCGAAGCTCAATCTCGGGGCGACAATGGCAGGCACGCTTAAGGCCAAATTGACCGACTTTCTTAACAACATCCTGGACAGGGGCAAAGACCACCGCGTCAGTGTGAGCGCGTCCGACGTGGCGTCCATGGCTACGAAGGCCGCCGATCTCCTGGCGAAGGCATATGCCGGCGAGCTGGCCACGTTGCGTGGCTAGCGCTGCTGCGCGATTGGCAGTTTGCAAAGAAGGTGTGGTAACTTCTGAAACGTAGTAAAGGGCGGCACTACTTCGCTGCCCTGGACTGGAAATACTTCTCCGGTCCGCCTGGAGACTGACTGCTGCTCCGGGCCGCTTGCACGGCGAGCAATCTCCGAAATCTGAAACTCAAATCACAATTCAGGGGAGCCTCGCTAGTGAAGGACCAAGCCATAAATCCAGGAAAGCAGCCGCATCTGATGATCGCAATCGCGGACGCGAACGCCGTCGCGATGTTCCGGTTAGAAGGTGCGGTATGCGACGCCGCGAAGAAAACTCTGGCCGGCGGGAAGAGACCAAGGCGCGTGCTGTTCGCCATGCTCACCATTGCGGAAGGTGAGCAAGTACTCCGAGTCACGTTGTTCCGGTCAACGCGGAAGCTAGTCGGTGCCTTGTGTTTGAGCAACGCTAACGCGGAAAAACAACTCACAGCCGCTCTTGCCACGCGCGCGCAGAAAAAGGCTGGTGCCTAATGGCACGCTGCGACACATTCAGGCTCAGAGACAAAAAGACGGATGCAAGGAGCGCGGCGCATCCTGCGCCCAACCTCGCGAGGCTGCCAGCGAAGCCCAGCAAACGATAGATATCCCCATCAAGGATGGAAAGTGGACGTATACCTTCGCGATCGCGCGCGGACGCGAACAGTGGAACGCCGACAATCCGCCTTGTGGTGACTGCGGCGCGCGCCTCCGAAAAGGAACGGCGCACAACTGCAAACAGAAGTTCATGCGGGAAAGGATGGGGCGCTGATGGCGACG